>JAYQEA010000092.1:0-4902 GCA_038138625.1 Roseivivax sp.
CCTCAGATGCACCGGCTTGGCCGAGGCGGGCCCACGTGCCTGTGCTAAGATTTCAATTTTTGTGCCGGGTAGCTTTTTCAGTTCGGCCGTAAGGTCGGCGATGATTGTGTCCCCGTCAAATGCCAGATCCTTGGCGGCATACGAAAAATTCAGACCAAAAATATCTGTCAGTGCTCTTGCGTTCGGGCGATCTTCCCATGGAATGGTCTCAAACTGGATCTGACCGATGGTGTCTTTTGGAGGCTGCGCGCCGCCGGTGTTGTTGTTCAGACCTCCGTCGCCGGCAAAGGCAAATGCGGTTTGAACCCCGGGATGCGCCATGACGATGGTTTCCGCACGGGTCAACAGCGCGTCTTTTTCCGCCAAACTCAGGTTTCCGCGTGCTTGAACGTAGACGATGGCCTGTTCTGGTTCGGATTCCACAAAGAATTCGACACCGTTGTTGTTATTGCCAAAATACCAAAATGTGACGATGACAAAGCCCACGACTGCCGTGATCGTGACAAAAGGCATATACCAGTTTCCAACAACAACAGATATCGCTCGCGCCACAAAGGATCGCTGATACCCGATCTGCAAGCGGTCAGGACGGCTTTGCCGCTGAATGGCGCCACCTGAAACCGCCAACAAAACGCCTGACAAAACCAGCAAAAGCCCCCCCGGTGCAAGGGCGCCGAAAAATCCACCTGAGACGCCGCCTTTAATAGCTGTGAATGCAGACCAGGCCATGATTGCCAGCGCCGAAAGCACAATGCCCAGCCGACCGAAATAAGGCACATGCGCGCGCATCCACAAGCTTGCATCAGACAATATGCGGCTGAATCGTCCCGAAACGCCGCCCACCACGGGCAGATAAATCAGTGCAACAACCAGTGACGCGGATAAGATGAAAATCAATGTGACCGGCAGCATGCCCATGAATTCACCTGGAACACCCGGCCAGAACAGCATTGGTAGAAACGCGCACAATGTCGTTGCTGTGGAACTGACCACTGGCCAGAACATTCTTTTGGCGGCCTGAACATAGGCCTGCATCGGCCCCGCGCCCTCTTTGATGCGCTTGTCCGCATATTCGACAATCACGATAGCGCCGTCTACCAGCATACCAACCGCTAGGATCAGGCCAAACATCACGATGTTTGATATTGCAACCCCCATCAACGCGAGCAACGCAAAACACAAAAGAAACGAGGTCGGGATAGCGAAGCCTACCAAGAGGGCCGGTCTTATCCCAAGCGCGGCAAGCGTGACCAACATGACCAAAGCGATAGCTGTCAGCACGGATCCGACCAGCTGGTCAACCATTGATCCGACCTGTCTGGATTGGTCGTTCGACGTGCCCACCTCGACAGAGGCCTGCAGTTCTGTAGGCCACACGGATGCCGCCTCTGCAATCACAGAGTTCACCAGTGCGACCGTGTCGATGATGTTGAAACCGCGTCGCTTGACGACCTGAAGCGCGACGGTGTTTTCTCCGTTGAAACGTGCAGTGCCGGTGCGATCTTCGAACGTCAGGTTGATCTGGGCCAGTTCACCAAGGGTAATGACCCGGTCACCATTTGTCTTTACCGGCAAATCATAGACGTCGAGGGCTTCGTCAAAGCTGGAGGGGATTTTGATCCCGAACGTTCCTGTCGCTCCGTCCAGTTCCCCGGCCGCGATCAGCTGATTGTTGTTGCGCACCACATTTATCAACTCGCCCGCGGTGACATTGTAGCTTTCAAGACGCAGAGGATCTATCGTGACCTCGAGCATTTCGTCCCGTGATCCCGCAATCCCGGCCTCAAGAACGGCGTCCAAAGCTTCCAGCTTGTCACGCAGTGCTTTTGCCACGCTAACCATTGTGCGTTCCGGAAGTGGCCCGGTCAGGTTCACAATGACAATCGGAAATTCGCTAAAGTTGATTTCGTTGATGGAATAATTATCCGCACCATCGGGGAATTTTGCCTGTGCGCGGGTCATGGCGTCGCGGACATCTGCCATGATGCGCGTTTTATCCCATCCAAATTCGAATTGCATCGCCACGCCGGCATAGTTTTCGGCGGCTGTTCCAGACATGGTCTTTAGCCCGTCAAGATCAGCAAGCTCTGTTTCCATGGGCTTGACCAACAGGGTTTCGCTGTCCTGAGCAGAGATTCCGTTAAAAGGCACCGAGACGAACAGGGCCGGAATTTCGATGTCCGGTTCGCCTTCTTTCGGCAAAGAGGTATAGGCATATGCCCCGATAGCGATACTCAGCGCGATGAAAGCCAACACCATTCGCGATCTTTGTGATGCCCAGTCAACCAACCCAGTCATTGTGATGTCTCCGGTGCCTCGTAAAAGGCGTGTACGGGTACCCCGTCTGTGACGTATTCCTGCCCAACGGTTATGATTTTTGCATCGTCAGTCAGACCTGTAATCCATGCCCCGTCGCGGCTATCTCTGAGAAAAGTGACCGCCGCAAATTGTGCTGTGTCGTCGTCAGCAACAATCCGGACCCCGAGCGTTCCGTCGTTGTTCAGGGTCAAGGCCGATGCCGGGATCAAATGCGCCTGAACACCTTCGGCGGCGATTATGATCTCTGCGGTCTGTCCGTCGCGAATCGACTGGTCGGAATTGGGTACCGTCAATTCCACGCGAAAGGTTCTTGTCAGCGGATCAGCGCTGCGGGCCACAAATGTGACGCGTCCGGACAGGGCGCGCCCATCCGTCAACCGCACGCGTCCGGTGGCCCCGATATCGATTCTGCCTACTTCTGTTTCAGGAACAAAACCGACAATCCGGATCGGATCGAGTTGCAGGATTGTCGCGCAGAGGGCATTGCCACCTTGGGTATTGAGCAAGCTGCCAAGCTCGGCCGTATCAGTTTCAAGTACCCCTGCAAAAGGCGCGGTCACCTTTAGGCGCGCAATATCCAGTTCGGATCGCTGAACAGCGGCCCGCGCGCTCTCTGCCGCTGCCTCGAGGCTATCGAGACCCGAGGTGGCCGACTTCAGCCCCGCCTCGGCCGAGATTACAGCCGCTTTGGCACTACTTAGTGCGGCATCTGCAGACGCGACACGTGTTTCAGATGCAAATCCGTCGGCCGACAGGCGCGTGGCCGCATTCGCATTGATCTGGGCTTCCTTCAGACGCGCTTTGGCCTCGATCATGCGGGCCTCGGCCTCCGGGATGCGGGCTTCGACTTCGGGACGGCGGGCCAGTGCTTCGGCCAGACGGGCACGGGCTTCTGCAAGCGTTGCATTGCGTGTGCCTGGGTCGATTTCACACAAAACCTGGCCTGCTGTGACAAACGCCCCCCGAGGCAGTGGTTCTGAGATAATCCGTCCTGATGTTTCGGCTTGCATGATGACCTGTCGCGCGGCTTCGGTCTGCCCGCGCAGGACGACTGCACTGTCGATCTCGCGGATCTGGGATCGTATCGCCATGACCCGGACCACATCTTCGAAGTCGTTGGTCAGAGGGGTTGGGTTGTCCGTCGTGCTCTCCACCTCGACCTCTGTCGTCACTTGCGACGGCTGATCGTTCACAAATGCAATCAGCGTGTCTCTTTCGATAACCACGACATACAAAACTGCAGCTATCATGAGCGCCAAAATGATCGACACAATACGCATCAAAAGTCCTCATACTTTTCTTGGTTCACCAAAGCGCGTGTTGCAAGTGTGATCCGGCAGGGCCATTCGCAAAAATGACGCGTGATTGGTGCTGCCTTCTGCAACGCAGGTCGTGCTAAACCGTTTCGTTTAGATTAAACCTTCGGGTGAGGGATTCAAGGTGAACCGATCAGTTCAAGATCGAAATTCACGAGATAAAGAAGTGGCAAGGTGTCGCGTGTTGTGTTCGCATTGGCTTGGCACTGGGGACTTGGCGGGCTAAGAACGAGTCACCGCGCTATGATCGGCGCATAACGGGCAGGGGGCCTAGGCGTGAGCAACACAGACAGCTTTATCGAAGAGGTGACCGAAGAAGTCCGCAAAGACAGGTTATTTGCGCTTTATCGCCGGTACGGTTGGATCGCAGCCTTGGGCGTTTTGCTGATTGTGGGTGGCGCAACCTGGAACGAAGTCCGAAAAAATCAGGCGCAAACCCGGGCGGAGGCTTTGGGAGATGCAATTCTGGACGCGCTGGACGCTGACGATCCGCAGCAAAGGATTTTGTCTTTGTCTCAGATCGAGGGCCACACCGGCGGTGCACGGGCCGTGGTGTCCATGCTGACTGCGGCTGAGCAATCCGAAGAAGAGCAAGCGGATGCAGCCTCTGCAACATTGCAGGCCTTGGCATCCGATGCCGATGCTCCGGAAATTTACCGCCAAATCGCGTCATTCAAAGCTCTCACACTGGCGGTTGAGATGTCTTTGGATGAACGGATGCTGGCCTTTGAGGGTTTGGCGCAGGCGGGTAACCCGCTGCGTGTTCTGGCGGTCGAGCAGATGGCTTTGTTGGATATCGAGGCAGGCGACCAAGCGTCTGCTATAAGCAGGCTAAAGGCTTTATTAGAAGACGCCGAGGTCACCACAGGTCTGACGCGGCGCGCAACAGCCTTGTTGCAGGCTCTTGGCGCTGCCAGCGACGCTGGTTGAAGTGGAGGTGCCTTGAATGAGGAACATCATGGCAGGCATCGACATCAAATTGACGACCAAGGCATGTCTCTTGGCGGTCTTATGCCTTTCGGGCTGTGCACAGGATGCAGAAGAAAGCGTGTTGCCTGGTCCGAGGGAAACCCTCGCCGAGGCCTTTGGTGCATCGGAGCTGCCGTCTGAAAGCAGAAACGAAAGCCGTCATGCCAACGTCGTGCAGGCGCGCAGCAACAGTGCATGGCCGCAAAGTCATGCAAGCCCGTCAACGCGGGTTGCTCATGCCGCGTTAGCAACGGATCTGACGCTGGCCTGGACGGCCCCGATTGGCGAAGGAGACAGC
>JAYQEA010000092.1:4912-16348 GCA_038138625.1 Roseivivax sp.
ACCGCGACACCTGTCGGGGAGAAAGGCAGGATCTTTACGCTCGACAGTGCAACGCAGGTGACAGCAACGTCGAAAGACGGTCAAACCCTGTGGAGCCGAAACCTGACACCAGCGGTTGATGATTCGGGCGAGGCATCGGGTGGTGCTATGGCTTTGGGTGGCGGCCGGTTGTATGTAGCGACGGCTTTTGGGCGGTTGGTTGCACTGGATCCAAAAACTGGTGACACCCTTTGGACGCAGCGGTTGGGCAATACCGGAACAGGTGCGCCAACCTATATCGATGGTCTGATCTATATTGTTTCGGGCGATACCACGGGATGGGCCATTGAGGCTGATACGGGCAGACTGCGTTGGCAGCTTGAAGCATTGGCTGACATCAACAATGTTGCAGGTGGTCCCGCCCCGGCAGTCAGTGATAAATATACCGTGTTTGCATTCGGTTCTGGAGAATTGCAGGCGACGTTCCGTCAGGGGGGGCTCCGAATGTGGAACGCCTCTTTGGCAACGCGTCGTGACGGGTTGGCTTTGGCGCTGGTGGATGACATCACCGGCTATCCGGTCATCCGGGGCAACCGGCTGTATGCAGGTAATTTTTCCGGAAGTTTTACGGCCTTAGACATGGAAGATGGCAGCACCGTATGGACCACACCAATGGGGGCTTTGGGGCCCGCGTGGGTCACGCAGGATTCGGCATATCTGGTGTCGGATCTGAACGAGCTGGTCCGGCTTGATACGGCCACTGGCAAGATTGTCTGGCGTGTTGATCTGCCCGGCTACATTGAAACACGCCGTCCCCAAAATCGTCGTGTGGGAACCTATGTGCACCACGGCCCCATTCTTGCTGGTGGCCGCCTTGTCATTGCGTCGTCTGACGATGTGCTGCGGATGTTTTCGCTTAAGGACGGGCAACTGCTAGCAACGGTCGATCTGCCCGATCCTGCAACCACGGCGCCAATCGTCATCGATGACACTTTGTATGTCGTGACGTCGCGCGGAGAACTTGCCGCTTTCCGCTAGGCATATTTCGGTGTATCGCACGGATCTGACCTTTTGCGGATCTGTGCAATGACCTTTACACTCGCCATTGTTGGCCGGCCTAATGTGGGCAAGTCGACCTTGTTTAACCGTCTTGTTGGCAAGCGCCTTGCGCTGGTGGACGACCAACCTGGCGTTACCCGTGATCTGCGCGAAGGGGCCGCGCGGCTCGCCGATTTGCGCTTTACCGTTATAGACACCGCGGGATTGGAAGAAGCCACAGACGAAAGCCTGCAAGGCCGCATGAGACGCCTCACAGAGCGGGCTGTAGATATGGCCGATATATGCTTGTTCATGATCGATGCCCGTACCGGCGTCACGCCGACAGACGAGATCTTTGCTGATATTCTGCGCAAGCGTGCGGACCATGTGATCCTTGCAGCCAACAAGGCAGAAGGCGCGGCGGCAGATGCCGGCGTGATAGAGGCTTTTGGTCTGGGCCTAGGTGAACCGGTGCGGATGTCGGCCGAACATGGTGAGGGGATGATGGATCTCTATACCATATTGCAGCCCTTGTCGGACGCCATGGCCGACGCGCAGACAAACGACATGCCACAGGTTGATTTGGATGCCGAGGAGGCCGATGACCACCGTCCCACGCCGGCACGTCCCTTGCAGGTGACTGTGGTTGGACGGCCGAATGCTGGTAAATCAACACTCATCAACCAGATCCTTGGTGAAGACCGGTTGCTGACGGGACCCGAAGCGGGAATTACCCGCGACGCAATTTCGGTACACACGGACTGGGGGGGCACGCCGATCCGGCTGTTTGATACGGCCGGGATGCGTAAAAAAGCAAAAGTTCAGGACAAACTTGAAAAGCTGTCGGTTTCTGACGGGCTGCGGGCGGTCAAGTTTGCCGAGGTGGTGGTCGTGCTTCTGGATGCGGCAATTCCATTTGAACAGCAAGATTTGCGCATCGCCGATCTGGCCGAGCGTGAGGGCCGCGCCGTTGTGGTTGCCGTGAACAAATGGGACATTGAGCCCGAACGTCAAGCCAAGCTGGCGGCCTTGAAAGAGGCATTCACCCGGCTGTTACCGCAGTTGCGCGGTGCGCCGCTGGTCACTGTCTCTGCCAAGACCGGACGCGGTATGGACCGGTTGCGCGAGGCAATCGTCAAAGCGCATGATGTGTGGAACCGTCGCGTGCCAACCGCACGATTGAACACATGGCTGATGGGAATGCTTGAACAACATCCCCCGCCTGCACCGCAGGGACGTAGAATTAAGCTACGCTATGCGACCCAAGCCAAGACGCGGCCGCCGGGTTTTATTGTGATGTGTAGCCACCCGGACAAGATGCCCGACGCTTATTCGCGGTATCTCGTGAATGGTTTGCGGGAAAGCTTTGATATGCCGGGAACGCCGATCCGGCTGACGTTTCGCGGGCAGGGGGATAAAAACCCCTATAAAAACAAACGTGAAAAGAATGCGGGTGCGTTGAAAAAGCATCTGGGAAAACGATCGTAGTGTTTTGAACAAGGGCTGCGCACTCTACGTTGCAGCCTTTGTTCTTTTTGTGCTGGCAGCAGAGCGGCTGCGTCAGCCCGTTAGGCCCTGCGCCGCTGCTTCAGCCCAGATTTCGTCAAAAACCTTCGCAGCCTTGCCCCGTTGGCGAACCGCGCGTGCACTGTCATAATTGTCCATCATACCGTCGCCCGTCACGACAACCATGCCAACCATACCCATGCTGGTATGCGGGGTACAAACATAGCCGTAGAAGCCCGGAATATCGAATGTAACCTCGATGTCTTTTCCCAAACGACCCTTCCATGCAGTTGCACCATCGGGGATCATGCCTTTCACCGAGGCACTGTTATGTCCGCGATCTGCAGATTTAAACAGCACCGACTGACCGGGTTCGACAACCAGTAGCCGGGGCAGGAATAGGTTTCTCAGCTTGCGATCATCGGGATGTCTGTTCAACATCTCAACGGTAAGACCTGCATGGCTGCCTGCGAAGGCGAGCTGTGGCGGCAATGCGGCAAGGGCCGCAAGAGAAACAACAATGGAACGGCGTGAAATAGCCATGTCTTGCTCCTTTGTGAAGGCTGGAATGTGCACAGTTTATCTGTGCGTCCACCGCCTATATGTATCTGGCCTGATAAAAATTGTCAGGTACCGATAAAAAAGATGTAGTGCGGTCCTTTATATAAGAACAGTCGGACAGGACGTCGCATTTGTAACGGAAAACACCTTTCAGCCGATCCAGAACTGCACTAAGTTCCACCCCGATACAGATGGAGCCCTATTATGACTGACATGACGCCTCCGACCCCCGCGCTGCGCGAAAAAGATGCGCCGGACCTTGGTCGCTTTGACTGGGCGGATCCGTTTCGACTGGTAGACCAATTGTCCGAGGACGAGCGTATGGTGGCTGAAAGTGCTGCCGCCTATGCGAACGAGAAACTTGTGCCTCGGGTTACAACAGCCTTTCTGAACGAAACCGTTGCTCCTGAAATTTTTTCCGAGATGGGCCAAATGGGTTTGCTGGGTATCACTTTGCCCGAAACATACGGTGGTCTTGGATCATCCTATGTGACCTATGGTTTGGTCGCGCGCGAGGTCGAACGCGTGGACAGCGGTTATCGTTCCATGATGTCGGTGCAGTCCAGTCTCGTGATCTATCCGATCTATGCCTATGGATCAGAAGCACAGCGGCAAAAATACCTGCCCAAGCTCGCCTCTGGTGAATGGATCGGCTGCTTTGGTTTGACAGAACCTGATGCCGGCAGCGACCCGGCAGGCATGAAAACCCGCGCCGAAAAGACAGCGACAGGCTACCGTCTGACCGGATCCAAAATGTGGATTTCGAATGCACCTATTGCAGATGTCTTTGTGATTTGGGCCAAGTCCGAGGCCCACGGTGGCAAGATCCGCGGCTTCGTGCTTGAGAAAGGACTTGATGGACTGTCTGCGCCCAAGATCGGGTCCAAACTGTCATTGCGTGCCAGCGTCACCGGTGAAATTGTCATGGACGGGGTCGAGGTGGGCGAAGATGCCTTGCTGCCCCATGTGCAGGGTCTCAAAGGTCCGTTCGGGTGCCTTAATAGAGCACGTTATGGCATTGCATGGGGCGTTATGGGGGCGGCCGAGGCATGCTGGCAGGGCGCCCGGCAATACGGTTTGGATCGCAAGCAATTCGGCAAACCCCTCGCCCAAACGCAACTGTTCCAGCGCAAGCTTGCGGATATGCAGACCGAGATTGCTTTTGGGCTACAGGGGGCTTTGCGAGTGGGCCGCCTGATGGACCAGGCACGCGGAGCACCGGAAATGATTTCGGTCATCAAGCGCAACAACTGCGGCAAAGCGCTGGAGATCGCCCGTATGGCGCGTGACATGCATGGTGGAAACGGAATTTCGGCTGATTTTCAGGTCATGCGGCACATGCTGAACCTGGAAACTGTCAACACTTATGAGGGGACGCATGATGTCCACGCATTGATTCTGGGCCGCTCGCAAACCGGACTTCAGGCTTTCTTCTGATGTGACGCCTATGCCAAGCTGAAAAGAAGATTGGTTGTATTGAAAGAAAAAGACCGCCAAGCCACAGGCTTGGCGGTTTTCGTTTGCCAGAATCGAGTTTGGTTACTCTTGCTGACCCATGAACATCAACAGAAACTGGAACATGTTCAGGAAATCCAGATACAGGTTCAGCGCGCCGTGGATTGCAGATTTGGCAAGCCATTCCGAGTCGCCCATGTGAGCGTGCTGGATATAGTCGTTTTTGATCTTCTGGGTGTCATAAGCTGTCAGTCCTGCAAAGATCAGAACACCCAGTGCCGAAATCACCAGCGTCAACATGCCAGATCCGATGAAGATGTTCAGGATCATGGCTACTACGAGGCCGATCACACCCATCATCAGGAATGTTCCCATGCCGCTCAGGTTACGCTTGGTAGTGTATCCAACCAATGACAGGCCAGCGAAGGCGATCGCTGTGACCAAAAAGGTCTGAACGATGGACACCGACGTATAGACGATAAAGATCGAACTTAGTGACACACCAATCAACGTTGCAAAAACGTAGAAAAACAGCTGGGCCCCGCTGGCAGAGGCGCGCCGCATAACAGCGCCAAACCCGAAGATCATCAGAAGTGGGGCGAACATGATCGCCCAACGCAAGGGCGATGTGTATAGCGCAACACCTGTGCCCGTTAACATGGTTCCATTGGGAAGCTGCGCCGCAGCCGTGGTTGGATCCACCGTGGTGGCAAGTCCGGCGATGGCCCACGCGGCCAATGCGGTGATTAGCATGCCTACGGACATCGTGCCGTAGACCTTGTTCATATGGGCGCGTAGCCCTTCGTCAATCTGGGCCGCGCGAGCGCCCATGACGCCGGCCTGTGCGGTTCTATACTCAGCCATGTAAGCCTCCGGTTGAAACTGTCCGGTCAGAGCGACCGGTTCTGTGCATATATCGGGGCAAACTTACAGTTATTCAAGCACTGCATAAAGGTAGGCCTGTCGCATTCTAACAATTTCCGTAGATTTTGCTGTGATTGTGCCATGAAAGCGTGCTGTTTTGGCCCAATCAGGACTGGTTGAGCCAAGCTCGCAATTATTTCTGGGAAATATCTAGGATATCCCACGGGGTGCGCTCCACCTCGCGCAACGCCTGCGCGCGGGTCACGCCAATATCAGCCAAAAGCCGGTCATCCAATTTACGCAATTGGTGACGCTGTCTAAAAACGTCACGGGCTTTGGCGAGGAACGTCTTCAAAGAAAACTGAGGCGTCAGGGGCCGGGTGAGGGTGATGGATTGTACATAGGCCATGATCTTATCCTTCAATATTTGTGATCAATAAATGAATCACCATGCTGATGTGTGATCTATATTGTTATTGAGTTATATTTGTGAAACAAATGTTATTGTTGATTTGTATCAGGAAATGTGATGAATGCGAAATCTTGATGTAACCACCCTGCGCTCTTTCGTGGCAGTGGCGCAAACTGGAGGTGTGACGCGTGCGTCGGGTTTTTTGAACCTCACGCAGTCGGCGGTTTCGATGCAGATAAAACGCCTCGAAGAGATGCTGGGTCTTGATCTGCTAGAGCGTTCGGGCCGCAGCGTTGTGATGACGCCAGCGGGCGAACAATTTTTGGGCTATGCGCAGCGCATGGTATCGTTAAATGACGAAGTTTTTTCGCGGCTGACCGACCAAGCCTTTGAGGGTGAAATTATGCTGGGTGTTCCGCATGACATTGTCTACCCGGTGATCCCGCGTGTTCTGAAGCGGTTTCACGCAGAGTTCCCACGGGTGAAAGTACAGTTGAAATCTTCTTATACACGGGGGCTTTTGCAAGAATTTCAACGCGGCAAGATGGATGTCATTCTTACGACAGAGCCGCAAGCCGGCCCGAATGCGGAGACTTTGGATGAGGTGCCCCTGCGTTGGATTGGGGCTCCGGGGGGGACGGCGTGGCGTCATCGGCCTTTGCGTCTGGCATATTGCCGGTATTGTACGTTCCGCAACAATGATTTGCGGTGTCTGGACGATGCGGGGCTCGAATGGGAGCTGGCAGTCGACAGTGAGTCCGATCGCACGATCGAAGCCACAGTGAGTGCCGATCTGGCAATCACATCCATGCTGGAGGGGCATGAACCCCCCCACCTTGAACCTATTGATACGGGCGGGGCGCTTCCTGATCTGGGCGTTCAAAAAATCAATATGTACGGAAACACCGCGCGCCCGGATATCGTAGAGCCCTTGCAACAAATGATCCGTCAAGCGTTTGCATCCAATTAGGCTATCGCATTGTTGGGTTTTGTATGTGCTGAACGCTTTGTTTTTGCTGGTGTACAAAGGTCAAAGTGGGTAGGCTCTATCACAAGATCCGGGCCAACCCGGGCAGGAGCAGGTAAAGACAGGTACCCCATGACGGAAATGGTCTATGGCGGTCAGTCCGTGAGGACTGGCGACCCGGTGCTACCCAAGTGGTGGCGAACGCTGGACAAGGTGACCCTGTCCTGTCTGGTCGTGCTTTTTGGTGTCGGCATGTTACTGTGTCTGTCGTCATCCCCGCCATTGGTCGAACGGCTGGACCGGCCCGCCTATTTCTTTGTCAAACGTCAGGCCTTTTTCGGGGTTCTGGCTCTTCTTCTGACGCTGTTTATTTCAATTCTTAGTCCCACTGTCGTGCGGCGTTGGTCTGTTATTGGATTTGTGATTGTTTTGATCGCTGTCCTGTTTTTACCAGCTTTTGGAACCGATCTCGGAAAAGGTGCCATGCGCTGGTACATCGTCGCGGGCAGAACGGTGCAACCTTCGGAGTTTCTCAAGCCTTTGTTCATCGTGACAGCCGCATGGCTTTTGGCAGCAAGTCAGGATTTGGGCGGGCCGCCAGGACGCAGTTGGTCGTTCGGGCTGTGTTTGTTGATTGCATCGGCGCTGGTGCTTCAACCTGACTTCGGGCAGGCGGCATTGGTGATCTTCAGCTGGGGCGTGATGTTTTTTGTCGGTGGGGCCTCGATCTGGTTGATTGTAAGCATCGTTGGAACGGTTTTGGCAAGTGGTATCGTTGCCTATCAAAATTCCGAACACTTCGCCCGGCGCATTGACAGCTTCCTTGAAGTGGATCTCGACCCGACCACACAGTTGGGTTATGCAGCGACCGCTATTCAAGAAGGGGGCTTTTTCGGGGTAGGTCTTGGTGAGGGGCGTGTAAAATGGAGCCTCGCTGACGCGCATACTGATTTCATCATAGCAGTGGCTGCCGAAGAATACGGTCTTGTGACTGTTCTGGTTCTGATCGGGCTGTTTTCAACAATCGTGTTGCGATCATTGGCACGCCTGATGCGGGAACGCGATCCGTTCATTCGTCTTGCAGGCACCGGTATTGCGGTGACATTTGGTATTCAGGCCGTTATTAACATGGGCGTGGCGGTTCGGTTGATGCCTGCCAAGGGGATGACCTTGCCATTTATCAGCTATGGGGGATCGTCGCTTCTGGCATGGGGAATTGCCATGGGAATGCTGCTTTGTTTCACGCGCACCCGCCCGCAGGGTACAATTGGTGACAGCTTCAACAGTCTCAGGCGGGGATAACGCATGAGGCCCTTAAAGATTTATGATGCACGATAGCAAATTTCCGCGGGTGGTGCTTGCGGCTGGTGGTACGGGGGGACATATGTTTCCCGCGCAGGCCCTGGCCGAAGTGCTTTTGGAGCGGGGCTGGCGTGTTAGCCTGTCAACCGATGCGCGGGGCGCACGCTACACGACCGCATTTCCCAGATCGGTCGACATCGATCAGGTTACAAGTGCCACATTTTCCCGAGGTGGTTTGATGGCACGCGGGCTTGTGCCGTTTCGTGTTTTGACGGGCGTTATGGATATGGTACGGCGGTTTCGACGGGACCCTCCGTTGGTGGTTGTGGGTTTTGGCGGGTACCCGTCGATACCCGCGCTCGCTGCTGCTAAAATATTGCGCCTGCCGACGATAATTCACGAACAAAATGGGGTTTTGGGGCGTGTGAATGCTTTGTTTGCGAAACGGGTGGATCATGTCGCCTGTGGAACCTGGCCCACCGAACTTCCCAATGGGGTTGCGGGTGTTGCTGTTGGAAACCCTGTTCGAAGCAATGTTCTGGCGCGCGCGGGCGCCGCATATACTCCGCCGGGCGATGGCCCAATATCGCTACTTGTCATCGGTGGTAGTCAAGGTGCGCGTATCCTGTCGGATGTTGTCCCGTCTGCTTTGGCACGTTTGCCAGTCCTGATGCGTGCGCAGTTAGACGTGGCGCACCAGGCGCGGAAAGAAGATGCCGCACGCGTGTGCAGTTTTTATGATGACCATCATATACGCGCGGATGTGCAGCCCTTTTTTGAGGACATCCCCGACCGAATGGTACGCGCGCAATTGGTGATTTCGCGATCCGGTGCATCCAGTGTGGCCGATATCGCCGTTATTGGCCGCCCTGCTATTCTTGTTCCCTTTGCCGCAGCAACGGGTGATCATCAAAGCGCCAACGCAGGCGCATTGGTCAAGGCAAAAGCAGCTATTCGTATTTCCGAGGCGAATTTTACGGCAGACGCTCTGGCAGATACCATTGGGTCGATCTTGCAAAACCCCGAAGACGCACAGACCATGGCCGCAGCTGCACTATCCGTGGGTCGGCCACAGGCGGCGCATGACCTTGCTGACCTGGTTGAAACCCTGTCACAGACCGGGGCATAAGCCGCGTGGCAACCTAAAGATAACAGACACAAGCCGAGGCCCGTACATGAATTTAACAGCCACCAAATTACCCGTTGATATCGGACCTATCCATTTCGTGGGGATCGGCGGCATCGGGATGTCGGGCATTGCCGAAGTGCTTTTGAATTTGGGCTACACTGTGCAGGGATCTGATCTCAAATCGTCAAAAATCACGCAGCGCTTGGTGTCGATGGGCGCGCAGGTATTCGAAGGTCAAAGCGCCATTAATCTCAGCGGGGCGGCGGTTGTTGTCATTTCGTCCGCCATCAAAGCCGGAAACCCCGAGCTGGACGAAGCAAGACGTCAGGGATTGCCTGTGGTGCGCCGTGCCGAAATGCTCGGCGAGTTGATGCGTCTGCGGTCCAACGTGGCCATAGCAGGAACGCACGGCAAGACTACGACAACTACAATGATGGCAGAGCTTATGGTGGCGGGGGGCTTTGATCCGACAGTGGTCAACGGGGGGATCATCCACGCCTACGGTTCAAATGCACGGGTTGGCGCCGGAGAGTGGATGGTGGTCGAGGCCGACGAATCTGATGGAACCTTCAACAGGCTGCCCGCGACAATTGCTATCGTCACGAATATTGACCCCGAGCATATGGAACATTGGGGCACGCTCGAAAATCTGCGTCAGGGGTTTCACGATTTTGTGACAGGCATCCCTTTTTATGGAATTGCGGTCTGCTGTACCGACCATCCCGAGGTACAGACACTGGTTGGTCGTATCTCTGATCGGCGCGTGCTCACTTATGGCTTTAACGCACAAGCTGATGTGCGGGCCATAAATCTGCACTACAAAGATGGCGTCGCCCATTTCGACGTAGCCTTGCAAGCGGATGACGACATGATCGAAGGGTGTTCATTGCCGATGCCTGGGGATCATAATGTATCCAATGCCTTATCCGCAGTTGCAGTTGCACATCACCTTGGCACACCAAAGCCCGTTATCCGGGCGGCTCTGGCTGCTTTTGGCGGGGTAAACCGTCGCTTTACCAAGGTAGGCGTGATCAATGGTGTGACCATTATTGATGATTACGGACATCATCCTGTTGAGATTTCTGCCGTGCTCAAAGCGGCACGTCAAGCCAGCGAAGGCAGGGTGATTGCGGTGCATCAACCACATAGATATTCGAGACTGTCTTCTTTGTTCGATGACTTTTGCACCTGCTTCAACGATGCAGATGTGGTCGCGATCGCCGAAGTCTTTTCGGCCGGGGAAGAGCCGATTGAAGGCGCGTCGCGCGATGACCTTGTGTCAGGGTTGATCCGGCACGGACACCGTCACGCGCGGTCCTTGTTGAACGAGAATGATTTGGAGCGGCTCGTACGTGAACAGGCCGCTTCGGGCGATATCGTTGTCTGTCTGGGGGCAGGGACCATAAGTGCGTGGGCCAATGGTCTGCCACGCCGACTGGGTGCACCACAGGACTAGGATCTGTGGACAATCAGAATCGTCATGCGGACAGAGTTCTGGGTCAAGCTTTTCAAATGAATGTTTGAGTGAACGAACCGAGGTGTGCGTTGTCGGATCGGCTGTGGCTTGAGGCACATATGCTGGGTAAGGCCAATGTGTCAGAGCCACGGCAACAGACACGCGCCTGTTTCCGGAAGCGGTGTTCCGGCCGATGCAAGCCGGATTGTCCTGTCGCGCTTTTTTGCAGTTGTAACCGCCGGTTCTGGCACTTTCGACGATGGGTGAAGATGCGAGTTCTCCAAGGTCTGTTCAAGGATATGATCGATAACCCGAACCGTGCACATGCGCTATTGACGACCGCCGACCAGGTAGCTGGCACAAAAAGGGCTTAGTCTCAGGCCGTCGGACGCGCGCGCGGCGGGCTGGCACCGCATGTGACGCCGACTGTCTGCTCGATGAGCTGGATGAGCAGGGCGCAACCGTGGTGGTTCTGCAAAAATCGAACCGCAAGCACCAGCCAGCTGATGATGTCAACGCTTACAAGTGGTGGCACGTCGTCGATGACTAATGCGCAAATCGGACCCTGATTGCATCAAGATGAATGTTCACAGGCGCCAAGTTTAAGACAAAATATTCCGGCTGGGATTAGTGGTGGTAGGGGCGAGGTTTGCGGTGTTTAGGGGCTTGATGCCTTTGGACATCAATAGCGGGTCATGTTGGAAACTGGGTATATGTGATTCACGGCAAAGTCCGGGCGCACGCGGTCAAAGCGATAGACCCACGCT
>JAYQEA010000093.1:0-4041 GCA_038138625.1 Roseivivax sp.
TTGGTGAGCATGACCCATGCAGAGTTTGCAGATCATTTCACCGGGGTCGCTCTTGAGTTGGTGCCAACGGCAGAAATGGAGCGTAAGAACGATCGACAGACCTTGCCGATGTCAAGCCTTTGGGGGCATATGACCGGCTTTTGGGGGACGCTCGTACAAATCGTTATTTTTAGTCTGATCATGCAGGTATTTTTGGTGGCAAGCCCACAATACCTTCAGGTGACGATTGATAAAGTTCTTCCAGCTCAAGATGCCGATCTTCTCACCGTCTTGGCGATTGGTTTTGGATTGTTGCTTATTATGAATGTAGTCGCGGCCACGCTGCGCGCATTTGTTTTGCTCTATGCAGGGACAACTCTTGCCCACCAGATAACATCCAACCTCTTTCACCGTCTGTCCCGCATAAATTGTTTCTGATCAGTCAGAAACCCTATTTTTCTCGGCCACATCCGCGGGCCACAAGGTATTGCATGGTGTCCGTTTATTTATCTAGCAGCTGTGATTGTTCAAGATTTTATTAAGGTAAAACCAGCCCCATTGAGGTTACACAATCAACTCGCTTTTGACCGATCTGCGTCACGCGTTTGTCTTATGGCAGCCTTATGTAGGCTCGTTACCTCGCCGCGCTTTTGATCCGTCCATTTATCGTGATCGATGTGCTGGTGTTATGAATTCAAGGTCTCTCTTTGACTGCTGTGCTGTTGGTCAGTTTTATACATACGACCGGACCCACCGGTTATTTGGTTTCGCTTCCCGAATGTCATGCCCTGTCAGAAGGCTCCGACGTTGGTGGCTGCTTCATCACAGCCATGCTTATGGCGTGGACCAGAAGTTTTTTCAGTCGGATCTGACCCTCTTCATCGAAAAGTTGACCGCCGTGGAGATGCTCAAACGAGGAGCGATTGGTTACGTTGAAGACACAAGATGAAGTGATCAGCCAATGCAGCTCGATCGGGTCAATGCCCCGACGAAACACGCCCCGTTTCGTTCCGGCATCGCAAATTCTGCGTAGCGTTTGGATCGCTGGCATGTTGGTTACCTGAATTGATTTTGAAGCTTTCAGGTTCTTGCCGCCATGAATGTTTTCGATCGCAATCAAACGGACGTAGTCAGGATTGTCTCGGTGGAAGTCAAAGGTAAATTCGACCCAGCATCGAAGTGCCTCGACAGGATCACTGTCAGGTAGCTGTAAAGAGGCTTCTTTGGTGCGAAGGCGTTCATATGCTGCCTCGAGGACACTGAGATATAGCCCGTTCTTGTCTCCGAAATAATAGTAGATCATCCGCTTCGATGTTCGGGTGCGTTGAACAATTTCTTCAACCCGTGCCCCAGAATATCCAAATTCAGTAAAAACGCGCGTCGCAACGCTCAGGATATCCGCTTTTACAGCATTTGGATCCTGCTTCCATTTTACACTGCTCTGCCGCGATTGTTCAGGCACGGGTCACCTTTCAGATGTCTTTGTCTGCAATAGGCCGAGTTAACCCTCTTGACAATTGTACCTTTTGGTACATTTTGCGAGCAGCTTCGATGGGGACGTCTCTTGAACTTCGGGGTTGGCCTATTTGGGTGTGGCCGGATCAGCGATCTTTACCTACAGATCTGTGCGCGATTTGATGCGTTGAATGTGGTTGCATGTGCCAGCCTTGATATAGAAGAAGCGGCGGCCAAAGCGTCACAACATGGAATTCCTGTTGCCTGTACACCGCAGGAAATTTTTGCAAACACAAGCATTGACGCTGTTTTGAATCTGACAATACCCGCAGCGCATGCTGAGATTTCCCTGGCGGCTCTTGGGGCAAATAAACATGTCTACAGCGAGAAACCGTTCGCGACGGACCTGAGTGACGGAAAAGAAATTCTTGCAATAGCCGACAAGAAAAATCTGGTGGTTGGAAATGCCCCGGATACATTCCTCGGTGGACGCTGGCAAACCTGTCGCAAGCTGATCGACGACGGCGTAATAGGTACGCCAACCGGTGTGACCGCATTCGTTGGCACCCATGGCACGGAACGGCATCACCCAAATCCGGATTTCTATTACAAAACGGGCGGTGGACCGCTTCTGGATCTGGGCCCTTACTACCTGACAGCCATGGTCTTTTTGCTGGGACCCCTGTCGCGTGTTGCCGGGCTTGCACGACGGACATTTGACAGACGGCTAATCGAAAACGGTCCCCGCAACGGCGAATGGATACCAGTCGAGGTCGATACGCATGTAGAAAGCCTTTTGGAGTTTCGATCAGGCGTGATTGGCTCAATGACAATGAGCTTTGATGTCTGGGACAGCGAAACGCCACGGCTAGAGATTTACGGGACAGAAGGCACCATTTGCATTCCTGACCCCGACCCGGTTCATGGCGCGAATGATTTTCATGGGCCGGTGCTTTATCGTACGCGAGAAACGTCGCGCTGGACGCACCAGCCGCGACCTGTCGGCCGAGATGACTGGCTGGTTGCCAAAAACCACCATGGTTTCAATGAAAACGCACGTGGTTTGGGGCTTCTGGACATGGCATATGCTGTGCGGGATCGCCGTGCGCCGCGCGCCTCGGCCGAGATGGCCTTTCACATTTGCGAGGCTATGGAGGGCATTCTGCAGGCCCCTAAACTTGGCCGATATGTTCGGATTGCCTCAACCTGCAATCGCCCCGCGCCCTTGCCTGCAAATTTTCCCGAGAGCGAGGTCTGACATGCCGGTAGAAACACTTTCGATTTCAGATCCGTTCTTTGTTACGCGTCTTGTCAAAAACGAAGCGGCCATGGACATCGGCGATAAGTCGATTGTTCTTAACTTGTCACAAACAAACATCCGGGTCCGCGAACAGACCCTTGGACCGCTTCAGTCAACCGTTCTGGTCAACACCGAAATCAAAGACGTCGAGCATGCAGTCATCGTAGAGGGCTTTGCCGCATATACCGATGAAGACGCCTTAATGGCACGCGTGCGCGACACCTGGCCATCGGCCTTTGATGTGCGTGGCGAAGAGCGGTTGCGCGGCATTGGCCACTACATGTCACCCAAGGTCTGGATTGGGCAATTCGGGTTCACCTTTTATCATGCCGCAACAGTGCCACTGAACGTCGGGCTTCATCAAAATCATGATTTCTGCCCCGTCCCGGGTTTTCGCGAGGTTCACACCCAGATCATGGGTTTTGGCAAAATGCAGCAATGCACCGAGCGCGACATCGCTACGCTATATTTGGAAGAGCCTATGGCCCCCGGCCAGACCCATCGCCCGATGTACGACGACGACGGCAACTACCCGTGGCACCAGTTTGAAACCATCACCCCTTCTATCTTTCTCGCTGTTGAAATGCTGCCCGAAGGCGCCATACCGCCAAAGCTTTGAAAGGACTTCTCGTGACAAATGTGCTTGCCGAACCCGTAAACTTCACCGGCCCCTTTCCCACGCAGACCCGGAAATTGAAATTGGGGATTGTCGGAGGCGGCCGCATTGCTGCGACCCAGGCCATGGCTGCACAGATGACCGGACGATGGGATATCGTCGCAGGAGCGCTTTCCTCAGATCCGGATGCTTCAAGAAAACGAGGCGTCGCATGGCACCTTGCAGAGGACCGATGCTATGGATCGTTTTCACAAATGGCTCAGTCCGAGGCTGGACGCCTCGATGGTGTTGACGCAGTCATGGTCACGACGCCCAACCATGTCCACTACCCTGCCGCGTGCGCTTTTCTCGATGCAGGGATTGATGTTTTGTGTGACAAGCCCCTGACCAATGACGCAAGCGAAGCCCATGATCTAGTGGCTCGAACAAATGCGTCAGATCGTGTTTTCATGGTTAGCTATGTGATGTCCTGTTTTGCAATGATCAGACAGGCTCGTGATATCATTGCCCAGGGTGGGATTGGCGATATAAACCAGATCCATGTGGAATTCATGCAAGATTGGATGACGCCGGAGGACTCCAGCGATGCCCCTCATGTCAAGTGGCGTCTCGATCCCGCCAAATCCGGCGCAACAAGCTGTGTCGGCGATATAGGCACGCACGCCGCACATCTGGCCAGCTTCGTTTCCGG
>JAYQEA010000093.1:4141-15605 GCA_038138625.1 Roseivivax sp.
TTGCTGGAAATGACGCCTCCGGAGCCCATCAATCAGCGCAACGGCTAGCGGGCTTTTGAGGGTTTGGTTCCAGTCGATTGATCTGCTTAACCAAGGATCAATGATGGTCTGTTTCTTGGCCCGGCGCGACTGATCCACCCAGGTTTTGAGGAGAGCCGCGATCTGCCTGAACCTCTCTGGCCAGATCTATGCTGCGCTGTTTTTGGACAGATCGAACAGCGCGTCACGGGCATCGGCAGCACGACACCAGACATAGCTGAAGAAAACATGCGCCCGCTTACTATACACCACGACCACAGAACGCGGCCCAGCGCTTCCAATGATTATATACCTTAGGATAGGTGAGTATTCTTTTTTGCACAATATAATGGTACAGATTCCTGCTATTTTGCAACCTTAAGTAGGGAATGCGCGCATGAAAATTGATGTAATTGTCGTTGCGGACATGACAGTGCTCGCAGAAAAACTGAGGGTACGCGCGGCAGATTTCATTTCTGTGCATCTGAACTGTGAATGTGACCATATAATGTTGCCGGATGTCACTGCTGTACACGGCGCGACGTCTTGTTTGGGAACAATGTCTCATAAGGGTATCCATGACGGTGTAGCTGCATTCGTGATTGACGACCCTGACGGCGATTACGGGTCGGCATCTCGGGCTTATGGGAACGACACAGAAGCGGCCGTGCGAGACGCTGTGCGTGAGGCATTGTTGCGTGCGGACCGTCCCGGCGAGACGCCGGATTTGATTTGGCTTTCAGCAACGCCAGGTGTCGAAGAGCAAGTGCTCAACGGCATCGAATCCGTGGTCGGTAGCGACGTGCCGATTATCGGCGGGAGTGCCGCCGATAACAATTTAGAAGGTAATTGGTTTGTCTTTGACAATCAGACCAAAATAACAAATGGCCTCGTTGTCAGCGTCCTGTTCCCGTCAAGACCAATCTCGTTCGCGTATCAAAACGCATATTCGCCCACAAAGAACGAAGGTATTGTAACCTCGGCCAGGGGACGTACCATTCAATCCATCGATAATCGCCCCGCAATGCAGGTCTACTCAGAATGGACCGATGACGCGGTTAAAGGCGCAGAGCGAGGCGGAGACGCCAAAGCTATCTTATCGGAAAGCACACTTTGGCCCCTCGGTCGCGAAGTCACCAAGTTGGGGGGCGTGCCATTTTATTTATTGGTTCATCCAGCGGTAGCAAAAGATGGTGGTGACATAGATCTCTTTGCGACTGTTGAAGTGGGTGAAAAACTGACGTCAATGACCGGAACGCGAGAAAATCTGACTGATCGCGCTGGTCGTGTCGCCGAATTGGCCTGCAAGCTCACCCCAAGTTCGAAACCCTCTATAGCAGGTGCTTTGATGATCTATTGTGGTGGATGCATGCTTTCGGTGCGCGACGATATGGACCGGGTCGTCGCGGGAGTGAACGCTGCCTTGGGCGGGGCACCCTTTATCGGCGCTTTCACGTTCGGCGAGCAAGGACCCTTGATTGACGCAGGGAACCGTCATGGAAATCTTATGATTTCCTGCGTAGTCTTTGAAACAGATTAACCCAAGACCGGGCGGAACAACCTATGGCAGACGATGAGCGATTGCGAGAGGCTCTGCTCGAACTTCGATTGTTACGAGATCGAGAAGCGCAAAGCTTGATTCAAACACGCAAGCTTGCCGACTGCCTGGAAGCCTACTCTGCCGCGTCTGACGCCGAAGCTGCCCTCAATGCTCTATTTTCTGCCATTGGCACCAAAGTCGACGTCGACGTGACCTTGGTGGTTTCAGAATTAGAAGAATATAAGGCACAAGTGATTGTAGCCTCTGATGAGCGATTTTCCGAAGCAATCATATCAGCGCCCGTGAAACTGACCGGTCGTGCGCGTAACATCGCGGACATAAACGAGATAGGACATTGGGATTTCCCGCATGCAGCCAAGAATTATGCTGGGCTCGTATCACATCCAACACCAACTGGCTTGGTGGTATTGGCCCTGCGGCGCGCGCCAAAACGGTTCACAAAGACTGATATGCAGCTGTTCGAGCGCCTTGCAGGTTTGGTGGCGCAGGCAACACGAAACGCGTCTCTTGCCCGGGAAAAGAACCTGTTGTCTGCGGCAGTTGAGGGATCCTCAAGCGGGATTGCAATTGCGGACGCCAGCGACACAAACTTTCCGCTTGTCTACGTAAATAAAGCTTTTGAAGAACTTTCGGGATATTCTAGCGTCGAAGTGCTAGGTAAAAATTGTCGGTTTTTGTCGGCTGAAGAAAAAACAACACCAGTACGCTGCCGTCTGCGCGCGGCAGTAAAGGAACGGAAAAGTGGTACGTTTCTGTTGCGCAACAAACGCAAGTCTGGCGAGCTGTTCTGGAACGAACTGTCTCTTTTTCCTGTAAGGGACAAGACCGGTGCCGTACGCTCTCTTGTGGCAACGCAAACAAATGTCACCGAACGGATCGAAGCCAGTGAGGCACGTGATCAGGCCAGAGCGCGCATGGAAATGGCCCTTTCAGCGACAGATGACGCGTTTTTGGTTCTGGAAGAGGATGGATATGTCGCGTTTTCGAACTTGGCGATTTCCGACCTGTTTCATGCTCCCAAAAGTCAATGGTCACCCAAAACGCGTTTTGAAGACAATTGGGCAGAATATTTGTCACATGCCAAGGGTTTAGGCGGAAAGATAACCAGTCTTCTGCGTGAGGCCAAACTTAGCAATCTTGCCCAAATTGGACCAGGTCGCGAGCTTGACCTTCCAGACGGAAGAACGGTCTTTATCCGAGTGGCATCGCTGAAAGACGGGGGATTGGTGATCACTGCAACGGACATTTCGCCGATGAAAACCGCACAAAACTTACTTGCGCAGCGCTTGGCTGCCATTGAGGCAGCACCTGACGGGATCGCGATTACCGACGCAGAGGGTCGCTTTATGTACCTCAACGCAGCCGCGGCAAAGTTGATGGGGTATCACCACGCGTCCAGTGTGCTTGGCCAAGTTTGGCGGCAACAATATCAAGATTGCAAAGCGCTAGAGGATATTGTGCATTACGAACCCACCATGGCCAAGCTTGATGACGACAAGGGCACAACGCACGAAATTACAAGTTCTCCGTTGGAAAACCACGTCCATGTTATTTTGATCCGAGACGTAACTGAAAAGCTGGCTAAAGAAGCACGCGAAGAAGACCTTTTGCGCAATCTGGCTCAGCTACAGCGGCAAGAAGCCATCGGTCAACTTGCGGCTGGCGTCGCGCATGATTTCAATAATTATCTGGCCGCCATCAACGGGTCGGCAACCCTGATTGAAATGGAGCCCGAACTTCCTATGAAAGTCCGCGAGCATGTAAAAAGAATCGCTTCGGCAAGTGCACAATCAGCAAAGATGGTGAACAGGTTGTTGGACATGGGAACCGGCAGCAGCGCCACGGGGCAGTTTGATTTGACATCTGAACTGCGCGAATTGCCCAAGCTGGTGGAAGCCATGTTTGCGCAAGGTGTTCAATTCGATATTGAGTACCCGGAAACAGCCCTTCTGTTGCGCGGTGATGCGTCGGAATTCAATCAAGTGGTTCTCAATCTATTACTGAATGCTGGTGACTCCATCAGTCATGGGACTGGGACAGTTTTGCTGAAAGCCAATCCATTTATGTCCAAAATCCTGCCAGATCCCAATGTGGGCACATTGATGAAAAACCGTCCCTATGCCGTATTGGAAATTATTGATACCGGCCACGGTATGGATACCGAGACCCTATCCAAAGTGTTTGATCCATATTTCACAACCAAAGGTCGGCTGGGCACCGGGCTCGGGATGGCAATGGTCGCAAAACAAACGATATCCAGCGGCGGGGCACTGTTTATCAATTCATCCATCGACAAGGGGACAACGGTCAAACTCTTTTGGCCTGTTGCTACGACAGTTATTCACGAGGAGGGTGCCGACCCCTCAAAAACTGTCGATCTGACTGGGCGCACAATTCTTTTGGTGGACGACGATAGTCGGGTATCAAATGTCATTGCAGGTTACTTAGAATCGATGGGGGCCGAAGTCGCCGAATGTTTGGATCCACGCGACGCAATTGCAGCGATTGAAGATGATCCTAATGCTTGGTCAGCCCTTGTTTCAGATTACGATATGCCGATTATGACCGGAGGAGAGCTTGCCCAGCGCGCCAGAGCAGCGACCGATCAGCTTCCGATCATAATTGTCACCGCACTTGCGCGTCGCCTCAATGATCCGCGCTTGGGGGATGCGCAGGTTAAAGCTATACTTCCAAAGCCCATAGACCTTGTTCAGTTGGCCAAAATGGTGTCCGTTGCAGTACAAGACAAAGACAGTTAAGGCGGCTGCACAAAACCTTGCTGCCTGATGCCCACGACCTCTTTTTTGCAGACCTTTGACAGTTTTTTAGCCGAGGGCCGGTTTGAAATTGAGAAATGTGGATCCCTAACTGCAGCGCTCGATATGACCGCGAGCTGATCAAGTTATATCTTTCTGCTTTTGGCTTATCAGACCGGAGCTAGACGAAGGGGCACGGCCCTTTAGACTTTAAGACTCGATACCAAGGGCTTTATGAAACGCTCCGGTTTCATAGGAAACCTATAGGTTCGTTTCACGCGACCATATCGAGGCCGTCGCGCTGTGAATAGAAATTCCTTTTGGCCTCTGCTGGTGGGATGTTTCCGATGGGGCCAAGCAGGCGTTTGTTATTGAACCAATCAACCCGGCTGAGGGTGGCTTATTTCCAAATCCTGGATATTGCGTCATGGGCCCGGGCGGCCATGTCCTCGGCCTTGGAACGAGAAAGGCCACCGTCGTATTCCACGATGGCGGCCCTTCCGAACCAAAACAGCCGCGTTCAAGCGGTCATGGATGGAAATGGGCTCGGCCTTTGGAATGATCTGGTCACGCCTGAATTCGGAGACGGAGCACTGGTCAGATTGTCAGAAGTCAAGGTTGAAAACGCGGGGTACTTTGTCGTTATCTCAAAGCAGTCGAGCTCACAGGGCACGCACGCTTTTTTGGACTGGTTTCGAGAGGAAAGTAATCACGCCGAATGTCCGCCGAGCAAGTCCGGTCCGAGGAGAAAGCGATCAACAATCGACTCAATGTCGATCTGCATTTGGTTTGCTGAAAACAGGTGGTGATAGAGGATTGGCGCTATCAGAGTTCGGCCAACATCTTCTCTCTCGGCCTTTAGTCCATGGTCAGAAAGAATGGCGAGGACTGGCTGCCTGATGATCTCATGCATTGCCACGTGAACGCGTGCCATCATCGCGTTGTTGTCCGCCAGCCGTGCCGCATTCAGGATCACGTCCCCCAGTTTGCTAGATGCCAAATTTTTCGACAATAGCGTAAGCTCTGCGATTATATCGGCGCGCAACACTCCAATCCGTTCCGCCGCATAAGGCGCAGGATCGCAGGCTTCGAAAATCTCAACGATCAAGTTGTCTATGGTCGGCCAGTGGCGATAGATCGTCCCACGGGCGACACCCGTTTCCTTGGCAAGGCGCAGGTGTGTGACCTCTGACCAGCCGTCGGTGAATAACACGACTGCGCCCGCATCCAGCACCTTACGGCGTGTCTTCATAATGCGGGCGTCTTGTTTTTCCATGATCGAGATTTGATCCATTTCCCTCACCTTGTCACTGCCCCTTGTAGTTATAAGACATATTGACTCATATCTCCAACCGTGAGATTTACGGGACATAATGTCTTATAAGTGGAGGAATCATGCCGCTTTTTACGTTAGCAATCGGGATAGCAATCACCGCTTGGGCCGGATTAATGGGTGCAACGGCAATGTTGCGGACCGAGGCTGCGAACAAATGGTTCGGGGAGATGCTGAAGCAAAGCCCGGCCCTGATGACGGTCCATGGATTTGGCCTGTTGATCGCCGCTGCACTAGTTGGGCTAAACCTATTGCTGCCAGACGTTGTGACAGAGCTTATTGTCAAATGGGCCTTAGTCGGTATCGGGGTTTCACAGCTTTCAACCCTAGTCATGCAGATGCGTGATGATGCACCCCGTGCGGCAATGAAGGGTCCGGCTGTGTTGCTCGCTATTACTGTTATTTACTGATTCATTCGCACTTAGGTCGGGAATTTCAAAATGAAAATCGCTCTCTTTGGCGCAACTGGCGCAGTCGGTGGCTATTTCCTGAACAAGGCTCTCTCCGCCGGTCACCAAGTGACTGCCCTTGTCCGCTCGCCTGAAAAACTTGGCGCACAACCTAATCTTGGGGCCTTGAAAGGGGACGTCACAGATGTATCAGATGTCCAAAGCGTCATTGATCAGGCCGATGTCGTGGTGAGTTGCCTTGGCAATGTCAAAGGCGTGATGATCATGGAAAGAGCGGCGGAGGCGATCCTGCATGCCGCCGCCGCGCAACCCAACCCGCCGAAATGTCTGTTCGTCAGCAGCATTGGTTGCGGCGGCTCGTCTTGGGTCGTTTTGCAACTCCTTCGATTGATCAATGGTCGCGCTGGATTTGCAGACTACGACCGTGCCGATGCAAGGATCGCACGCGAATCAAACGTTCCTTATGTACTGATCCGCCCCGCCGCCCTGAAAGAAACACCTGGGAACGGAAAATACCGCGTTTTCCACGGCGATGGGACATTTGCGCGACCAATGGCCAAAGAGGATGTCGCCGCGTTTCTTTTTGACGCGATAGAATCCGATCAGTGGGACGGCAAAGGCGGATTTCAATTGGCAGGGTGTAAGTAGGCCAATTCACTATATCCGACGTTCAGATTTTGCTGCCTGATGTCCATTTCGTCCCGGGTCAGCAAACCGATGGGACGCGGACCTGATACCAATACAAAACGGCACCGACTTAAAGCCGCCGTGGGACAGCCTGTTCAGCCACTGCTGAACCAGATCGCGAACCAGCTCTTTGTCGACGAGGCTCTCGAAAAACTGCGCGCCGTCGTTGATGCCGCAAAAGCCAACACTAAACTGGCCAAGGGTCACAAGCCACGTCGGCTCGGGCAGCGCGCGCAGCTCACGCGCTTTCCGCAGCCGTCTTGCCAGCCTCTGGCAGCGGTCTGCTCTGGTGATCCTTGCGCCAGTCTCGTTGCGCCAGTCTTCTCTCAGCCCCGGCAGTTATCTGCGCAGCCGTGTCTGCCAAAGTGGTGCAGCTATGCAGGCTGTTTTAGGCGCTTTCGACCAATCGTACTATACGGTGGGGGGAGGTATCTTGGTTATCACGCCTACTTTTGTGCTGCATTATCGGAGACGTTTTTCTTGCTGATTATGCGCTTAGTGGACCACCGCGCGCGGATCGCGGCATGGTATGCGGCCTGTCCAAAGAATATCCAAGGCGACAGACTGGATTTTGCTATAGTCAACCCTGGAAGCAGGAGCCGCAAAGTGACAAGATGCAAACCTTTTGCACATGATCGGTTCCGCAAAAAAACAATCCTGAAAGCATCCAATCACAAGGTCGCCAAAAGTGTTTCAAGCAGATCGCTCAAATCTCTTCGAAGGTCCGCTAATCCGGCGTGTGTCAGAGCCTCCATCCCAATGAGCGCACTATAAAGAACAACTGCATGCGTTCGGCTAACTGTTGGATTTGCACCACATTGTCCAAATAGTGTCTTTAGATAATCAAGCCGGATAATATTCACGTCATTGACCATTGCGGCGACCAGTTCATTGTATCGCGCCCAATCCCGAATAGCGGCTTCGACCAACAATCCACCATAAGGTTCATTTGCGTCACCGGAGGTGATTTCAACGAGGCGCCGTAGTTTGTCCGGCCCTCCCCCACCCTGACTTTCAACGATTGCAATAATGGATTGAGATGCTTCCGCTTTCCACTGCTGCAGCATTTGCGCCTCTAAAGTGGCTACATCTCCAAAATGCCAGTAAAATGAACCCTTACTGGCATTCAAGTCTCGCGCGAGCGCCTCTGCGCGAATGGCTTGATGACCGCCTTTGGTCAAGGCACGAAAGCCAGCTTTGATCCAAGCGTCTGGCGATAGATCCTTTTTTGTTTTCATAAACTATACGGTGCCGTATTGACTGGGTTTATTTTGATAAATATACGGCACCGTATAGTTATATTACAGGTGTGTCCATGACCAATAAAACAATTGCTGCTTCAGGTGTTCTTTCCTTGGGTTTGACTGCTCTACATGTCCTAGGAGGGGGCCAGAGCGTTCATGTCCCTGCGCTGGAAAGTGATGCATCCGATATGGTAAAGGCCTTTATTTCCGTCTCGTTTCACGGCGTTACGACCAATCTGTTGACATGTAGCGTCATGCTATTGATAGCGGCATGGTCAGAAACGCATCGCACGATCCTAACCAGTCTTGTTATCACGAATTATTTGGCATTCGTCGCACTTTTCCTCTTTTACGGCGTGACCCGGCTAGGAACAATTTTCGCAATGATGCCTTGGATAGTATTTTTACTCGTTGTCGTTGTTTCCGTCATTGGCCTGTTTAGGACAAGCGGAGCTCGAATTGTTCCTGCGCAAGCCTGATGTGATCAGCCCACATTATGGATCATATCCCAGCATCAACGTAAGCAATGACGAAGCACGCGTATGACGCATTCAGATGAAACCCGCGTGGATCATAACCGGTGCACAGATCACACAGTTTTGGCCCTTTTCCCATAGCAGCAGCAGTTCGATACCGTTCCAGATTGTGCCCTGCAACACTGGCTGTGAGTACGCCGCATAGATGCGTAGCATGCCAAACACATCCAACCTTTTTTGAAGCGCCCGCCTGCACTTCCCTCAGCAGACAGAACCGCATCACCTCCCACCACCGTTCTGAAAAAGAACGAAGAATGGATCGTGCAACGTAAAGGGCATATGGCACGAAAAAAATCGCGTACTCTTGTCTGTGATGACTTGATCGTAAGCTTGGCTGCACCCTAGGCAAACTGACCACCTCGGCTCCTTAAAGATAGTCAAGCCTGACGCCTTTTAAATTATCTCATGGGACATGATCCACGGCATCATGAAATCTCAGCGTCGATCTTGATTATATGCCTGCCGCGTCGGACGTCTTCCCCTGTATCAAAAACTGCTATCATCGCTACCCTAAGACGTGCCAATTCCCAGTCCACGGTCACCGTGGTATCACACAGAACGGGAGGCGGAACTTTGACCCGCATGGGGCCGCTTCGGGATAGGAACATGCCCCGTGCCAGCAAACGATCCGAAGCTTGGATGACACGAGGTCGAATGGGGCGCCCTACTCAGCGCGCCATCAATACGGCTCCAGCTTTGTACCTGCCAAAGTTTGCGGAATTGTTACGCTTATCCTTAGAGAAAAGTAGGACCGAACCGCGTCCGGGCATCAGCTGCCCGGCCTTGGTCGATGTCTATGTCGCAAAAATGCGCCCGGACAGGACACAACGCATGTCCTCCGTCTTTCACAACCGCTTCCCCATCGCATATTTTCCACTCCGCACCGCGTCCAAATCGGCTGATACCAGGCCTAATTCTAGTCCTCATCAGCGCGACGAAGCGGCCGGATCCCGCGCTCCACCGCATGTCGGGCCTACAGCAAATCTTGGGTGCAATCAGGTTGACTGCCGTAGACTGGCTATCCGCTTTATCCTGATCTTCGAACCCGATTCACATAGCGCAGTCGCACATCTATGGTAACGAGCTGTTTCCAAATGCTCCCTTTTACATAGCTTAGGCTCCATTCATCCGAACCTCTAGTGAAAAAGGAGAAAGTCAAACCCATGTGATCTCAAAGGCCTCATTAAGAAAGCTGCCATCTATAATGTCAGCAACCTACCCAACTTCTTTTTCTTTTGGCAATCGATGTCACGAACTTCTTTTTTGGGGGGGCATCTAAGCGTCTGAGAGAGCAACCATTTCTGGCCGAATTTTCCAGTCAGCCTGTAGATCGTGCAATAAAGGAAAGGTTTTGACCAGTAGCGGCAAATTTTCTGCCTTCCATAGCTCTGTTCCACGACGGCCTTTGCTGTCATTGCTGGTATGAACCGAACGAATATACTGGGGCTCCAACGTATGGATCACCCGCACGGGGCGGCGCTCCAACACTTTGTAATGGGCTGAACGGAATGGACTTCGATGGCTTTCAGTGGGCGCGACAACCGTCAGCCCCAGATTAGTGGCGGGAACATTTCGTGCAATGAGGTCCAAAGCACCATCTTTGAACAATGCCGTAACGCCACGAGGCCAAGAAAGAAAAACGTAATTGGGCTGATTTGTCTTACGCAGCGCAATTGCTGCGTTTGCTTCTCCACGCAGGTCTGCTGTGAAATCGACCCCCACCGCATCATCATCATCCAGCACAATTTGCGCAGTATGGGCATAACGATCAAAGGTCTGCCAGCGGTATTTCTGAAATACCCTGGATGTTGAATCCGGCTCACGGAAAATCACATGTGCCCGTGTACCCAAGAGATCATTGCAGACCTCCTTCAGTCGCTGTTTATAGATTTTGGGCAATAAAGTAGACGATAAGACAATTAAGTTGAAATCCTGATCTGTTTGATCCCGCAACGATGGCAGTGCCACCTTGCGCAAAAAATATTCGCGTTGCTCTAACCGGTCTGGGGAAAACAGTTTCTCGGGATCCCGGCTCGCGTCACTGCGCCAGCCAGACTGTCCAAAAAAAGAATATCGCATCAAATACAGCAAATGCACCAAGCAAGCTCCGTTCCGTTTTAATCTTTTTCAAAACACCGCCCGCATCGCTTATTGTCGCTGATGAACGTCTATTAATTTCCACCAAAAAGCCGTTGTTTCCTATGGCATTATGGTCGCTCGAATTCAGGACATTCATGCCTTTTGGATTTTCAATCGATAGAAGTCGTGTAACAGGAACCTGGATAACAGACATAAATTTGCAATTAAAGCGGCACAGATATTTGTTCTTAAAACAAGAATATTTTTGATAAACTCCGAACGACAAATAGAGAAACGAGTCTGGGTAATATGCAAGGCCATGATGACCGCGATCAATTCGAATGTGTTTAAAACAAAATTGCCGGAAAAATGATCAATTACAACTTATGACACGGGTATGATCCGCAGGACATCCATTCAGCAAAGAGTCGCTTGGCAACTGGCATAGCGGCCAGACCAACACCGTATGGCGCACCTCCCACAAGCCTGCAATAAACCTCAACTCTCGTAGGTCGCTGAACTATTTCGGCAGTAACCCATATAGGGGTCAGCGTAGCTGTAATTTAGGCACGCAATCATAAAAACTCGCGCACTCTCGCGTGGAACATCACACCTCGAAACTGTCATAATAGAGCTCTAAGACCAGCGACGATATACGCACGCAACTGGTCTGGAGACGAGAAAAAAGTCCTAACAACCGCCGGGTCACAGGCCAAACACCATACTTCTATGAAGCAACTGCCCCGGTCGGCACATTTACAAATGACAGCTTACTTTTTCCAGTTCCGTTTGGGGCGGTTGTTGTGGCATTTTGTTGGGTGTGTTTGTGACGTGCGTCTG
>JAYQEA010000094.1:0-15482 GCA_038138625.1 Roseivivax sp.
GTGACAGCCATCTGCGCTGCCAGCCGATCATTATCCCCATATCGGATTTCATCCGTTGCAACGGTATCGTTTTCATTGACTATCGGGACAGTGCCCAAAGATAAAAGCGTTTCAAGGGTTGCTCTGGAATTCAGGTACCGGCGGCGGTTTTCACTATCCTCAAGCGTGACCAGAACCTGCGCAGCAGTCATTGCGTGTGGTGCAAGAGCCTCCTGATAGGCGCGTGCAAGCTGAATTTGTCCTACGGCAGCCGCAGCTTGGGATTGCTCCAAAGCAAGCGGTCCTGCCGGCAGGCGCAATACCTGCCGGCCCAAAGCAATCGACCCCGAAGACACCAAAACCACATCGGCACCACCTGCCCGAAGCATTGCTACGTCTTGCGCCAGTCCCGCCAACCAAGCCGCACGCAGGGATCCGGAGATCTGGTCCACCAGTAAAGCGGACCCGATCTTGATCACAACGCGACCTGCCGTCGTCAACGAGGTTCTGGTCAGGGATGCCACGTGTCGTCCTCTTTGGGGGGGTGTTTGGCTGCCCTTGCATCATCAATCTGTGCCTGCAAAACACGCAGGATATGTGTTGTGCCCTCACCGGTGGCGCCAGACATCAGATGCACGCGGGCCCCGACTTCAGCCTGCAATTCATCTCGGAGAAAGCTGCGTTCTTCATCATCAAGGGCATCAATCTTGTTCAAAACGACGATGCGCGGTTTACTCTCAAGGCCTGCACCATAGGCTTTGATTTCACCTAAAATTGTTTGATAGTCCTCGATAAGGCTGCCTGACGTCCCATCCACAAGGTGCAATAGCGCAACGCAGCGCTCCACATGTCCAAGGAATAAGTCCCCCAAACCGCGGCCTTCGTGCGCCCCTTCGATCAAACCGGGAATATCCGCAACGACAAATTCGCGGTTATCCACACCAACAACGCCAAGATTGGGATAAAGCGTTGTGAAGGGATAGTCTGCAATCTTGGGCCGTGCATTTGAAGTGGCAGCCAGAAACGTGGATTTGCCCGCGTTGGGCAGCCCCAGCAACCCAATGTCGGCAATCAGTTTCAATCGCAACCAGATGGTTCGGTCAACGCCCGGCTGCCCCGGATTAGAACGCCTCGGGGCTTGGTTGGTCGAGGATTTGAAATGCAGATTACCCCAGCCTCCGTTGCCGCCGCGTGCCAGAGGAATGCGCTGTCCAATGGTTGTCAGATCGGCAATCACTGTTTCCTGATCCTCATCCAGAACTTCGGTTCCAACGGGCAGCTTAAGCACGATGTCTTTACCGTCAGCGCCGGTCCGCTGGCGTCCCATGCCGGGGCGACCATCGTCGGCAAAGTAGTGTTGCTGATAGCGAAAATCTATGAGGGTGTTTAACCCATCAACTGCCTCGGCATAAACTGTACCGCCTCCACCGCCATCGCCACCATCTGGGCCGCCGTATTCAACGAATTTTTCACGTCGGAAGCTGATGCATCCGTTACCACCCGCCCCTGATCGAATATAGACCTTACAAAGATCGAGGAATTTCATCACAAATCGCCTTTGCTACAGTGTCGCGCGGGTGTATCAGGTTGCGCGGGAACTTCAAATGGATTTGACGGCTGGACGGCCGGACAAGTAAGCTAGCGTCCCGCAAACAATCGAAAGCTCGTCGCGAAATGCGTCAAAGCCATCGCTGCCGGGATCATACATGGACATCTGTAACACATCTTAACTGTTGATGTTCCAACAGAACCTAATGTGTGCAACAACGATACCGAATTCCGCCCAGACAGGTCTCAGTTCCGTTCCATCCTCCGCAAATACGTCCAAGTTTGAACATTTGCATTGCGCGCGACCGAAAATGCCTCTGCATCGCCGATGTATTCGAAACCAGCATTGGTCAAGACGCGTGCAGAGGCAGGATTATCCTGAAAAACATTTGCAAATATCGTGCAGTTCCCGAGTGGATTTGCCTCTAGCAGAGCCTTTACTGCCTCACGCGCAACGCCACTGTTCCAATGCGGAGGTCCGACCCAGTAACCAATCTCGGATTGACCACGATCTAGCTTTTTGAGCGATATGAGCCCCATACATTCGGGAAGACCAGATCGCAAACCATCCATGACCCAGACATCTTCTTCACGCTCAACTGAACAAGCTTGAGCTATAAAAGCCTCAATCGCTCCCGGAGGCATCGGATGTGGAATCCGGGAGGTCATAAGAGCCACTCTCTTGTCGCTTGCATAATGGCTCAGCAGTCCTTGATCCGCAACGCGCACCGGGCGAAGTTCGAACCGCTCGGTGGTGATTAGCGCCTGCGTTTTGGTCTGATCGAGGCTCATGGAAGCCCCTCCTCTTGATCGTACAATTGACGGAGCGAGTCTCCGAAAAAAACTGTGGTTTGCTACATGACCCATCACGTTCGACTGAGCTCACGTCTGCTGCTGTCGTTAAAACGAAAAAGGGGACTAGCGTTTCCGCTAGTCCCCTGGGTCATATATATTGCCTTGGGTCTGGCGGTTATTCTGCAGCCTCAGCCATTGGAGCGACAGAAATAAATGTTCGGCCTTTCAGACCCTTGGAGAAGGTTACTGCACCTTCCGATGTCGCAAAGATTGTGTGGTCCTTGCCCATTCCGACGCCTTCGCCTGGCCAGAACTTTGTGCCACGCTGACGGACGATGATATTTCCAGGGATCGCACGCTGACCGCCATAGAGTTTTACACCCAGACGACGGCCGACACTGTCACGTCCGTTACGGGATGAACCACCTGCTTTTTTATGTGCCATGGGTCGGTCTCCTTTTATTCGGCGATCTGGGCTTTGGCCTGATCGACCCAACCCTCGCGTTCGATACGACCTTTGAACGATAGCTTTTCGTTAAAGGCGGCGATGTCTTCTTCTGTCCAGGCTGCGATCTGTGCAAAGCTGGTCACGCCTGCTGCCAAAAGTTTTTTCTCAAGCGCAGGGCCCACACCGGACAACACCTTAAGATCGTCCGACGAAACGGCTGTTTCTGCAACTGGCGCAGTAGCTTCTGCCCCCGTCGCGGATCCGGTACCCACCGCTGCTTTGACGCCGGTCTCGCCAGCGCCCTCGGTTACAATGGATGTCACGCGCACCAGCGTCAGCTGCTGTCGGTGACCGCGGGTCCGCTTGGAGCTGTGCTTACGGCGACGTTTTACAAACGTAATGACCTTGTCGCCCTTGACCTGATCAACAACTTCGGCCTGCACTGCGGCACCGTCGACCAAAGGGGCCCCCACGATTGTGGTATCTCCGCCCAGCATCAGCACGTCGTTAAATTGTACAGTCTCACCTGCGTCGGCGGCCAGTTTTTCCACCCGAAGTGTATCTCCGGATTGGACCTTATACTGTTTGCCACCGGTTTTCATAACCGCGAACATATCGGTCTTCCTTATCGCTTCGCGTTCTGTGGCCCCGGCTTCCGGCGTTGTGTGGGCACATATTGCCCGCCTCGAACAGCGTACTTCAAATCACGTGATACCAGTCACAGAGCGACTATTACCACAAACCGCGCTTATGTGCGCATCTCTGTGGTGTGTCAATGCAAAAACTGGCTCAAAGATCTGTCGCGTCCATCTCTTGCGCCAAGGCAAACCCGAGTTGGTAAGAAATGCTGTTAAACATTTGATTATAGCCTTCAAACAATGCCCTGTTTAACAGTTGCCCCGCCTTAGATTCACTGAATTCGATGTAGGTTTGCAGATCTTCAGCGGTAACGGGAGCATACGCCATCATCAAAAAACTGAATACCCATTCCACAGTTTCCGTTCGGGTGTCGGCTTCGCTGTCCCAAACAAGGCGCAGGATCTCTGTTTCACTCAGCGAGATTCCCCCCGCATCCGCCATCCCAAAGTAAAACTGGACCGACGAGTTCAAATTGCCCGCAACGTTGGTATCAATCAAATCGTTAGCCCGCACAAACCTTTCGAGTTGCAAAACGCGCGCATCATCAGATCCTGCAAGATCACGAAACTTCTCTCGCGCAGCCGCATCAATGCTGTCGTCCACCATTGCCCGACGGGCCGTGATCTCCAGCTCGACGATACCAGCGCCAACGCCATCGTCAAAAAATGCAACGATTGGCCTTAGGTCGTGTCCCAAAAGTACAGACGACATACCGTTTTGTACGGTCTCTTCCATTACCTCGGCGTCATAAATCTGACTAAGCACTGCGTCCCAACCACTATCGGGTTCTTCGGCCTGCGTACCAGTGGCCAGATCTCGCGCGTAGTCCAGACCTTCACTACGCATCACATCAACCATCTGTGGAACGGCGAGCAACTCGAAAACACGCTCCAGCGTTTGTGCTTTGACGGATGCTGGAAAAATGACTGCAATTGCAAAAACAACGGCTCGTAGAGACATTCGTTCATCCTATTAAGTTATCTCATACAGGAACATAGAATTTTACAGGCACCTGCCAACCCGACGCATCTGTGCGAGCGGTAAACACTGTGTGACAGCGGAAGTCTGATCTCAGCCCATACAGATCGCCCGAAAACACACAGATCGAGCGCCAAATCCGTCATTCGATCGCTCGTTTTGTCGCTTAGCTGGCAAGCGCTTTGAACGATTGAGCGATTGTACTTGCAAAGGCCAACACCAGCGCTGTCGTGCTACTCTCAAATAAGCTCCTATAAAACCAAACCTTGAGACCGCAGGTGCAGCTCAACGAAAGTGACAGAAATTTATATGCACTCTCCGTTAAAAAATTTCAAATCCATTAAATATCTATCAAATAGGATGCAGAAAATTAAAATTAAATACAACTGTTATACTTTATTTATTAGATGGAATTTAATTCGAATAAACTTTAGAAGTATTTCATTATTTATAAACAAAATGACTGAATGCAAATTTTGAGAAGTCAACTTAAGAAGTTTGAAATACTCTACTTGTAATCATCACTGCTATCGGTAAACGGAGCCATATTCATGACCACCCAAACAGATATGTTAACAGATAGTTTCACTTCCGCGGATGGCCCTTATGCGAGCTTAGCCCTTACTGGAAACCTTAATATTCAGTGTTCAGACAAAGTTTTGCAAGACTTAAAAAATCTTGTATTTCAGAATGACCATATACATATCGAACTAAATGAGTTGATGAGTATAGATACAAGTATTCTTCAACTATTGCTAGCCACAACCCAAACTGCAAATAATAACGGCTGCAAAATAAAATTAACTGGATTTCAAACCAGTCCGCTTCCCAGTCTCATGGAAAAACTTGGATTTGACAAATCAGACTTTGAGAAAAGTGAATTTGATGTCATCGACCGAAGTCCTTCTTATCAAGCAACCCCATCATCCAAATTAGAAAAAACTCCTGGCCCAAACGATAAAAATGCTGATGAACTGTTTTGGTTGACAGAAAATCAGATGAATATTGTCAGGACATTTATCCCTAAAATGGCCGGCCGCAAACGCACTGACGATCTGCGTATACTCAGTGGTATTATCCATGTAAAAAAATGCGGACTATCTTGGCGTGAGACACCTCCTGCTTATGGCTCGCATAAAACTTTATATTCTCGCTGGAGAAGGTGGCAAGACTCTGCCGTATTTATAAAAATTATCAATGGTCTAGAGACAGACTTTCCACACGAAATAACTTTGATAAATGTATTTAAAAAGTTACTCAGTAAATAGAATTTCAGAAACATTTTAAATTATACATTAACCATAAAAAATTTTTTACTCACTCAACCAATCTAATCAGAACAAATTTGACCTCACCCAATATTTTCAACTCATAAATTCAATCTATAGAGCGCCCCTACTGGCTGACTATTTGGGTTAAAAGCAAACTAAAGGAAAACACATGAGCAGAAAGGTCCTGACAATAGACGACTCTCAGTCAGTTAGGCAAATGATTTCAATGACCCTTAGCAGTTCCGGTTTTACAGTAGATGAAGCTTGTGATGGTGCAGAAGGGTACGCAAAAGCAACGACAGGCACTTATAGTGCTATTCTAACTGACCTTAATATGCCGAAAATGAATGGCTTGGAATTTATCAAAAAATATCGAAGCCATCCTTCTAGCCGAGGTGTTCCAATTATTTTCCTGTCGACGGAGTCAGATGAAAGTTCCAAGCGCGAGGCAAAGTCTGCGGGTGCTATCGGATGGATAGTAAAACCATTTGATCAAGCGCAGCTTTTAGCAGTTATAAAAAAGGTGGCTGGTGCATGAAACAATCTGATCCCACAGAGACCTTCCGCCAGGAGGCTCAAGATGTTCTGGAACAACTCGAACAGTCCTTGCTCGATCTCGGAGATTCATTAGAAGATCTAGAGCTTATCGACAGCGCTTTTCGTGCACTGCACACTATAAAAGGCTCCGGCGCCATGTTTGGCTTCACAGAAGTAGCTGAATTTGTGCATGAATTTGAGACCGCTTTTGATAGGGTTCGCAAAGGTGATACAGCCCCATCTGACGCCTTAGTGAGTGTCTCGCTTGACGCTAAAGACCATATCGCTTTGTTAATCGCTGAGCCGGCAACGCATGCAGCAGCAGGCATCAAAATTTTGAATCAGCTTCGTATCATTGTTGGAACGGATACTGCTGGTGACAAACCAAAGGTGCCTGCTGATACAAGCGCTATAACACCCGAACGTGCTCCGGCACCGCAAACGAACGGTTGGATCATACGCTTCAAATTGCCAAAGGATGCGTTATCACTCGGGGCAAATCCCGTGCTTCTTTTGGATGAATTGCGCGAGCTGGGACCCTGTACCGTTCGCGCAAATACAGATGACATCCCAAATCTTGAGACATTGGATCCAGAGGTTTGCCATATATCGTGGGACGTAACGCTTGAAGGGGATTGCAGCCGCAGCACAGTTGAAGAAGTATTTTTATTTGTACAGGATGGCATGGAATTGGAAATTTCTCCGCTGACTACGGAAAAAGAAAATTTAAATATTCCATCACAAATTGAACAAACGGAAGTGATTAGAGAAAAAATTGAACTTCCATCCAAGAGGGACGATACGCCAAATCCTACCACGCGTGGCAGCTCGTCTTTACGGGTAGCAGCAGAACGTTTGGACGAGTTATTAGATCACGTGGGCGAGTTGGTTATTGCTCAAGCGCGGCTTTCTCAGATCTCCGAAGACAGTCGTAACAGCAGCCTCATGGGAGTGACGGAAGAAATAGAGCGTCTATCTGCTGGTCTTCGGGACATCACGATGGGAATTCGGATGGTGCCCATAGGCACACTATTCAATAGGTTCCGGCGACTTGTTCATGATTTATCCTCTGAGCTAGGAAAAAACGTAGAATTTGCCACGTCCGGAGAACAAACTGAGCTCGACAAGACGGTCATCGAAAGTCTGGCTGATCCTCTCGTACACATAATCCGAAACGCGATAGATCATGGACTTGAAAGTCCTGAGGATCGCATCGCAGCAGGAAAACTAGAACAAGGGACTGTTCGTCTGGCTGCGGCACATGAAGGGGCTGAGGTCGCCATCAGCGTCAGTGATGACGGTGCCGGGTTGAATGTCGATCGTATTCGCCAGAAGGCCGAAGAAACAGGTCTAATCACTTCTGATTCTTTGATATCCGACGGTGAATTGAATCGTCTCATTTTTAATCCCGGATTTTCGACCGCAAAAGAAATTACATCAGTTTCCGGCCGTGGCGTTGGCATGGATGTTGTGAGCAGGACTATGGACGCTCTGCGCGGCCGCATTGATGTTTCATCCCAGCCAAATAACGGAACAACTGTTACCTTGCGGCTTCCACTCACACTCGCGATCATTGATGGCATGCTGGTGCGTGTTGGATGCAATCGGTATTCCATTCCACTCTCCGCCGTAGAGGAATGTGTCGAACTGCCCGCCGAGGTGGCTGAAAATGCGCGCGGACGAAATTTTCTAAGCATACGCGGGGAGCTCGTACCGTTCCTGCGCCTTCGTGAATTATTTGGCACAAAGGAGCCAGAAGAACTGCACCAGAAAGTTGTGATTGTTTCAACTGGAGAGCAGCGGATGGGTCTTGTTGTCGATCAAATCTTGGGAAACACGCAAACTGTGATCAAGTCACTGTCCCGGCTCCACGCGAATATCGAAACATTCGCGGGGGCGACCATAATGGGCGATGGTGCTGTCGCACTCATTCTGGATGTAGTTCAACTCATGCGTAGCGCTCAGCATCTTGAAAACCGTTTGCGCGATGAGAAAAAGGGACAAGCTGCATGACAAGAACAATCAATGAAATGGATGATACCCCTGCGACGGAGGTGATGCGCGCATTGACGCTGGAACTCGGCGACGAGATCTTTGCAATAGAAGCAACAAGCGTTCGCGAAATTCAAGATATTGTCCCCGTAACAGAAGTCCCAAATGCGCAAGCCTTTGTCAGTGGGTTAATCAATGTACGCGGTCGCGTCGTACCGTTGGCAGACCTGCGCGTTAAGTTTGGTATGGACCGGCGCGCAGCTAATGCTGATACCCGGATAGTGGTTTTTGAAATCACTCTCGACAATGAACCCGTTATCGTGGGAATTCTCGCAGATAGGGTGCACACCGTAACGGATATCGCGCTTTCGGCAGTCGAACAGCCCCCTAACGTGGGAATGCGTTGGCGACCAGAATTTGTTCGTGGCATCGCCAAACACGATGATAAATTTATCATCATCCCAAATTTGGGCGCAATCTTTTCCAGTACTTTGACACAACCAAAAGAGCTGGAAACAGAAGGTCGAAATTAGTTTAAATAGCTTTTTAAACGAAAAAATTACCGCTGCTTTTAATGTCGTTGATAAGCGTATCAAGATGATAATTGTTCGGTCAATTCACCATTTTAATCCTGACTAAGAGGAAAAAAACTGCAATGTCTTTTAAGAATATTTCTATTAGTAAAAAGTTGCTAATCAGCTTTCTTGCGATGGTTCTTATTTCGCTTGCCATGTCCGTCGTGTCTTGGCGAAGCCTCCTTGAAATCCAGAAACAGGTATATTGGACCAACCACACTTACAAGGTTATTGGCCATGCAGACCATATGCTCGGCGCCGTTATTGATCAAGAAACCGGCGTAAGAGGTTACCTCATTGGGGGAACCGAAAACTTTCTGGAGCCATATTTCGGCGGACAAAAAACATTCCAAGCGGAATGGGCAATACTCAAGGAGCTGACATCTGACAATCCGACACAGCAAGAGCGCTTGGAACGTATTCTGGCTGCTGAAAAGGACTGGAGAGAGTCAATCGCGGAACGCGAGATTGAGTTGATGTCAGTCTTTGCAACGCGCGAAGAGGCACGGCAAATGGAAGCCTCTGGTGCTGGCAAATCCAAAATGGATGCGTTCCGCAAGCTGGTCGCAGATTTTATTGAGATGGAGGCAGCACTTCTGACGGTACGCGCCGATGCCAAAGACGCTGCGGCCGAATTCTCGCGTACAACAGTTGTTGTGGGTACAACAGCAATGGTATTAGCCGCCGTTTTGATCGGCTGGTTGTTGACCAGAAGCATTGGGAACGGTCTTGGCCACGCCTCTGCAATCGTAAGAGAAGTGGCGCGAGGCAACCTTGACGTTGATGTCAAAAACGACAGCCGTGATGAAATTGGTATGCTGCTGGAAGAAATGAATGTGATGATCTCGGATTTGAAGGGTATGAGCCAGGCCGCCGAGAACATCGCCGAAGGCGATTTAAGCGTACAGGTTGAACCACGATCAGACGTCGACAGACTGGGTATCGCTTTGCGAGATATGACCAAAAAGCTGCGTGAGGTCATCTCGACTGCGACCGTCAGCGCGCAAAATGTGGCTGACAATTCGGTCAACATGACAACAACATCTGCACAGCTCAGCCAAGGTGCGCAGGAACAAGCTTCTTCTACTGAAGAGACATCTGCTTCTGTTGAGCAAATGGCTGCCAACATCAAGCAAAATGCCGAGAATACGGCACAGACCGAAAGCATAGCGCGCAAGGCTGCGCAAGATGCAGAAACCAGCGGTGCAGCTGTTGGTGATGCCGTAAAAGCTATGGAAACGATTGCAGAAAAGATCATGGTTGTGCAGGAAATCGCGCGTCAAACTGATCTCTTGGCTTTGAATGCCGCAGTGGAGGCGGCGCGCGCGGGTGAACATGGACGTGGATTTGCTGTTGTGGCTTCAGAAGTGCGCAAGCTGGCCGAACGTTCGCAAGAAGCTGCCACAGAAATCTCGGGTTTGTCAGGTGAAACGCTTCGTTCTGCACAGTCAGCTGGCGATATGCTCAAGCACTTGGTTCCAGACATTAAGAAAACAGCAGAGCTTGTCACCGAAATTTCGGCGTCGAATAATGAACTGCACGCAGGGGCAGGTCAGATCAGCGAGGCAATCCAGCAGCTCGATACAGTCACCCAGCAAAATACGTCCGCATCAGAAGAAATGTCGATTGCAGCTTCAGAACTTTCTCAGCAAGCAGACCGCCTCCAGCAAAATATGTCATTCTTCAAAGTCGGAGACAACAGCAACCTACATGCACCAATCAATCGATCAGCCGCAGCTACACACAGCAAGCGAGCTGCCTCGCATTCAAAGTTTAACGAGCAGAACGACACAGGATTTACTTTTGATATGAATGGCGGGAAGGACGCGCTAGATGCTGATTTCGAGCGATCGACTGGTAAATCCGTAAGGGCCGCTTGATAATGGATGGCGTTCAATACGTTACTTTGGGCATTGCAGACGAGTTGCTTGCAATGCCCGTCGAAAGAGTTCGTGAAATCCTCGAATTACAACAGATTGCCAAATTGCCAGGAGCACCGTCTATCCTCTTAGGTATGATCGATGTCAGGGGGCAAAGCGTACCAGTCGTCGATTTACGTCTTAAATTAGGGTTTATGCCACAGGAGGATGATAGTCGTACTAGAATAATGGTTATTTCAGCTCCTATTGGGGGGAGCGATACCTTAATCGGAGTTAAAGTTGATTGTGTGCATGAGGTAAGTGTCCTTGACTCAGGGACCCTTAACCCACCACCTGACATTGCAGAAGGATGGCGCGCAGAGCATATTGCCGGAATCGGGCGCCGAAATGGAAAGTTTGTAACCGTATTAAATTTCGAACGCGTGTTTGGTGCAGAAGACGTCGCAATTTTTGACATGGCATAGGCAAGACGCGCATATAACTGACCATAAGATATTCTTATTTAAGTCAAGCTGACCTTTCCAAAAAGGACAGCTTGACGTTACACCATACTTAAATCCAAAAATAGAACTTGCAGAAACACTAAAGGCATTTCATAAATATCTGATTTTACATATATCCGGAAAGCTCATAAAAAATCTTCAGTAAAAAAATTCAAAATACCATAAAAGTTTACTTGTTATAAAATACCTAATTTTTAAAGATTCTTATATCCTAAAATCAGGATTTCATTTTAATTGCTCCATAAAAAATACTTTTATCGGAAATGTATGCAAAAACCTTATGATATATAATCCTAGAACTCCAACCTCAGATACAAGCATAGAGCCATCTCGTGGTTTAAGCGATGCAGTTTTTATGAGATTCAGCAATCTGATACAAAGTCAGACGGGTATCAAGATTACGCAATCAAAGCGTACGCATATTGAAGGAAAACTTAAAAGACGCGCACATCTTTTAAAATTTGACGATGTTTCTGAATATGGAAAAATGGTCTTCGATCGCGGTGGTCTTAAAGATGAACTAGATATACTTATACACTTTGCTACAACCAACAAGACAGACTTTTTTCGTGAACCAGTACATTTTAATTTACTAGAAAAAAAAATAATACCAAAAATATTGGCGCAAAGACCACGTAATATTACCCCAAGACTGAAAGTATGGAGTGCCGCGGCATCCAATGGAGCTGAAGCCTACACGCTTGCAATGGTTCTGAAGGATTTAGCCTCTGTTGGACCCTATTTTGATTTTTCCGTTCTGGGCACAGATATATCATATGAAATGATTTTGGAAGCACGTCGCTCTGTCTATCCAATTGGGATGATGGGACCAGTACCCACTGATCTCCAACATCGGTATTTCATGCAAAGCCGCGATAAAAATAGTCCACCTGTAGTACGTGTTGTGCCCGAACTTCGCCAAGTTGTACGTTTCAAACAATTAAATCTAATTTCTAAAGTACTGAACGTTGATAAAGATATTGATATAATATTTTTACGGAATGTTTTAATCTATTTCAATCCTCCAACTCAAAAACTAGTAGTTCAGCGGCTTGCTGAGCACTTGCGGCCATCTGGATATTTAATCCTAGGACATACCGAAGCTGTTATTGGAAATGATATGGGTTTTGAACAAATAGGAACAGGTGTGTTTTGTGTAAATTGATATTGGAGACATACAGAAATTATGACACGTAAATCTCATCTTAGCGACAACACAATCAAAGTCTTGATCGTTGATGACTCAGCATCAGTGCGTAGTACGCTATGTAATATAATTGAAAATGCCCCAGATTTAGAGGTTTTTGGCGTCGCGTCAGATCCATATATCGCGGCACATAAAATGCGCATTAATCTACCAGATGTCATATTTCTTGATATTGAAATGCCCCGAATGGATGGGCTTACTTTTCTTAAGAAGATTATGGCTCAACGCCCAATTCCCGTCGTTATTTGTTCGAGCCTTACAGAAGTAGGTTCGCAAACATTCCTCCAAGCACTGGAGGCGGGGGCCGTTGAGGTAATAGCAAAGCCAAAGGTGGCAACAGCCGAAGCGTTGGCAGAAGCCCGGATGCATATTTGCGACATAGCTCGCGCTGCGGCACATGCACGTATGGGTACGCGCCGTAAGGCCTTGCCGCCGATCGTCGTCGAAGAAAAGCTAACAGCAGATGCCATCCTTCCAGCGGTCAACACACGCCTCAAGGTACCGGTCGGTACAGATCACATAGTCGCCATCGGAGCTTCAACAGGCGGTACTGAGGCGCTTGCAACCGTTCTAAAAGCACTGCCAGTCCACTGTCCGGGGATTGCGATTGTCCAACATATGCCCGAGGGGTTCACGGCAGCTTTTGCAAAACGCATGGATGGGCTGTGTTCAATACATGTCAAAGAGGCCGTCCATGGCGACACTTTCCTACCCGGTGTGGCTTTAATTGCGCCAGGCAATCATCATTTGATGATAGAACGGGTCGGGAGACATTTTCGGGCAGTCGTGCGGGGCGGCCCTCCCGTATCGAGGCATCGTCCTTCGGTGGATGTTTTATTCAGATCTGTATCGCAGACAGCACGATCTAATTCGATGGGAATTATCATGACAGGCATGGGGGATGATGGCGCCCAAGGCCTTTTGGAGATGCGGCAAGCCGGTGCAAAAACCGTTGCTCAGGACGAGGCGAGCTGCACAGTGTTCGGCATGCCAAAAGAAGCTATAGCCCGCGGCGGTGCCGAACGGGTCTTAGCACTAAATTCATTGGCTGGCGAAATTTCCAGATTCCACCAAAACATTGGAGAGGCACGCGTATCATGAATGTAGATCTCGCAGCAAACAACGCTTCTTTGCTTGTAAGTAATGTCGCAGATTTGACAACGCGCCTTGCGGCACCGCGAAAAGAAATCGAACGCAATTTCATTCAAATGGGTGATAAGCTGATTGCCAGCACGCGACTTTTAAACGAAACATCAGAAGCCTACAGTCAAATGGCTGGGGCATTGGCAGGAACTGAATTTACCAATCTGACAGAGTCGCTAAAGGGTCTGTCCACACATATTTCCAGTGTGGATCATTCCCGGGCTGCCACCAAAGACTTTCTGACGGCCTTAAACAGCCTAACAGATCAGTTTCCCGATTGCATTCACCTTTTAACCCGAGCAGTTCGGACTCTGAGGATGTTTTTCATCACAGCAAGGGTGACCGCGTCTTTGACCGGACAAAAAGAAAACAGTCTGCAACAATTGACAGACCAATTTTCAGAACTCGGCACCCAACTTGATGGAAACGTCTCTTACTTTATTGACGCTTTTAAAAGCATGCGAAGCAGCTTGAATGCTGCCACGAGTATGAATGAAAAGCTTGGCGCTCAGCACGCGAAACTACTTGATGGCATTGCTGCAGAACAGAAAAATAATATTGAGACAATGGAAACCCGGCGAGTTTGGGCGGAAAATCGAATCGCGATACATGGTGATACAAGCGCAAAAATTAACGCAGGTATCAGCCGGGCTGTCGGAACCTTGCAAGTAGGGGACAGCACACGGCAGAGGGTTGAGCACGTCGAAGAGGCATTGCAGGCTTTGCAGGAAATTGACGACAAAGCGACACTTTCTACGGCCTTTACTCTTATGGCGGCACAGATTGATGGCGCAATCAAAGACTTTGACGGTGAAGCTGCGGCATTGATAAGATCGTTCGAGGAACTCATCAGTGATACCGAGGCTCTACTTGAAAGAGCGTCTGAAGATTCAGAAATGTTGCTTTTGAGCGGCGACGCAGCGCTTGGTTTAATTGACAACAGTCTTCAACGCACAGCCCGAATGCTGGAACAATATGAACGCGGCAATGCCGCAAGGTCAGTTGCTATTGATCAGCTTGTTACCGCCGTCAGTAATATGCTCGATCATATCGGGGCTTTTGACGAAATAAGGTCGAGCGTGCGCCTGCTCAGTCTGAATTCTACTCTGAAGGCAACCACACTTGATGAAGACGGTCGCGCTTTCCGGCAGGTTGCCTCTGATTTGCGCGCGCTTAGTGACGAGACCAATAAGCCCGTTGAAGATATGGTCGAAAATCTTGAACGGTCTGCGACGCTTCTACGTGAATTTTTGGAATCAAGAAATGCTGGCAATGGCGAGCGCATCACAGAAATGCGAGAGACGGTAAATCAAGCAAGCCAATGCGTTGCACATATTGCCGGACAGTTGCGCCGACAGGCAGAAAGCATGGCCAAAACGGGTCCGGAAGCCTTGACACAGCTGAATGTGGCAGCGGCAACTGTAAGGGATCGACAAGATTTTTGCGCAGAGTGGCGTATTATTGCGTTTGAATTATCAGAGCTTTCACGCGCGAATACGCAATTGGATGTTGGCGCCGACAACAGTACAATATCCGGCATTTACAACAGATACACCATGAAGGCCGAGCGCAACATTCATAACGCATTTTTTGGGCTAAACATTGAAAAGGAAGAGGAGATATTTGGCGACCTGGAGGATACAGCCGGAGCAGAGCTGGAGGATATTTTCTTCTGAAACGCTTGGAGAGTGTGGAACCCGATTTTCAATATTGTGGCCATTTGGATTTAATATTCCAATGGGAAGAAGAATAAAAAGCGGTGGCGTCCGATGTTGATCCAAAGCTTTTCGTCAACTGACCTTGGTTTCTACCAGAGAATAACCAGCTCTGCTTAGGTCTTTGATCAGCCAGTGGTCGGAACGTGCACAGCAATTTGAACACGACGGAAGCCCATGCAATGCATTAAGAGAGGTTTTCCTGCTTTTTCGGCTGGTTTGCAGCGTTGTTAAGATGGATCAGAGGTTCATTTAGGCTGCTAATCTCATTT
>JAYQEA010000095.1:0-15411 GCA_038138625.1 Roseivivax sp.
CTCTTGGCAATCTCGGTTCTGCCATGTAATGCCTCCGTCACGGAATGGGGCGGTGCGAATCGTTCCCTGCCTGTGTTCGTCCAAGACGGTGGGTGGGCTTTTGAGCCCGTAATTCCTGCCCGAGGCGAGGATACCAGATTGAAACCTGACCGTGTGCACCCTGTGCCGCGCTACAGGTTGCTCTCGGGTCCTTGTCGTGGACCCGATGGTCCTGAAATCAGGGCCGTAATGAGCCGGGGGGAAACCCCCATAACTGGAGTGAAACTGTGGATAGAGCCCAAAAAGAGAAACTGGTCGAAGAGCTCGGCCAAATCTTCGAAAGCTCTGGCGTCGTTGTGGTTGCACACTACGAAGGCCTGACAGTTGCCGACATGCAAGATCTGCGTGGACGCGCGCGTGAAAGCGGAAGCTTTGTACGTGTCGCTAAAAACAGACTTGCCAAGATCGCCTTGCAGGGCAAGCCGTGCGAAAGCATTGCAACATACCTGTCGGGCATGACCGTGCTCACCTATTCCGAAGACCCCGTGGCGGCTGCCAAGGTGGTTGAGGATTTCGCCAAGGATAACAAAAAGTTTGAAATCCTTGGTGGTGCAATGGGTGGGGATGCTCTGGACCGAGCTGGTGTAGAAGCTGTGTCAAAGATGCCATCGCGCGAAGAGCTTATCGCTCAGATCGCGTCCTGCATCGGCGCCCCTGCTTCGAATATCGCCGGTGCGATTGGCGCCCCTGCATCGAATATCGCAGGCATTCTTTCGACCTTGGAAGACAAGGCGGAAGCGGCCTAAGGCAACTTATGAGACCTACGTAGGGATTGACCCCGTCGTTGGAACACAACCTTTAAATACGGATACGGACAAATGGCTGATCTGAAAGCACTTGCTGAGCAAATCGTCAACCTGACGCTGCTGGAAGCACAAGAACTGAAAACCATTCTCAAAGATGAGTATGGCATCGAGCCTGCCGCTGGCGGCGCTGTGATGATGGCTGGGCCTGCCGATGGTGGCGGCGCAGCAGCAGAAGAAGAAAAGACTGAATTCGACGTCATCTTGAAGGCCGCTGGCGCCAAGAAAATCAACGTCATCAAAGAAGTCCGCGCGATTACAGGTCTTGGCCTGAAAGAGGCCAAGGAACTGGTCGAAGCGGGCGGCAAGGCAGTGAAAGAAGGCGTGTCCAAGGACGAAGCCGAAGACATCAAGGGCAAGCTGGAAGCAGCGGGCGCCGAAGTCGAACTCAAGTAATTCTTTTCCTTCGGGTAGAATTCCGACAGGCGCCTTCGAAACGAGGCGCCTGTTTTCGTATTTGATGCAAGCATTGAATTAACAGTCACCGGATCAGTCGCAACTTTGACCCAGATCATGGCGCGGTTTGAAAATAGTGTGATTTCAAAGATACTGTGCATAAGGGCTTGCGTTCGTGGCGTTCACACAATATTGGGAACTTTCACTCTCGGATATTGATTCGAGCGAGTGATATATGCGTTCTATAAGATGAGGTGGCCCGACAGCTTTGAATACTCGCTCGATGCTGCCCTGGACGGACTATATCTGTTGCTGGTAGTTTTGTGCGTTATATCCCCGGCTTGGTAAGCCTCTGCTGACGCAGGAGTTTACCAAGGCAGGGAGCCAAGATCGAGTGGTGGGCTTTGGGACGCGCACCGAGAATGGGTCTGCTCTTACCTCCGAACTGACAGGTTGCACCGCAGGGTTCCCCAGACTGTGGTGTGGTCGTGCAGATTTAACCAAAGGGTGATCGCTCTCATGGCGCAAAGCTTTCTTGGCCAGAAACGTCTTCGCAAGTACTATGGTAAAATCCGGGAAGTCCTGGAAATGCCTAACCTTATCGAAGTTCAGAAATCCAGTTATGATTTATTCCTGAAATCGGGGGACGCCTTGGTGCCCGCCGATGGCGAGGGGATAAAGGGGGTCTTTCAATCGGTATTCCCGATCAAAGACTTTAACGAGACCGCGATTTTGGAATTCGTCAACTACGAGTTGGAAAAGCCAAAGTATGACGTTGAGGAATGTCAGCAACGTGACATGACCTACAGTGCACCATTAAAGGTGACGCTGCGTCTGATCGTCTTTGATTTTGATGAAGACACCGGAGCGAAGTCGGTCAAAGATATCAAAGAGCAGGATGTCTTTATGGGGGACATGCCCCTGATGACGCCCAATGGAACCTTTGTGGTTAATGGCACCGAGCGCGTGATTGTAAGCCAGATGCACCGCTCTCCTGGGGTGTTCTTTGATCATGACAAAGGCAAAACCCATAGCTCAGGCAAGCTGCTGTTTGCATGTCGGATCATACCCTACCGCGGCTCGTGGCTTGATTTTGAATTCGACGCAAAAGACATCGTGTATGCGCGGATCGATCGTCGGCGTAAACTTCCTGTGACAACGCTGCTTTACGCGCTTGGTCTGGATCAGGAAGGGATCATGGACGCCTACTACGACACGGTCAACTACACCGTGCAAAAGGGCCGCGGCTGGGTCACCAAGTTCTTTCCAGAGCGTGTGCGCGGCACACGTCCCGCCTTTGATTTGGTGGATGCAGCAACAGGTGAGGTGATTTGCGAAGCCGGCAAGAAGGTCACGCCACGGGCTGTTAAGAAAATCATTGATGAGGGCACAATTACGGATCTTTTGGTTCCGTTTGATCACATCGTTGGAAAATTTGTCGCCTGCGATATCATTAATGAAGAGACAGGTGCCATCTACGTCGAAGCAGGCGACGAGCTTACTTGGACCCTGGATAAGGATGGTGAGGTTTCGGGTGGTACTCTGAAAGACCTCATGGATGCGGGTATTGTAGATATTCCAGTGCTGGACATCGACAATATCACCGTCGGTCCCTACATGCGCAACACCATGGCAATGGATAAGAACATGAACCGCGACACCGCGCTCATGGATATCTATCGGGTGATGCGTCCGGGCGAGCCGCCCACCGTCGAAGCGGCAAGCGCCCTGTTCAACACGTTGTTCTTTGACAGCGAACGCTATGATCTGTCCGCCGTCGGTCGGGTCAAGATGAACATGCGTCTCGCGCTGGACAAAGAAGACACACAGCGCACGTTGGATCGCGAGGACATCGTGTCCTGCATTAAGGCGTTGGTTGAGCTGCGTGACGGCAAGGGCGATATCGACGACATCGACCATCTTGGAAACCGGCGCGTCCGTTCCGTTGGTGAACTGATGGAGAACCAGTATCGGGTTGGATTGCTTCGCATGGAGCGTGCCATCAAAGAGCGTATGTCCAGCGTCGAAATCGACACGGTCATGCCTCAGGATCTGATCAACGCCAAACCCGCCGCTGCTGCCGTACGAGAATTCTTCGGATCGTCGCAGCTGTCGCAGTTTATGGATCAGACCAATCCCCTGTCTGAAGTAACCCATAAGCGACGCCTGTCTGCGCTTGGGCCAGGTGGTTTGACGCGCGAACGTGCAGGGTTTGAGGTGCGTGACGTGCACGCAACGCACTATGGCCGGATGTGTCCGATTGAAACGCCCGAAGGGCCGAATATTGGTCTGATCAACTCTTTGGCAACCTTTGCGCGCGTGAATAAGTACGGCTTTATCGAAACGCCATATCGTGTGGTGAAAGAGGGTCAGGTCACGGATGAAGTGCATTACATGTCCGCGACAGAGGAAATGCGCCATACAGTTGCGCAGGCGAACGCGCGCCTCGACGATCATGGCGTGTTCCAAAACGAGCTGGTCTCGACCCGTCAATCGGGTGACTACATGTTGGCACATCGGGACAATGTTGATCTGATCGACGTTTCGCCAAAGCAGTTGGTATCGGTTGCCGCATCGCTTATCCCGTTTCTTGAAAACGACGACGCGAACCGCGCTCTCATGGGATCGAACATGCAACGCCAAGCGGTGCCGACGCTACGGTCCGAGGCGCCTTTGGTTGGCACGGGGATCGAGGGTGTTGTGGCCCGCGATTCAGGTGCCGCGATCATGGCCCATCGGGGTGGTGTGATTGATCAGGTAGACGCAATGCGGATCGTTGTGCGTGTCACAGATGAGATGGAGCCCGGCGACCCCGGTGTGGACATCTACAGGATGCGCAAATTCCAGCGGTCGAACCAAAACACCTGCATCAACCAGCGTCCGCTGGTCAAGGTGGGCCAGACGGTCGAAAAAGGCGAGGTTATCGCAGACGGCCCGTCCACCGATATGGGTGAATTGGCACTTGGCAAAAACGTGCTCGTCGCGTTCATGCCTTGGAATGGCTATAACTACGAGGACTCGATCCTGATTTCCGAGCGGATTGCACGGGATGACGTGTTTACCAGCGTGCATATCGAAGAGTTCGAGGTTGCGGCTCGTGACACCAAGCTCGGACCAGAAGAAATCACACGCGATATCCCCAATGTTGGCGAAGAAGCTCTGCGTAACCTCGACGAGGCAGGTATTGTCTACATCGGCGCCGACGTCGAGCCTGGCGATATTCTGGTGGGCAAGATCACGCCAAAGGGCGAAAGCCCAATGACGCCGGAAGAAAAGCTGCTCCGTGCTATCTTCGGTGAAAAGGCCAGCGACGTCCGGGATACGTCCCTTAGGGTAAAGCCGGGTGATTACGGCACTGTCGTAGAAGTGCGTGTGTTCAATCGCCACGGGGTCGAAAAGGACGAACGCGCCCTTCAGATCGAACGCGAAGAGATCGAGCAGCTTGCGCGGGACCGTGACGATGAGATGGCCATCCTTGATCGGAACATTTATGCGCGACTGCGTGCGGTGATCGAAGGCAAGATCGCGGTCAAAGGTCCTCGGGGCGTGCGGGCGAATTCGGTTATTGATGACGAGTTGCTGGGCATGTTGACCCGCGGTCAGTGGTGGCAACTGGCCCTGAGCGAAGACGCCGACGCACAGATCGTTGAAGCGTTGAACGAGCAGTACGAGGCGCAAAAGCGAGCTTTGGATGCGCGGTTCGACGACAAGGTCGAAAAAGTGCGCCGTGGAGACGATCTACCACCGGGCGTTATGAAGATGGTCAAAGTGTTCATCGCGGTGAAGCGCAAGCTGCAGCCTGGTGACAAAATGGCCGGTCGTCACGGCAACAAAGGCGTTATTTCGCGCGTTGTTCCGATGGAAGATATGCCTTTCCTTGCGGATGGTACGCCTGTGGACTTCTGCTTGAACCCACTTGGTGTTCCGTCGCGTATGAACGTTGGTCAGATCCTCGAGACCCACATGGGTTGGGCCGCGCGCGGCATGGGGCTACAGATTGACGAAGCACTGCAAGACTATCGCCGGACCGGTGATCTGACACCTGTGCGCGATGCACTTCGCAATGCTTATGGTGATGATGTCTACGACGAAGGCTTAATGCCAATGTCCGAAGAGCAGCTTCTTGAAGCTGCGGGCAATGTCAGCCACGGTGTTCCGATTGCGACACCGGTTTTTGACGGGGCGAAAGAGGCAGACGTCAATGACGCGCTTGTTCGCGCGGGGTTCTCGGAAAGTGGCCAGTCCATTCTCTTTGATGGTCGCACAGGCGAACAGTTCAGTCGTCCGGTGACCGTCGGCGTAAAATACTTGCTTAAGCTGCACCACCTTGTGGATGACAAGATCCACGCCCGTTCCACTGGCCCTTACAGCCTCGTCACCCAGCAGCCGCTGGGCGGTAAGGCGCAGTTTGGTGGTCAGCGCTTTGGGGAGATGGAAGTCTGGGCTCTGGAAGCTTATGGCGCCGCCTACACCCTTCAGGAAATGCTGACGGTGAAGTCGGACGACGTGGCAGGCCGGACCAAGGTCTACGAGAGCATCGTCAAAGGCGAGGACAACTTTGAGGCCGGCGTGCCAGAGAGCTTCAACGTTCTCGTCAAAGAAGTCCGTGGCCTCGGCCTCAACATGGAATTGTTGGACGCCGAAGAGGATGAAGGCGGGATTCCTGCAGAATGATAACTTGTGAATGTCGCTCTGCTGACAGCTCTTTTCATCGGATGTTTCTATACGACGATGCATCTGGTGTTCAGAGGCTGTCGCCTTTATTACGAACACGGCGTGCCGATGTTTCCCGCGACGCTACGGCTTCATTGGCCTTGGTGGAACTGGAAGTACATGACGCGGACTTTTCTTATTCGACTCGCGATTATCGCGCTCCTTCACGCGACGTTGACGGCAATGTGCCTTTGCGTCGCTTGGATGGCGATATGACGAAAAATACCAGTCAGATTGGATTTTGATATGAACCAGGAACTGACCAACAACCCGTTCAACCCGCTCACGCCGCCCAAGGTTTTTGACGAGATCAAGGTCTCTCTGGCCTCGCCGGAGCGTATCCTTTCTTGGTCCTTTGGCGAGATCAAGAAGCCCGAGACCATCAACTACCGGACGTTCAAGCCCGAGCGTGACGGACTTTTCTGTGCGCGTATCTTTGGCCCGATTAAAGATTACGAATGTCTGTGCGGCAAATATAAGCGGATGAAATATCGCGGTGTTGTCTGCGAAAAATGCGGTGTGGAAGTTACGCTGCAAAAGGTCCGCCGCGAGCGTATGGGCCATATCGAACTTGCTGCACCTTGTGCGCATATCTGGTTTCTGAAGTCGCTGCCGTCACGCATCGGCCTGATGCTTGATATGACCCTGCGCGATCTGGAACGGGTTCTATATTTTGAAAACTACGTTGTGATCGAACCGGGCCTTACCGATTTGACATATGGCCAAATGCTGTCCGAGCAGGAATTCATGGATGCTCAAGATATCTATGGCATGGACGCGTTCACGGCCAATATTGGCGCCGAAGCAATTCGCGAGATGCTTGCCAATATCGATCTTGAAGCAGAAGCGGATCAACTTCGTGCGGATTTGAAAGAAGCCACCGGTGAGTTGAAGCCAAAGAAGATCATCAAGCGGCTCAAAGTAGTTGAGAGCTTTCTGGAGTCTGGAAACCGCCCAGAGTGGATGGTGATGACGGTCATTCCGGTCATTCCACCCGAGCTCCGTCCGTTGGTTCCTTTGGATGGTGGTCGCTTCGCAACCTCGGATTTGAACGATCTCTATCGTCGGGTTATCAACCGTAATAACCGGCTCAAGCGGCTGATTGAATTGCGGGCGCCGGATATTATCGTACGTAACGAAAAGCGTATGTTGCAAGAATCTGTGGACGCATTGTTTGACAACGGTCGCCGCGGTCGCGTGATCACAGGTGCCAACAAGCGCCCGTTGAAATCACTATCCGACATGCTTAAAGGCAAGCAGGGGCGTTTCCGTCAGAACCTTTTGGGTAAACGCGTCGACTTTTCGGGTCGTTCAGTTATCGTGACAGGTCCAGAGCTGAAACTTCATCAGTGCGGACTGCCTAAGAAGATGGCTTTGGAACTGTTCAAACCGTTCATTTATTCGCGGCTTGAGGCAAAAGGGCTATCGTCGACGGTCAAGCAAGCCAAAAAGCTGGTTGAAAAGGAACGTCCCGAAGTATGGGATATTCTGGATGAAGTGATCCGTGAACACCCTGTTTTGTTGAACCGCGCACCGACATTGCACCGCCTTGGCATTCAAGCGTTTGAACCAAAACTGATTGAGGGCAAGGCGATCCAGTTGCACCCGCTGGTATGTTCGGCGTTCAACGCGGACTTTGACGGCGACCAGATGGCTGTGCACGTTCCTCTGAGCCTTGAGGCGCAGTTGGAAGCACGGGTCCTTATGATGTCGACCAACAATGTCTTGTCGCCGGCAAATGGTGCACCGATCATCGTTCCGTCTCAGGATATGATCCTTGGACTGTATTATGTCACCATCATGCGTGACGGTATGAAGGGCGAGGGAATGATCTTCTCCGGTATCGAAGAGGTGCAGCATGCCCTTGATGCTGGCGAAGTTCACATGCACGCCAAGATCAATTGCCGCATCAAGCAGATTGATGAGACCGGACAGGAGATTTGGCAGCGGTTTGAAACCACACCCGGTCGGGTTCTTTTGGGATCCTTGCTCCCTGCGAATACAAAAGCCCCCTTCTCTTTGGTCAACCAGCTTCTGCGTAAGAAAGACGTGCAGAAGGTGATCGACACGGTCTATCGTTACTGTGGTCAAAAAGAATCTGTGATCTTCTGTGACCAGATCATGACCATGGGCTTCCGGGAGGCGTTCAAGGCAGGGATTTCATTCGGTAAAGATGACATGGTCGTTCCTGATAACAAGTGGGCGATTGTTGATGACACTCGCGGCCAGGTCAAAGACTTTGAACAGCAGTATATGGATGGCCTGATCACTCAGGGCGAAAAATACAACAAGGTTGTGGACGCTTGGTCAAAGTGTAACGACAAGGTCACCGACGCGATGATGGGCACCATTTCGGCACCAAAAATTGAAGATGGGGCCGAGCTCGAGCCCAATTCTGTGTACATGATGGCGCACTCCGGTGCGCGTGGCTCAGTTACGCAGATGAAGCAGCTGGGTGGTATGCGCGGACTGATGGCAAAGCCGAACGGCGACATCATCGAGACACCGATCATTTCGAACTTTAAAGAAGGCCTCACCGTTCTGGAGTATTTCAACTCGACACACGGTGCGCGCAAAGGTCTGTCAGATACGGCGTTGAAGACTGCGAACTCCGGTTATCTGACACGGCGTCTGGTGGATGTGGCACAGGATTGCATTGTGCGGACGCGTGATTGCGGGACCGAGCGGTCCATTACCGCCGAAGCGGCTGTCAATGACGGTGAGGTTGTCGCGTCGCTGAGCGAGCGAGTTCTTGGTCGTGTCGCGGCCGATGATATCCTTGTTCCGGGCACTGACGAAGTGATTGTGGCAAAAGGGACGTTGATCGATGAACGGTTGTCCGATCGCATCGAGGACGCGGGTGTTCAGACGGCGCGTATTCGTTCGCCGCTAACATGTGAGGCCGAAGAGGGTGTCTGTGCCAAGTGCTACGGACGTGATCTGGCCAGAGGCACCATGGTGAACACTGGTGAGGCAGTGGGTATTATTGCCGCACAGTCCATTGGTGAACCCGGCACGCAGCTGACGATGCGGACATTCCACATTGGTGGTGTTGCGCAGGGTGGACAGCAGTCTTTCCTCGAAGCCAGCCAAGAGGGTATCGTTCAGTTTGATATGCCCAACACACTGTCCAACGAGGCTGGTGATGTTTTGGTTATGGGTCGTAACATGAAACTCAGGATCATGGACGAGCATGGCGAAGAACGTGCAAGCCACAAACTGGGGTACGGATCAAAGCTCTTTGTGACTGAGGGACAAACAATTGCGCGTGGCGACAAACTGTTTGAATGGGATCCTTACACGTTGCCAATTATTGCCGAGGCAGACGGCGTGGCCAAGCATGTGGATTTGACTGCCGGTTTGGCGGTTCGCGATGAAACTGACGAAGCCACCGGTATGACCCAAAAGATTGTTATCGATTGGCGTGCGGCGCCACGTGGTAACGAGTTGAAGCCAGAAGTCATTTTGATGGGCGAGACAGGAGAACCGCTACGTAATGCTGCTGGTAATCCCATCACCTATCCAATGTCGGTCGATGCAATTTTGTCCTGCGAGGACGGCCAGAAAATCAAGGCTGGCGATGTCGTCGCGCGTATCCCGCGGGAAGGGGCAAAAACCAAGGACATCACCGGTGGTCTGCCACGGGTGGCGGAACTCTTTGAGGCGCGCCGTCCAAAGGACAACGCGATCATCGCCGAAATTGATGGCTATGTCCGCTTTGGAAAAGACTACAAGAACAAGCGTCGTATCAGCATTGAACCGGCTGACGAAACGCAGGACACCAAAGAATATATGATCCCCAAGGGAAAACATATCCCGGTTGTCGAAGGCGACTTTGTTCAAAAGGGCGACTACATCATGGACGGCAATCCTGCGCCGCATGATATCTTGTCCATTATGGGTGTGGAGGCGTTGGCCAACTATATGATCGACGAGGTACAAGACGTTTATCGATTACAGGGCGTTAAAATTAACGACAAGCATGTCGAAGTGATCGTGCGCCAGATGTTGCAGAAGTGGGAAATCCTGGACAGTGGGGATACCACTCTGCTCAAAGGGGAACATGTAGACAAGGCTGAATTTGACGCCGCCAATGAAAAGGCCATCGCCAAGGACGGTCGTGTTGCAAAAGGGGAGCCGATCCTTCTCGGAATCACCAAAGCCTCGTTGCAAACCCGGTCATTTATCTCGGCGGCATCGTTCCAAGAGACCACACGTGTTCTGACCGAAGCATCGGTGCAGGGCAAAAAAGACAAGCTTGTTGGTCTGAAAGAGAACGTCATCGTCGGACGGTTGATTCCTGCTGGTACTGGCGGGGCAACGCAGCGCGTGCGTCGGATAGCGCAAGATCGCGACAATGTTGTGATTGAAGCGCGCCGCGAGGAGGCCGAGGCCGCACTTGCATTGCAGGCGCCTGATACTGCCGAAGATATATTCAGCAGTCCCGCAGAGTAATCCGTCTGAACGAAAACATGAAACACCCCGATTTGATTATCGGGGTGTTTTTTTGTTCCTCGTCTCCGATAGTGTGATCAATCGCTATCGCGCCGGAATGGAGACTTTGATGTCGCCTTGGAACATGCGGCGATCCAATGATGGAGACCGATCCTCTTGTAGGTTTTGTAAATACATGGAGAGTGATCGTAGCGGGGCAGGGGATCATCATGCAAAAAGACAATCGACAATCGGCACTCTGGATGATGGGCGCCATGGGTGGTTTTGTCCTGGGCGATACATGTATCAAACTTTTGGGAGAAACGCTGCCGTTGTCGCAGATCATCGTTTTAAGGGGTATACCTGCGGTTTTGATGGTTTGGGTTCTGGCGCACTTGCTTGGCCCAATACGACGCCCTTTACCGGCGGCAGACTGGCGTCTGATTTTCATAAGGTCTTTGGCTGACGTCTGCACAACGTTCTTTTTTCTGAGTGCCCTGACAAATATGCCGATCGCAAATGCAACAGCGATGATGCTGATATCACCGCTTGCAATAACACTGACGGGGGCCATGTTTCTGGGCGAACACGTTGGATGGCGGCGCTGGCTGGCTGTTGGTGCCGGGTTCGTTGGAATGTTGTTGATTGTCCAACCAGGGGGCGCTGGTTTCAACTTTTATTCCATATATGTTTTGGTGGCGGTATGTTCTGTTGTTGTTCGAGATGTGGTCACACGCAAAATGTCTTCTGCTGTTCCGTCAATGATGGTGTCGCTCATTAATACGGTAAATGTATTCTTATTCGGTGTGGTCTGGAGCTTTTTTCAACCTTGGGCTCCAGTCGAAACCGATGCATGGATATGGATAATTGGGGCCGCGGCGCTGGTGGTGTTTGCCTATATCTGTTCCATCATGACAGTCAGAACAGGTGAAGTATCGGCGGTTGCACCCTTTAGATACACGGGGCTGTTGATGGCTTTGGTTTTGGGCTGGCTGGTGTTTGATGAGTGGCCAAATACCCTGGCGTTTATTGGTGGATTAATTGTCGTAATATCAGGGGTTTACGCCCTATGGCGGGAGGCTTTGACCAGTCGTGAAATAGCGAGAGCTGGCCATGGTTAGGTGATGGTTGACAACATTGGCGACTCCGCCTATACGCACGAAATCTGGGTAAGGGCTGCCCTATCTGCAGCCGGATCCCGATTTCAGATCTGGTGCGGTCAAACCCGAGACATACGAAATGCCTCGATTTAATCAGACCCCCGCCGCAGCGTCCATCCTTGGTAGGGGACGCATGCGGTTTTTCTCGTGTGAACACGGGATTTGGGAAACGCACGCCTGAACTGATGTGAAACTGGGTGCTTTCGTATCCCTTTGAAAAGACGCCACACGGGGCTCAAGCCGTGTAGAGATTGAACAATTACGGGGAACACACCGGAATGCCCACAATTCAGCAGCTGATCCGCAAGCCGCGGCAGCCAAAAGTCAAACGGTCCAAGTCGCAGCACTTGGAATCCTGCCCGCAAAAGCGTGGTGTTTGCACCCGCGTCTACACCACGACACCAAAGAAGCCGAACTCGGCTATGCGTAAGGTGGCCAAGGTGCGCCTGACCAATGGGTTTGAGGTGATCAGCTACATTCCTGGTGAAAGCCACAATCTGCAAGAGCACTCTGTTGTTCTGATCCGTGGCGGTCGCGTCAAAGACCTTCCCGGTGTGCGCTATCACATCCTGCGTGGTGTTCTTGACACCCAGGGCGTCAAAGATCGTAAGCAGCGTCGTTCGAAGTATGGCGCCAAGCGCCCTAAATAAGAGGTTCAGTCTATGTCCCGTCGTCACGCCGCTGAAAAGCGCGAAGTCCTGCCCGACGCCAAATTTGGCGATCGCGTCCTGACAAAGTTTATGAACAACCTGATGGTTGACGGTAAGAAATCGATTGCGGAGCGTATTGTTTATAATGCGTTGGATCGTGTGGAGCGTCGCGTAAAGCGCGCCCCGGTCGAGGTCTTTCATGAAGCCCTTGATAACATCAAACCTGCCGTAGAAGTGCGGTCACGCCGTGTCGGTGGTGCCACCTATCAGGTTCCTGTCGAAGTGCGTCCGGAACGCCGCGAGGCACTGGCCATCCGCTGGTTGATTGCAGCCAGCCGTGGCCGCAACGAAAACACCATGGAAGAGCGCCTCGCCGGTGAGCTTTTGGACGCAGTGCAGTCCCGTGGTTCAGCCGTGAAAAAACGCGAAGATACACATAAGATGGCAGACGCGAACAAAGCGTTCAGCCATTACCGCTGGTAATTTAGATCAAGGACATCACAGATGGCCCGCGAATATCCACTTGACCGCTATCGCAACTTTGGGATCATGGCGCATATTGACGCCGGAAAGACCACCTGTTCGGAGCGTATCCTGTATTACACAGGCAAATCTCACAACATCGGCGAAGTCCATGACGGCGCTGCAACCATGGACTGGATGGAACAAGAGCAGGAGCGGGGGATCACCATCACCTCGGCTGCGACCACCACGTTTTGGGAGCGGACCGAGGACGGCGTGACTGCCGATACTGAAAAGCACCGCTTGAATATCATCGACACCCCGGGTCACGTTGACTTTACGATCGAAGTTGAACGGTCTTTGGCCGTGCTTGATGGTGCGGTATGCGTACTGGATGCGAACGCCGGTGTTGAGCCGCAGACCGAAACCGTTTGGCGTCAGGCCGATCGGTACAAAGTGCCACGGATTGTGTTTGTCAATAAGATGGACAAAATCGGCGCGGACTTTTTCAACTGTGTGGAAATGATCGAGGACCGTACCGGTGCCACGGCTGTTCCTGTGGGAATCCCAATCGGTGCAGAAAACGAGCTGGAAGGTCTGATCGACCTCGTAACCATGCAAGAGTGGGTCTATATCGGCGATGATCTGGGTGCGTCCTGGGAAAAGCGTGATATTCGTCCAGACTTGCAGGATATGGCGAGCGAATGGCGCGAAAAGATGATCGAAATTGCCGTCGATCAGGACGAAGAAGCTATGGAAGCGTATCTTGAGGGCGAAGAACCGTCCGTCGAGAAACTGCGCGAAATGCTTCGTAAGGGAACTTTGGCCCTTGATTTCGTTCCGGTTCTTGGCGGTTCTGCGTTTAAAAACAAAGGTGTTCAGCCACTTTTGAACGCTGTGATCGATTACTTACCAAGCCCGTTGGATGTTGTTGATTACATGGGCTTCAAGCCGGGTGACGAAACCGAAACGCGTGATATTGCGCGTCGTGCAGACGACGATATGGCGTTTTCCGGCCTCGCATTCAAAATCATGAATGACCCGTTTGTCGGATCTTTGACGTTTGTACGCATCTACTCTGGCCAACTCGCCAAAGGCGATACAATGCTGAATTCTACCAAGGGTAGAAACGAACGCGTTGGTCGAATGATGATGATGCACTCCAACAACCGCGAGGAAATTTCCGAAGCGTTTGCAGGTGACATTATCGCATTGGGCGGTCTTAAGGACACGACGACAGGGGACACTTTGTGTGACAAAGCTGGTCCGGTGGTTCTGGAAACGATGACATTCCCTGATCCTGTGATTGAAATTGCTGTTGAGCCCAAGACAAAGGGTGATCAGGAAAAGATGTCGCAAGGTCTGGCGCGATTGGCGGCAGAAGATCCGTCTTTCCGGGTGGAAACAGACATGGAAAGCGGTCAAACGATCATGAAAGGTATGGGGGAATTGCACCTCGATATTTTGGTTGATCGTCTGAAGCGCGAATTCAAGGTCGAAGCCAACATCGGGGCCCCGCAAGTAGCCTACCGCGAGACCATTGGTCATGAGGTTGAGCACTCCTACACCCACAAAAAGCAGTCTGGTGGATCTGGTCAGTTTGCTGAGGTTAAGTTGATCATCACACCGACCGAGCCTGGCGAAGGCTACTCCTTCGAGTCGCGTATCGTTGGTGGATCTGTTCCCAAGGAATATATCCCGGGTGTCGAAAAGGGCATCAAATCGGTTATGGACAGCGGTCCTCTGGCTGGGTTCCCTGTGATCGATTTCAAAGTGGCCTTGATAGATGGTAAGTTCCACGATGTGGACTCGAGCGTTCTCGCCTTCGAAATTGCCGCCCGTATGGGTATGCGCGAAGGCATGCGTAAGGCTGGTGCGAAGTTGCTGGAGCCGATGATGAAGGTCGAGGTTGTTACACCGGAAGATTATACCGGAGGTATCATCGGTGATCTGACGTCTCGCCGCGGTCAGGTTTCCGGTCAGGAACCGCGCGGAAATGCGGTTGCGATCAGTGCCTTTGTGCCATTGGCCAACATGTTCGGCTATATCAATACCTTGCGGTCAATGTCTTCTGGACGGGCCCAGTTTACGATGCAGTTCGATCACTATGATCCCGTGCCGCAGAATATCTCGGACGAGATCCAGGCAAAATACGCGTAATGCTGATGCGGCGTATGTTTCTGTTTGGTGCTGCGTTGGCCATGGCCGGCTGTGGTACCGAAACTGCTCAACTGGTCGAGGCCGATGTCGGTCAGACCATGCGTGTGGTCTACGTGGATGCATATGCTTCGAGTTTTCGCAAAATCCGTGGACGCGAAATCGACGTGGCTCCGGAGCAAGTCGTGGAAGACGTCAAAGCCGCTGTAATGGCGGCTTTGTCAGACCAGCGCGGGCAGCGCGCAGTGATTGTGCAGGTGCCGGTAAACGACATGCAATTGGTCTCGATAGGTCAAAGTTATGTCTTTGGCGGATCAAGCTGGTTGCGGGGTAAAATCCGGGTTGTTGACGCCCGTACAGGTGAAGAGGTCATACCGCTGACCGACATCAAAGCCTCTAAATCCGATTTCGCAATTGGGGGATTGATTGGGGCCTTGACGACCGAGGCGGTAGATGAAGATTACGCGGCGACGGTAGCAGCTTTCGCCCAAAACATTAAAACGCGCATGTATGGCGTGGATGAGAACTAAAAGGAGGCCATCATGGCAAAGGAAAAGTTTGAGCGCGGCAAGCCGCACGTAAACGTAGGAACGATCG
>JAYQEA010000096.1:0-6033 GCA_038138625.1 Roseivivax sp.
GCGAGGAAAGCATTCGCGCGGCTGAAATTGCCCGCGAACGGACCATCCGGGACGCCGAAATCAGTCGCGATCGAGAGCTTGAGGTCGCAGATCAAGAACGCCAGATTGTCATAGCGCAAAAGTCCGAGGAAGAAAGCCGGGCGCGGGCTTCGGCGGACCTTGCGCGGGCCGAGGCGACCAAGGCGTCAGAAAAAATCGAAACAGAGCGTACTGTTGCTGTGGCCGAGAGAGACAAACAAATTGCCCTGATCGAGGCGACACGCGAAGCCGAACGCGAAGCGACACGGGTCAAGTTGCAGGCGCAGGCAGAGCGTGAAGCCGCCGAGGATCGAGCACAGGCGCGCCGCGAAGAGGCACAGGCAGAGGCCGATGCCATAACGATTAATGCGCATGCAAAAAAAGCAGATTTGCTGGCTGAGGCCGAAGGACGGCGTGCGATCGTCGAAGCCGAAAATGCAATCGCGCAGGCGATTGTGGATATGAAGGTGACCATGGCCCGTCTTGAATCTTTGCCAGCGGTAGTCGAACAAATGGTCAAACCTGCTGAAAAGATCGACACCATTCGTATTCATCAGGTGACAGGCATGGGTGGCGGTACCACTGGCGGCAGCGCAGGAACAGATAAGGCTCCGGTTAATCAGGCCCTGGACAGTATTCTGGGCATGGCTGTTCAACTGCCAGCGATGAAAAAACTGGGAGAAGAGCTGGGCGTGTCGCTGGATGGCGGTCTGGCCGGTGTAACCTCCGGATTGATGGACAATGCAGCCGCCCAGAAAACACCTGATCCACAAAAAGATGATTGATCTGGTCGTTTAGGCAGGTCGTGGGCATAGATACACAACGACCCCTCGTCTGCTGAAAATAGAGGCTTTTGGACGTGCATCCGCGTGCTGCCATGTCGGTAGAGTGACGAGTTTTACTGCCCGTTGCCATGAAAGAATAGGCTGCTCGAGCGTTTGCTGAGCGGATAGACACGGCTGTGCCAAGCCTACAGATTGCGTTCTCTCGGCCTTATCAATGCGCGGACCCCGTCCATACGCTGCAATGCGCCGATCGTCCGGAATGCAGCGCATCCAACCGGTTTGCCTTATCGCGTACTTGCGATCCCGTCTGAGAATGTAGAAACTGCTTACTGGACAGCGTGCCGTGAAAGGATCATGGCCAAACCTGGTTGGACAGCATATCTCGTAAGATGTGTTGCAGACGGAACCTGATTGGAACGATGACAGCGAGGGCTTCATTGTCCTATCGATACGAGCCGGGGCGGAAAAAGTGGGAGCCTGCGGGACGTTGTGTCAAGGCTGATTAGCGGAGTGCAGTGAACCTTGCTCATACGCTTTGTCCGCGGGGGGGAATCGATTTGCACCCATGGATATGTCCTGTCGCCGATGTGAGGAGCCCAACGAGATCGCTGGCGTCGCTGGCATTCCGGTTACCGTAAATACAGGATTGCCCCCGCCACAAGGATTTGACGATACCTGATGACCACAGACTTTAACAGCCCCAACTAAAATCAGAGAGTTGAAGAATTTTGTTTCTTCGCCTGATCATTTTGTTGCATCCATGCGAATAACGCGGTCAGATTGATCCAACTTTTGGGGAGCGTTATGAACATCTTATTCATCATGTACGACCAGTTGCGGTTTGACTATCTGAGCTGTGCGGGTCATCCGTATTTGGACACTCCAAATTTTGATCGGGTTGCAAAACGCGGTGTGCGCTTTACCAACGCCTATGTGCAGTCGCCCATTTGTGGGGCAAGTCGGATGTCTTTTTACACAGGGCGTTATTGCAATAGCCACGGTGCGCAGATGAATGGCTACCCTTTGCGTGTTGGTGAACAAACGATTGGAGATCATTTGCGCAAGCTGGATATGGATTGCTGGCTTTTGGGCAAGACCCATATGCGCGTAGATGCCGAGGGAATGGCGCGCCTGGGATTGTCAAGAGATAGCGTCATTGGCGCACGACAGGCAGAATGCGGATTTGACACCTGGGTGCGCGATGACGGACTGCATGCACAGGGCCCTGATGGGTTTTACGACCCCAACCGATCGCCTTATAACGCTTATTTGAATGCACAGGGCTATGAGGGGGACAATCCGTGGGCAAAATATGCCAATGCGGGGATAAAAGACGGGCGCGCGGCCTCTGGCTGGGTTTTGAAGAATGCAGACCGGCCTGCCAATATTCGCGAAGAGGATAGCGAAACCCCGTGGCTGACCACGCAGGCGATCCAGTTTCTGGATCAGGTTGAGGGTCCATGGTGTGCCCATGTCAGCTATATCAAGCCGCATTGGCCCTACATTGTGCCAGCCCCCTATCACACTATGTTCGACGCCAGCCATGTGCTTGCACCTGTCCGAAGTCCGGTTGAAAAAGAAAATCCCCACCCGGTTTATGGCGCCTACATGGGAAACAGTATCGCTGCGGCTTTCACACAAGACGATGTCCGCGATAAGGTTATTCCGGCATATATGGGTTTGATCAAACAAGCTGATGATCAGTTGGGCCGTCTTTTGGATCATCTCGAGGCGATCGGGCAAATAGATCAGACATTGATCGTTTTGACCTCGGATCATGGCGATTATCTGGGTGATCACTGGCTGGGCGAAAAGGATTTGTTCCACGACCAGTCTGTTAAAATCCCCTTGATCATTTACGACCCCCGAAGCGAGGCCGATACAACACGCGGAACCACTTGTGACGCGTTGGTCGAAGCGATTGATCTTGCCCCGACCTTTGTCGAATTCGCAGGTGGCGAGGTTCCTGCGCATATCCTGGAGGGGCGATCATTGATGCCGTGGCTGCATTCGAAGCCACCCACAGATTGGCGGCAGTATGTCATCAGCGAATTCGATTATTCCACATCATCGCAAGCCGTGGACCTTGGTTTAGAGCCACGGGACGCGCGGTTATTTATGGTATTTGACGGACGCTACAAGTTGATGCACGCAGAGGGAGGATTCCGTCCGATGCTGTTTGATCTGGAACGCGATCCCGAGGAATTTCATGATCTTGGAAAGGAATGCGCGCATTCCGACGTCATTGACCGCTTGTACGGCTCTTTGGCACAGTGGGGTAGACGCATGTCGCAACGTGTCACAATGTCTGATCCTGATATTGCGGCCGCGCGCGGTAAATCAATGCGTCAGGGTATTTTGCCGTTTCTTGCAGACGGCAGTGAGGTGTCCCAAGACTTGTTTGCCGCGTATGAAGGCGCGGTTTGCAAAGACTATACTGAAAGCTGATCGCAAATTGAACAGACGTGCTCATGTGCTTTCGTGCAGTTTCTTGAGAAAAAAGGTCTTGAACCTTTGGCTGCCTTGGCAGAAACGCTTGCCCGGCATGTCCTGCCGGGCAAGCGGATAGAACTTTAATTTACGCTGTCTTTCAATGCCTTGGCGATCGTCACCTTAACCTGCTTGTCAGCTTCTTTGGACATTTGTTCACCGGTTGCCGGGTTACGTACCATGCGCTCTGGGCGCTCGCGGCAGTAAAACTTACCGAGGCCTGGCAACGTTACGGCGCCACCCTCTGCGACCGTGCGCGTGACTACCGCAGCTACAGCGTCAAGCGTTGCGGCAGCAGTTTTTTTATCCGAGCCTAATTCCTCGGAAAGTGCGTTGATCAGTTCGGTCTTTGTCATGGGTTTACTCATTGCAGGTGCTCCTCGTGGCCCTCTCCGGGGCATATCGAACGGAACCTAACGGCCCTCGGTAGCAATTGACAACGCAGGATTTTCAACCAAACGCAAAATATAGTAAAAAATGATCCGTTATGGGAGTTTTGTCACATATGCATCGCAGGCCTTCCCAAAAGAGCATCACAAAAAGGCGGTTTCATCAAAACTGCGTAACTTCCTGCTATGTATGCGTTCTAAGGGAGTGTCGCGTAACTTTTCCATAGCGCGAATACCAATTGCCAAGTGTCGGCTAACTTGTGTTTTGTAGAAATCTGATGCCATTCCCGGCAGCTTTAGTTCGCCGTGCAAAGGCTTGTCGCTGACGCATAACAAGGTCCCGTAGGGCACGCGAAAGCGAAAGCCGTTCGCAGCGATTGTCGCAGACTCCATGTCCAATGCAACGGCGCGGCTTTGGCTTAGGCGTTGTACGGGGCCAGAGTGTTCTCTGAGTTCCCAATTGCGATTGTCCAGACTGGCCACGGTGCCAGTGCGCATAACACGCTTGAGGTCATAACCTTCAAGTTTTGTCTCTTCGGCTACCGCGGACTCCAAAGCGATCTGGATCTCGGCCAAGGCCGGAATCGGCACCCAGACCGGCAAATCGTCGTCTAAAACTTTGTCTTCGCGCAGATAGGCATGGGCCAGGACAAAATCTCCAAGCGATTGTGATGCCCGCAGACCAGCGCAGTGGCCAACCATCAGCCATGCATGCGGACGCAAGACGGCGATATGGTCCGTCGCTGTTTTGGCGTTAGAAGGTCCGACCCCGATGTTGACCAGCGTTATGCCCGCACCATTGGCGCGCTTTAGGTGATACGTCGGCATCTGAGGCATTTTGGCCATTGGTGCGATGCGGGTGTTTGGGTCTGTTATCTCGATGTTACCGGTCGATACAAAGCTGGTGTAGCCACTGTCTGGATCGGCCAACATTTCACGCGCAAAGGCCTCGAATTCATTGACATAAAACTGATAGTTGGTGAATAGCACATGGTTTTGAAAATGTTCCGGGTCGGTTGCGGTGTAATGTGCCAGCCGTGCCAGCGAATAGTCCACGCGCTGTGCTGTAAAGGGTCCAAGGGGGCGTTCTCCATTCGGGCCGGGCGATGCAACACCATTGACGATGTCATCATTGGTTGTTGCCAAATCGGGTACGTCAAAGACGTCGCGCAGGATAAAATCTGCCGCACCATCCTGCGGTACTGACTGTGTCGTGTCCTGTGCCACTGCAAAATGTACCGGCATGGGCGTATCAGATGAACAAATATGGACCGGGACACCATGATTGCGGATCAACAAGCCAATCTGCTGAATAAGGTATTCGCGAAAAAGGTCCGGCCTCGTAATCGTTATGCAATGCTCGCCCGGTTCGGACACATGGCCAAAGCTCAGGCGGCTGTCCATTTTGTCGTAGCTGGTCGTGATGAGACGCACCTGAGGATAATAGGCACGATAGCGCACCCCGGGGTGACCTGTCGACATGGCCGACCGGAACCGGTCGATCAGAAACTGGGTTGCGTCTTCATACAGTGCGGTCAAATGATCGACAGCCGTCTCAGCTTCGCTGAAGGTGCGCACAGACGGCGTGTCAGGAGTTTCAATTGTGAGGGATTGAGAATATGTTTTCATATAGCCGCCTTACAATGCAATGTGTTTCAAGCGTGGCAGTATCAACGCATATGTTCAAGCGACATCCTGCAAATGATAAGGGTGGACAGAGCCGAGGACGTAATGAAACAAGGGTATTCACCGGAACTGATCAAAGCTGCACTTGACCGTCTCAGAGCAAGTGATGACCCCGCGTTGGGGTCAGAACTTAACGAGCGCGCAGTTGGCTGTTCGAGTGAGAGCAGCATAGGATCACCCGCAGAATTTGCGCGTCATATTGATGCCATGCTCACGCAGAACATGATGGCTGATCTCGAGGTGGCCTGCCAGCGGCCAGATGATCCCTGGACCGCAGTTGCAGATTGTCTGCTCACCCATCTGCTCGCCGAAGATCGTATCACTTTTTTGCGGTATGCATTGAAACATGACTTTCCCTTGGCGTCGCCGCGGACACAGATTACACAAACCCTGCTGCCATTGGCAAAACAGCACCTTGATCATTTCCCAGTGCCGGATGTGACACCAAGGGTCATGGTCGAATGGTTTTTGGGGCTTTGTTTGTCAGATACCGAGCTTCGGCGTTTGACGGGCAATCTTGAAGCACCATCGGCGCAAATGACAGCCTCTCGGGCGGCCTCGGTTGACGCAGCCTTAAAGCGCATCGTACATCCATCGAGCGGCAAAGATCTCCTTGCAACAATTGCCGTTTGAGCAGAGTTTTGCCAAAGTCGGCACAAATAGCA
>JAYQEA010000096.1:6043-15153 GCA_038138625.1 Roseivivax sp.
ATATTGATCACTGGCAGGACCGTGTGGATTTGGCTGCTGCGTTTCGGTGGACGGCTCGGATGGATCTACACGAAGGTGTCGCGAACCACTTTAGTCTTTCGGTGAACGACGACGGCTCAAAATTTTTGATGAATCCAAATCTCAAGCACTTTGCCCGTATTAAGGCATCGGATTTGTTGCTGATGGATGCAAACGACATGACGTCAATGGAGCGTCCCGATGCGCCTGACCCCACGGCATGGGGCCTGCACGGGGGGGTTCATCGCCATTGTCCACATGCGCGTTGTGCCATGCATGTGCATTCCGTTTATGCAACCGTGCTGGCCTGCCTTGATGATCCGCGCCTGCCACCGGTAGATCAGACCTGCGCCATGTTTTTCAATCGGTTTGCCATTGACAGCCACTACGGTGGACTTGCGTTTGAAGAAGAAGGGGAGCGATGCGCCGCGTTGTTGAAAGATCCACGCACGAAAGTGCTGATCATGGGCAACCACGGTGTCATGGTGATCGGCGATACTGTGGCTGATACGTTCAACCGGCTGTATTACTTTGAACGTGCCGCAAAAACCTACATCAAGGCGCTGCAGACGGGAATGAAATTGAATATTCTGCCTGATGATATCGCCGAAAAGACAGCCCAGGAAATTGAAGCATATCCCGAACAAGACCAACGCCATTTGCTGGAGCTCAAGGCAATACTGGATGACGAGGGTAGTGATTATGCGTCCTGAGGCAGCGTGATGGCATTTCCCGGGACATTACTGACACTTGGGCACGGCTATACGGCTGCCTCTCTGTCGCGTCGCCTACTGCCTCAGGGGTGGCGCGTGCTGGGCACAGTGCGCGATTTGTCACGCGGCGGGTCGCTTATGTCCCAGGGCGTTGAGCCGGTCCAGTGGGAGCCGGCGGCGTTGCTGCAAGCCCTCGCAAGGGCGAGCCATGTGCTGGTGTCGGCAGGTCCGGGGCCTGACGGTGACCCGAGCCTTGTACATCTGTCCGAGGCGCTTTGTGATAGGGCGAAAGATCTAAACTGGGTCGGTTATCTGTCTACGACGGCGGTCTACGGGGATACGGCGGGTGCATGGGTTGATGAAACCGATCCGGCGTCACCCGGAACGGCACGCGGCCACGCCCGAGTGCGGGCCGAGCATGCCTGGGCGTCCATCCCGGATTTGCCTTTGCATATTTTTCGGCTTGCCGGAATTTATGGGCCGGGTCGTGGACCTTTCGCCAAGGTGCGGGCCGGGACCGCGCGGCGCATCGTAAAACCCGGCCAGGTTTTCAGCCGTATTCATGTCGAAGATATTGCAACAACATTGATGGCGTCCCTGCAACGTCCAAATCCCGGAGCAATCTACAATGTTTGCGATGATCTGCCAGCCCCGCCCGAAGATGTCATCGCCTATGCGGCAAAGCTTTTGAAGCTGCCGATCCCGCCCGAGGTTGATTTTGACCACGCCGAAATGACGGCAATGGCGCGCAGCTTTTATGCGGAAAGCAAACGTGTCCGAAACGACCGTATCAAAACAGAGCTCGGGGTGTCTTTGAAATACCCAGATTACCGAACAGGACTGACTGCGCTGGCTGAAACTTTGTGAGGTTTGCGCAGTCCAGCCCGCGGACATGAACAGGCAAGATACGTTATGGCCCTATCTGCCTGCCGCGTACTGGTCATGGTCTGATGCGCGACACGCCTTGATATTGTTATCTCACATCCCGTCCGACCATCTACAAACCCTAGGCTCATGTCGGGCGGTTTGCCTTAATCCCCAATAAGTGTTTGCAGAATGTCTTTAGCATTATCGCTGGACCAGTCTGCATCCCCCCTGAGGCGGGCGATCTCATGTCCGCTGGGGTCAATGACGACTGTGATGGGCAGGCCAAGAATTCCCATGTCGCGCGCCAGTTTTTGCTTGGGATCGCGGTGCAGGGGCAGGTTTGTGACACCGATTTTGTCAAAAAAGGCTTCCATTGCGGGGGGCGGGTTACGTCCGGTTGCCACGGTGACAACCTCAAAGGTGTCGCCGCCCAATTCTGTTTGCAAGTCCGCCAGCATGGGCATTTCTTTGCGGCAAGGGGCGCACCAAGTGGCCCAAAAATTTAGCAAAACCCATTTTCCAGTATAAGCGTCCAGAGCAATCGGGGCGCCTGTGAACGTCATGAATTCCGTATCTGGTACAGGTCGTGTGGACGCGTGGAATTGAAGTTTACGCATGTCACCGTCGCGTAAAGCCTTTGCAGTGCCAACATCTGCATGTGCTGGAATTGCCAGCGCCGTCAGCGCGGTATACACGACTGCCAAAGTCCAGTGTTTCATTCTGCCTCTCAAGGGTGCCGTCATGTCAAATCAATCCTCAAACCAGATGTGGGGTGGCCGCTTTGCCTCCGGTCCCGATGCTATAATGGAGGCGATAAATGCCTCGATCGGTTTTGACCAGAGGTTAGCGCCTCAGGACATTGCCGGTTCCAGAGCCCATGCGGCGATGCTGGCCGCCACCGGCATCGTAGAACATAGTGACGCGGAGCAAATGCGCAAAGGGCTGCTCACAATATTGTCAGAGATCGAGGCAGGAAATTTTGAGTTTTCGGCAGCGCTTGAAGATATTCATATGAATGTTGAATCCCGCCTGACGGACATTATCGGGCCAGTGGCTGGCCGTCTGCATACGGCGCGATCCCGCAATGATCAGGTTGCAACAGATTTCCGGCTTTGGGTGCGCGATCAATGCGACGCTGTGGAGGCGGGCCTGACCGCGTTGATGCGTGCTTTGGTCGGGCAGGCCGAGGCTGGCGCAGATTGGGTTATGCCGGGCTTTACCCATCTGCAAACGGCACAGCCAGTGACCTGGGGTCATCACATGTTGGCCTATGTCGAAATGTTTGCACGTGACCGATCACGGTTTCAGGATGCGCGGGCGCGGATGAATGAATGTCCCTTGGGGGCTGCGGCACTTGCCGGTACCGGGTTCGCCATTGACCGTGATATGACAGCACACGCCCTGGGGTTCGACCGCCCCATGGCCAATTCGCTGGATGCGGTCAGTGATCGCGACTTTGCGCTCGAGTTTCTTGGCGCGTCGTCTATCTGTGCGATGCATTTGAGCCGTTTGGCCGAAGAACTGGTGATCTGGTCATCAGCACAGTTTCGGTTCGTGGTATTATCGGACCGGTTTTCCACTGGCTCGTCCATCATGCCGCAGAAAAAAAATCCCGATGCGGCAGAATTGATCCGTGCCAAGATCGGACGGATTGTGGGCGCCAATATTGCGCTTTTGACGGTGATGAAGGGCCTTCCTCTGGCCTATTCCAAAGATATGCAAGAAGACAAAGAACAGGTTTTTGATGCCGCCGATACGCTCATGCTTGCTTTGGCAGCGATGGAAGGGATGGTGCGCGACATGACCGCCAACCGTCCGGCTTTGGCTGCCGCCGCAGCGAGCGGATTTTCCACCGCCACCGATCTGGCGGATTGGTTGGTACGTGAATTGGGATTGCCGTTTCGCGAGGCGCATCACGTAACCGGCAGCCTCGTCGCTCGGGCAGAAGCGTTAGAGTGCGATCTGCCGGATTTATCGCTTGCTGAAATGCAGGCTGTCCATGGTCAAATCACTGCCGCGGTCTATTCTGTTTTGGGTGTAGAAAATTCTGTGGCGTCACGCCGCAGCTATGGCGGCACTGCCCCTGATCAAGTCCGCAGGCAGGTCGCGCGGTGGAAGGACCTATTGGTATGAAAATTCTTTTCGCACTGACCGGATTGTTATTGCTTGCGGGATGTGGGGTAGATGGCGCGCCAATACGGCCGTCGCTGAATACCCAGATCAAGATTGACCCCGACGGTGTCTCGACCAAGGCCAACCTTGGTCTGACACGCGGCAACCTTACGATCGGTGTGGGGTTATGAGCGCGCTTCGGTTCCTGTATCTGGCTTTGGCGATATGGGGTGCGGTGCATCCCATGTGGTATTTTGTGGCATGGTTTCAGGCAGAAGGCTGGGCACTGGGTCCGATGATTGACGCTTGGTATGTCAATGATGCCACCTCTGGGTTGGTTTGGGACCTGACCATAGCGGCTATCGCCCTGACATTGTGGATTTTGGCCGAGGTATGGGTGCGACGCAACTGGTTAAGCTTGATTGCAATACCAGCCACGTTCTGCATCGGCGTCAGCTGCGGGCTGCCCCTGTATCTGTTTTTGCGGACGCGGCCTTTATAATCACAAATCCCTTGGCCAAAACGCCGTGTTGCAGCCAAGGGTCTGAGCTATGTTTGCGCCGTCATTGCGCATAGAAGTTCGAACATAACGGAGACACCGAGAAAAGCGGTGTTTCCCGATGCATCGAATGGCGGAGAAACCTCGACCATGTCTGCGCCCACAATATTCAGGCCGTGCAGCGCGCGTACCACGGCGAGAGCTTCATAACTGTTTGGGCCACCAACTTCGGGTGTGCCGGTCCCGGGCGCAAAAGTCGGGTCTATGAAGTCGATATCATAGCTGATGTAGGTTGCATGACTGCCCACAATCTCGCGGGCTTCTTGCATCACGTCTGCGTACCCTCTTTCGAAATATTCCTCGATTGTAATGATACGGATGCCGACGGCTTTGGCAAAATCGCGATCCTCGAAATCATAGGCTGTACCGCGAATGCCGATTTGAACAACCCGTTTGGGATCTAGCAGCCCTTCTTCCACGGCGCGGCGGAAGGGTGTGCCGTGGGTGTACATGGTCCCTCCGAAGTAACTATGAAAGAGGTCGGTGTGGCTATCGAAATGGATCATGCCCAAAGGGGACTTCGCGGCAAGCGCGCGGAGAACAGGCAAACTGGTCAAATGGTCCCCGCCAGCGGTCAGAGGGCGGATGCCTGCCGTGACCAAGTTGCTGTAGAATTCGGTTATGCGGGTCATGCTGTCGTGAATATCCGCGGGGTTTGGACCAACGTCTCCCAGATCGGCGCAAGCCACTGTTTCAAAGGGACGTTGACCGGTCACAGGGTGCTGGGCCCTGATCATGGTTGAGGCGTCGCGCAATTGGCGCGGCCCGTGACGTGGACCCGGACGGTTGGTTGTTCCGCTGTCCCAAGGCACGCCGACCAGTCCGATCTGGACGTCTTTAAACCGCGCGTGGTCCGGTGTAACGACAGGCAGGCGCATAAAGCTTGGCACGCCTGCAAATCGGGGCAGGTCAAACCCCGAAATCGGATGGAAAAAAGAATCGCTCATGTCGGCTCCGGTTTTTTTTTAGTTTCAGGTAATGCGACGCTGGATGTTTGCAGGCTGCGCTTCGCCAGGTCGCTGTTGGGGGAAAGAATGCGGCACGATGCAGGACCCGTCCAGCGGATTATGTCGTCCTGATCTGCTTTTAATCTAAGGGCGCACATGTGCGATGATACTGCCATGGCCTTTGTGATGGATGCGGTTTGTCGCGCTTTGTACGGGTTCGCAGGTTACGGCCATATGATGCGCATTGGCGTGTATCAGCGTATCTGCATCAACCATCATTGCCACATGGCCCTTCCAAAAGAGCAGATCGCCGCGCTTAAACGGTGTTACGTCCGGCAGGGGGGGGCCAAAAGCGGTTTGCTGCAGATCGCTGTCGCCGGGCACCAATCGTCCGCAGCCGCCTAAAGCCAATGAGATAAGGCCCGAACAGTCCAGACCGAAACTGCTGTTGCCACCCCAAAGATAAGGCGCGCCGATGCAGCGCTCTGCCACAGACACAGGGTCCTTTTCGGGTTGATCAATGGGAACGAGGTGATCTGACACCACATACTGGCCATCGACCGTGCGACTGTAGCGGTCGGTTACATCGACAATGTGCAGATGTGCCCCAAGAGATATCTGCATGGCGACCGAAGATTTGAAATCTGGTGCCGTAAATGCAAACGTCGCACGTGTGGCCACGCGATGGGTTGGCGCAGTCCAAGAGCCAAGCTGTTGGCGGCTCACAAATCCGACGTATCCCGTGGTTTCGTCTCTTGCGAATACGCGATGCGCATCTCCGTAAGGAAGACTGCGGACACGGTGCCCATACAGGATCTCGCGCTGCAGGACTGTGCCGTCGAGCGTGGCGTAAAGTCCTGCAGTTGTGCAAACGACCTTGTGAAGCGCTCCTCCGGCAAACTGACGCGCCGGGACGCGGCCCCGCAGAGAAATATGGGCAATCTCGGGAAGAGCAAACAACAGGCGCGGGTCGGTCATGCAGGAACGGCTTTCGGGTTGAAGTGTCGTGGAATTCTAACTCGGGTTAAGAAGGCAACGCGGTGCTTGTGGTTGTCACAATGGTAAAATTCAGTCGCTTTTTAGTAGGTAAAGGGGTTTTATGTGATGTCCCTATCCATTTTGATGACGCAACAAATGAGGCAGCTCTTTCGGCGCCAATTAATATTCGTCAGTGAACTGGCCAATCCTTCGGAGCAAGGCCGTCCGGCCCCCAAGGATTATGGCTAATTGCTCAAGGCGCTGGCCGCAGTGTCTATATGCCCAAGACAGACGGCACAGCCCGAAATAATGCACGTGCACCCTGACCAAGACCGCCCTTGGTGCGCGCCGGTGCGGGTGTTGGTTGCCAGCCGTATACATCAAAATGTGCATAGGGGGCGTGTTCGACAAATCGGCGCAAGAACAAAGCCGCGGTGATTGCACCTGCCATTCCGCCCGATGGTGCATTGTCAAGATCGGCTATGCCGGGTTCTATCCGGGCTTCGTAAGGGGCGTGAAAGGGCAATTGCCAGACCGGGTCTGCCATCGCCTCTCCGGCAGATATTAAGCTGGCCGCAAGACCACTATGGTCTGTAAAGAAGGGGGCGATATCAGGACCGACGGCAACCCGCGCCGCGCCGGTCAGGGTCGCCATGGACAAGATTAAATCTGGTTTGCCTTCGTCTGCGCGTGCCAATGCATCAGCCAGTACCAAACGGCCTTCGGCATCGGTGTTGTTGATTTCAACCGTCAGACCTTTTCGCGATGTCAGAATATCTTGTGGGCGAAAGCTATTGCCGCTGACGGCATTTTCGACAGCCGGGATGAGGACCTGCAGGCGGATCGGCCAGTCTGCGGCCATGATCATGCGCGCCAGTCCCAAAACATTGGCAGAGCCGCCCATGTCCTTTTTCATCAGACCCATCGAGGCGCCCGGTTTCAGGTTCAGTCCGCCGGTGTCAAAACAAACACCCTTGCCCACCAGGGACAGAAGCGGGCCGTCATGTCCCCAAGTCATCTCAATCAGGCGCGGGGCGTCTGCGGCGGCACGTCCCACCGCATGGATCATTGGATAGTTTTCAGCCAGCAAATCGTCACCGCGCGTGACCTGCATCGTGGCACCAAACTCTTGCGCCAAGGTGTCTACAGCCGCTTCAAGCGCGGTTGGTCCCATATCGGACGCGGGCGTATTGATCAGATCGCGCGTCAGAGCTTCTGCTGCAGCCATGGATTCTATGCGCATGGCATCTAGGCCCGACGGCGCAACAAGAGTTGCATTCCCGCGTGACTGCGCGCGATAACGATCAAAGGCGTAGCCCGTTAAAAGCCATCCGAGCGCTTCTTCTTCTGCGCGCTCTGTTGGAAAGTTTTCAATATGATACACACCTTTGGGCAAACGCGCCGCAGCCGCTGCCAATGCAAATCTGCCGCGTTTGCGGGTTTGTGCGGATCCATAGCCAATTGCTGCCTGAACCGGCGTCCCGTCCTGCCCCGGCAGTAGGACACATTCACCGATTGCACCGGAAAAGCCCGAAGCCGTTACCCAGGCCTCGTGTGACGAGGACAGGCTGGTGCGCCATGACACAAGGTCCTGGGTCGAGACGACCTGCACGGGGAGGGCGCTTGTCTCTGGCGCGGCAAATCGTAGGGTCATGGAAGCTCCTTCGCGGTCTGTGTCTGTCGCGAGCCTAGCTCATCCGTTTCCCATCGCAAGCCCCTTAAATCCATTATGGATTACGGCGAGACTTCATATTCTATTGTCTTGAAAATCCCAGATTGCCGTCAAAGAGGTCTCTCCGACCCGTATCAACCGCGCCACGATGGCAGCCATGGCAATATCATCGGTATCCTTGATACAACGGGCCACATCTGTGGCGACGCTGGTCAGTCCCACCATGCCTATTTGTCGCGCGACTGATGCAAGCGCCCGCGCATTTTTTCGAATATTCGAACGATCTTTTTGCTTACAGGCTCTTTCAATAACCGATAATCTGACCGCAAGCTCCTCTAGAGCCCGGCATATGACATCCTCGGCAACATCCGTACCTAGATGCGCATTTAGAACTCTGAGTTGTTCATCGTCCAAGCGCGCCCGCTCTTGGACGGCTAGGACCACTACCTGTTTCACCACGGTTTTCCCTTTTTCTCCACCCGGCAGACTCTGCATTACGGAGCTTCTGAAAAGGTTAGCGCGCAAAGATATAGTACTATGAATTCAATATATTTTTGACGTAAACCCGAGCGAACTTGGAGTGAAAACCCAATCATGCGAGCCGCAGGGCTTTTTCCAAAAGTCCTTGTTCCGCGGTATCATGGGTTGCCAGCACCACAGGACACGAAGAGCGAAACCCGGGTCCTGCATCTTGTGCTTCGGGATCAGTATTATGGCGCGTGGATGAGGCTGGGATGTGACAGGCGGGTCAACTGGCCCTGTGTTTTTAAGGCGGGTCCAGAGGTTTTTTCACATTGAAACGCGAGGAGCCGTACACGCAATTCCGCGCGGGGTACGGTCCAGTTTTTTACCAAAAATGCCACCAGACAAAAGTCAGGAGCGATTATGCTGTGACTGCGCTGAAGCTCGCGCCCTTGATGCTTGGGCCGATGACCACGGTGTGCAACTGTGCTTCATCGATCCGGGCAGGCCGACCCAGAATGCAGACATCGAACGTTTCGATGACCGCTTTCGGGATGAGTGCCTGAGCCGGCACCGGTTCACAAGTATCGGCGAGGCGCACCGGATCATCGAAGACTGGAGGATTGATTGCAACACAGAACGCCCCCAAAGCAGCCTGAAATATCGAACACCAGAAGTATTCGCGGCAGTGCGACCTTTGTATAACATGCATTGGGCGCAGCCGCTTGAGCTACTTGACGGTTCCGCGTCTGCGCCCATTGCTGACGCGGCCGGATGATGGC
>JAYQEA010000097.1:0-4946 GCA_038138625.1 Roseivivax sp.
CAGTATCTCAGCAACGATGGCGTGCAGGACACAACGTTTCGCGTCACGTGTCGCACGGTGCAAGGTTTGGGACCAGGCGCGGCGGGTGTCGTTTTGGTATTCTTTGAGGATATTTCAGACAAGGAACAAGCCGGCCAGATGCGCCGCGATTTTGTCGCCAATGTCAGCCACGAATTGCGCACCCCGTTGACCGCACTTATGGGATTTATCGAAACCTTGCGCGGGCCTGCACGCAATGATCCCGAGGCGGGCGCACGGTTTCTTGATATTATGCAGAACGAGGCGGAACGGATGAACCGCCTTGTGGGGGATCTGATGTCGCTCAACAGAGTTGAAGGAGACGAGCGTGTCCGGCCCACTCAAACGATCGTATTGAATGATATTTTGAATTCTACCCTCCATGCTTTGCAGCACTTGGCCAGCGAGGCAGACGTCACGTTTGAAACCGAATACCCCCAAAGCCCCGTCTTGTTGATTGCGGATGAGGATCAGCTCAAACAAGTGTTCACCAACATAATTATGAATGCGATCAAATACGGTGGATCAGGGGGACGGATTACGGTGCGGGTGACAGAGAGCGTCCGCGAGCCCGTTCTACGTGCACCAGGTGTGCGCATCCAGATCATCGACTATGGCGCGGGCATTGACCCGATTCATTTGCCACGTCTCACCGAGCGGTTCTACCGTGCTGATGACCACCGCAGCAAAGAGCTCGGCGGGACAGGTCTTGGTCTGGCGATCGTCAAGCATATCATTAACCGGCACCGGGGTCGCCTGCGTATTGAGAGCGAACTGTGTGAAGGCACGACATTTACCGTTATTCTCCCCATTCAAGAGGGTTCTTAAGCAATAGCCGGGCATTTTGCGCAGTGTCATAAACATGTAATGAGACTGTCATAAAACCGTTACGCAGTCCCGCTAGATGATGCGGCAGGTTCCCGAGGGGATCACTCCTTAGTCTACGAAAAGGGACAGACATGTCTTTTGTAAAATTTGCAACTTCTGTATTGGCGTTGTCCGTAATGGCTGCAACACCTGCTGCGGCGCGGGACCAGGTTCAAATCGCTGGTTCGTCCACAGTTCTGCCTTATGCCTCCATCGTCGCCGAAGCTTTTGGTGAGAATTCTGATTTCCCGATCCCGGTTGTTGAATCCGGTGGGTCAAGCTCGGGCCTCAAGCGGTTCTGCGAAGGTGTTGGCGAAAACACAATCGACATTGCAAACGCTTCTCGCGCCATCCGTGAAAAAGAGATCAAAGCCTGTGCCGAGGCCGGTGTGACCGACATTATCGAAGTCCGTATCGGTTTTGACGGCATCGTATTCGCAAGCCAGATCAACGGTCCTGCTTATACCGCTTTCCAGCCTGCTGACATATTCAACGCTCTGGGTTCCAAGGTGCTTGTGGATGGGGCGATCGTGGATAACCCGCACGGCCAGTGGTCTGATTTCAACGCCGACCTGCCACAGGCGGACATTGTGGCCTTCATTCCCGGCACCAAGCACGGCACACGTGAAGTATTCGAAGACAAAGTGCTGCTGAAGGGCTGTGAGGCCACTGGCGCTATGGAGGCGATGATGGCTTCCGGCATGTCCGAGGATGATGCAGAAGATATATGCATCGACGTTCGTCAGGATGGTGCGTCTGTGGACATCGACGGCGACTATACCGAAACACTGGCACGTATCGACGCCAACCCCAATGGCATCGGCATCTTTGGTCTGGCGTTCTACGAGAACAATCAAGACAAGCTGAAAGTGGCGACAATGGGCGGTGTTGTACCTTCGACCGAGACCATCTCTACAGGTGAATATCCGGTGTCGCGCCCACTGTTTTTCTACATAAAGAAAGCACATATCGGCGTGATTCCTGGCCTCAAAGAGTTTGCGTCTTTCTTTGTGGCGGACGAAATTGCAGGCCCTGATGGACCATTGGCCTTGTACGGTCTGGTTGCCGATCCTGAACTTTCAGACACGCAGACTGCCATTGCCGACGAAACGACAATGGCCGGTAACTGATCTTTGGAACAACGGAGATGGCGCGTGCTGCGCCATCTCCACCTTGCAGACCTGATGCCCCTTTGGGGGCATTTATCATATGAACAGTCACGACAAAGGGAACCCATATGCCGATGACATGGCTTATATTGATGCTCGCTGCCATTGCGACATTCGGTTATCAAATGGGGCGCGCCCGCGCGTTGAAAAGCGCAGGCGGCGACCGGCGTGATCTTCATTCCTTGCCTGTTTATTACGGTGCGAATGTGGCGATGTGGTCAATCGTGCCCGCAGCGGCAGTGCTCATCGTCTGGATCTTGGCGCAGCCGTTTTTTATAAATGCGCACGTGCTTGACACAATGACCGATACTGTGACGTCCGAAGACAGTTCCATCGGCCTTGTGATGAGTGATGTGCGCCGCGTGGCGCATGGTCTTGATACTGCGGTCGAGCAGGGCGCAATGACCCGCGCGGAGGCCGCAGCTATAGACACGCAGACGTCTGATATCCGCGCGCGGCTTGGTGAAGTTGGCGTGGCCCTTGGCTCAAGCGTCAGCCCCGAAGTGTTGAAAGGGGCGCAGCTTTACCGCACCCTCAATGCCGCCAGCTCGATGCTGAGGACCGTAATTGTCTTGATCATCGCGCTGTGTGGGGCCGCTTATGCTTATTCGAGGTCAACGGCAAATTTCCGCGCCCGCTACACCGTTGAGCGGGGCGTCTTGGCCCTTTTGATTGCAGCCGCATCCGTCGCGATCCTGACCACTATCGGCATCTTGTTTGCTTTGCTGTTGAATACCATCGAATTCTTCAGGCTCTACCCTGCGGCTGACTTTTTCTTTGGCACCAAGTGGGCGCCAAGCTTCTCCGGGCGGGGTGGGGCCTCTGATCTTGGTGTGTTGCCGCTTTTGTGGGGAACGTTCTATATCTCTCTCATCGCTTTGCTGGTTGCTGTGCCGGTTGGCCTGTTCTCTGCGATTTATCTGTCGGAATACGCAGGCCCGAAAGTGCGCAGTGTCGCCAAGCCACTGATCGAAATTCTGGCGGGCATTCCCACGATCGTCTACGGGCTTTTTGCCTTGCTTACTGTCGGGCCGCTTTTGGTGAGCATGTTTGGCAAAGAGACCCTTGGCTGGATGCAAGGCGGCACCGCCGTGATGACGGCGGGTCTTGTGATGGGGATCATGCTGATTCCTTTCGTATCCTCGTTATCTGACGATATTATCAATGCTGTACCTCAGGCGTTGCGTGACGGGTCTTACGGGCTGGGTGCGACGAAATCCGAGACGATCCGTCAGGTGATCCTACCCGCAGCGCTGCCCGGCATCGTAGGTGCAATCTTGCTGGCGGCCTCGCGCGCCATTGGCGAGACAATGATCGTGGTGCTGGGGGCAGGGGCCGCAGCGCGGCTGTCGCTCAACCCGTTTGAGGCCATGACCACAATCACTGCAAAAATCGTGAGCCAGCTCACGGGAGACGCTGATTTTGCCTCGCCCGAGGCGCTGGTGGCTTTTGCCCTTGGTATGACACTTTTTGTTCTGACACTCGGGCTGAATGTCTTTGCCCTCTACATCGTGCGCAAATATCGGGAGCAGTATGACTAATGACCGACACAAGTATGACCCCCGTCGCCGATACTGCGAAGAAAAAATCCAGCTTGTATGTGCTGGATGCACGCACACGCAAGCGCCATGCCGTTGAAACCCGTTTCCGCATGTATGGCATGACTGCTATTGCAGTGGGACTGCTGTTTTTGGTCTTTCTCTTCGCCTCTATCCTGCGATCGGGGCTTCCTGCCTTTACGCAGACCGTTGTGGAAATTGAATTTACGCTAACGCAGGAACAATTCGACATCGCAGAGTCCAAGATGCTCAAGACCGGCGAATATCAAAAGATATTCGCAAGTGCACTTACAGAGCAGCTTAATGCCAGTGGGTTGGACGTCGACTTTGACAAAAAAGCGATCAAGCGTATTGTCGGTAAGCCGGGCGGCACGATCCGCCGTTTTTTTCTGGAAAATCCTGACCGCATCGGATCATCCGTGGCGTTCGAGCTTGCCGCTTCCTCCCGTGTTGACGGGTACTTCAACGGGCGGGTGACACGCGATAGTCTTGTAGACAGCAGGTTTCTAATGGCGAGCGACCTTGATCTGGTGGATGCCTTGAAAAAAGCGGGCATCGTCAAGAGTGCTTTCAATTGGAATTTTATTACCGGTACGGATTCCGGTGTGGACAACCCCGGTGGAGCGGGCCTCGGAGCATCCGTAATCGGTTCATTTTTTATGATGCTTGTTGTGTTGTTTCTGGCCCTGCCCATCGGGGTGGCCGCGTCCATATACCTCGAAGAATTTGCCCCCAAGAACCGCTGGACTGATCTGATTGAAGTAAACATCTCAAACCTTGCGGCTGTCCCCTCGATTGTGTTTGGTATCCTCGGTCTGGCAGTCTTTATCCAATTCGCAGGCTTGCCGCAGTCTGCGCCGCTGGTCGGGGGGCTTGTCCTGACACTTATGACGCTGCCCACGATCATCATCTCGACGCGCGCGGCACTGGCCGCTGTGCCGCCGTCGATCCGCGATGCAGCATTGGGGTTAGGGGCCTCGAAAATGCAGTCTGTGTTTCACCATGTGCTACCACTCGCCATGCCCGGCATCCTGACCGGAACAATCATCGGATTGGCCCAAGCCTTGGGTGAAACAGCGCCTTTGCTGCTGATCGGTATGGTTGGCTATGTCGCGCGCGAGTATCCAGAAGGGGTGGTTTCAGGCTTTACAGACGCCAATTCGGCGATGCCTGCGCAGATCTACACTTGGGCCAGCCGCGCAGATCCCGGGTTTTATGAAAAGGCATGGGGCGGCATTATCATTCTGTTGCTGTTCCTGATCACAATGAACGCCATTGCCGTGATCCTGCGGCGCCGTTTTGAACGCCGGTGGTAGGGAGCAGTCCAATGAAC
>JAYQEA010000097.1:4956-15004 GCA_038138625.1 Roseivivax sp.
ATATGAGAATTGTGGAGAGAACAGTGGACACTAAAGAGGTCAAGATCTCAGCCAAAGACGTACAAGTCTATTATGGCGACAATCACGCCATCAAGGACGTGAGCGTCGATATCGAAGACAAGACTGTGACCGCCTTTATCGGTCCTTCGGGGTGCGGCAAGTCCACCTTTTTGCGCTGTATTAACCGAATGAACGATACGATTGATATTTGTCGCGTGAAGGGTGATATCAAGATAGACGGCGAAGATATCTACGATCCGAAGGTTGATCCCGTGCAGCTTCGCGCCAAGGTCGGTATCGTGTTTCAAAAACCGAACCCGTTTCCCAAATCGATCTATGATAATGTGGCTTATGGCCCCAAAATCCATGGCCTGGCCAAGACCAAAGCCGATCTGGACGAAATTGTGGAACATGCCCTGCGTCGCGGTGCGATCTGGGATGAGGTGAAAGACCGCCTGCATGCACCCGGCACAGGCCTGTCCGGCGGCCAACAGCAGCGCCTTTGCATCGCGCGTGCTGTCGCGACAGAACCCGAAGTGCTTTTGATGGACGAGCCATGCTCGGCTCTTGATCCAATCGCCACGGCCCAAGTCGAGGAGCTTATTGACGAGTTGCGCAAAAGCTACTCTGTCGTGATCGTCACTCACTCAATGCAACAAGCGGCAAGAGTGAGCCAGAAAACAGCGTTTTTCCACCTTGGTAGTCTTGTTGAATATGGTGAGACGACCGCGATTTTCACCAATCCAGTCGACCCGCGCACCGAAAGCTATATCACTGGTCGTATCGGCTAAGGAGCTAAAAATGACAGATAAACATATCGCATCTGCCTTTGACCGAGATCTTGAGGCTATTCAGGCACAGATCATGAAAATGGGTGGGCTCGTGGAAAATGCCATCCTTGAATCCGCGATCAGCCTTGAGACGCGCGACGAAGAGCGTGCCGAAGCGGTGCGTCAGGGCGATAAAGCCATCGACGCGCTCGAGGAGATCATTAATGAAGAAGCCGCCCGCGTCATTGCTTTGCGCGCCCCGACAGCGAGCGATGTGCGCCTTGTGCTCTCCGTGATCAAGGTGAGCGCAAATTTGGAACGCATCGGGGATTATGCAAAAAACCTTGCCAAGCGGACCGGGGTCCTGTCCCAACTGGAGCCCGTGAACGGGAGTGCGGGTGCCCTTCGACGCATGGCCAAAGAGGTGGAGGGGATGCTGAAGGACGCATTGGATGCCTATGTCGCACGGGATGCGGACCTTGCTCAGGACGTGATCGACCGTGATATCCAAGTTGATCAGATGTATAATGCGCTTTTCCGCGAATTCCTGACATTCATGATGGAAAACCCAACCAATATTACCGCTTGTATGCACCTGCATTTTATCGCCAAAAACATCGAACGCATGGGGGATCATGTAACCTCTATCGCCGAACAGGTTGTCTATCTCGTAACCGGAGCGATCCCCGACGAGGAGCGCCCGAAAGGTGATAAAACATCCCTACCAACCTAAGGAGATCAAGCAGATGTCCATTGATCAGCCCCGGGTTTTGGTCGTAGAGGATGAGCCGGCCCAGTTGGAAGTTCTGGCCTACAATCTGGAAAGTGAAGGGTTCGCGGTAAGCCGTGCGACAGATGGCGAAGAAGCTTTGTTGATCATCGCCGAAGAGGCACCCGACATCATTGTGCTGGACTGGATGATGCCCAAAATGTCCGGTCTAGAAGTCTGCCGGCGCGTCAAAAGCAGGCCCGAAACACGGTCTACACCCGTGATCATGCTCTCTGCACGTTCAGAAGAAGTGGACAAAGTGCGGGGATTGGAAACCGGCGCAGATGATTACGTCGTCAAACCCTACTCGGTGATCGAGCTGATGGCACGGGTGCGGACCCAGTTGCGACGTGTGCGTCCTTCGATATTGGGTCAGAAACTTGAATTTGATGACATTGTTCTGGATGCGGAAACGCACAAGGTCACCCGCGGGCGTAAGGAGCTAAGGCTGGGGCCGACCGAATTCCGGCTGCTGACCACATTCATGGAAAAACCTGGCCGTGTATGGAGCCGTGAGCAGTTACTTGACCGTGTCTGGGGTCGGGATCTGTATGTGGATACACGCACGGTAGATGTCCATATTGGTCGCCTGAGAAAGGCGCTTTCTCAGCACGGAGGATCCGACCCGCTCCGAACGGTTCGTGGCGTAGGATATGCATTAGGCTAGGGTGATTGCCACCCGGGCTCGGGGCTGGCTTGCGTGCAAAAGCACGCAGGTCTCGATCCGCCCATGCCGACACGGTCAGGCTCGGATCAGTCGTAACTCACACTGTCAGGTGTTTGGGATGTCTTCCGTCCCGTCAAAGTCCAGATCGGGACCTGCGTCCGAGCATGGTTGCCCGGCAATCAGAGTGCCAACATCGGCGACCCTACAGAACATTGTCACACCGAATTAGGCCGTGTTGGTCGCGATCTTGTCCACGTGGTCGTCGCTATGGTTCTTGCCATTGCGAAAAGACCGGCGCAGCCGGTCAATTGGCCTGGTTTCGATCTGGCTTGGAGCAAAGAAGGGTCATGAGCGTTCTCTGACAGAAGACCACACAGTTTTTCATGCGTCAAAAAACGACGAGATTTGAGATCATTAAAGAAGATTGCAGGGCTATCCAGACAAGGCGCCTTTGTAAAAAAAACATGGGTGTCAGCGCGTGTGGCTTGAGTGTTGCCAGCCGTAGGCAGCGTTCAGATTTGGTCATTCAGGCGCATATCAAAAAACAGTCTCGTTTCAGCCTAAACAGCGATGGCAGGCCACGGATGGCCGAAGAGTTGAAAAAGATCAGTCGGAACGTTGGTCACGGTCGTGCGAGCCGTTTGATGCGCCAAACAAGACATTGACGGAGTTTGGCTGTGGTCCTGGTCCTGTATTCCCGAGGTAGGGTTGGATGGGCGGTAGACCATCGCATTTCGGTCTGTTCGTTTCCCTTTTGGCGGCGGGCTCAGGATTGAAATCGAGCCTAGCCGATCGACCGACCTATCCTACGGCCACCAGTTCCTTATTTTACGCAGAGTAAAAGATAGGTCGCGGTCGGTTTCCATTTGGCAGGACCAATAAACGCCGTGCACCCTTTCTGCGATATGTGCAACGCTCAATGCCGCTTGTAGCATGGTGCTCATCGGAGTAAAAAGAAATTAAGATCAAACATTAGGTCAATTTTATGCATCGAAGAACGCTCCTTTCTTTGAATTTTTTCCCGAATTTTCTGCCGCCGCAAACTGGGGGTGAGCAGCGAAGTTTCTTTCTCTTAAAAGCCCTTGCAAAAGAATTCGATATCATCTCGGTGGTTCCAACATATGAAAATATGCGTTTTGAGGATTTGACACTTGCTCCGGGATTAAGAGAAATCAGGATTCCTAAATCACGCCACTTCTCGGCTGTAAGTGCGAATTTTCAGAAAAAGAAAATTCCGATCCATCAAACGGCAATGGCCTACGCAATAGCCGGAGCAAACCAACCCGAAATCATCAACTGTTTGCAGGAGATCTGGCCAAAAATCGACGGAGTGATCTTGCAACACGCAACGGCTTCGGCCGTTCTTGATTCAGTCAACTTAGATCACAAACCGACCTTCTATATCAGCCACAATTGTGAGTTTGAACTTGCTGCAAATTCCCACATAAATACTGAAAATCATGAATTTGCGATCATGATGCATCAATTTGAATATCGCGCATGTTTGAATTCGCAATTAGTTGTGTCAACCACGAACGAAGATAGCGAGAAATTCGTGCATATGTTCGGCGTATCGCGCGATGATACTTATCTTGCCGGAAATGGGAGTGTTTGCCGTTTTGAAGAGGATAAACTTCCCTCTGACGCGGTTGACGCAAAGAGCGCTATTTTTTTGGGAAGCAAATGGGGCCCAAACTTAAAAGCTGGCCGGTTCATTTGTTCGACCCTGGCACCTGCATGTCCCGAGATCACCTTTCACATCTGCGGGAATGTCTGCGAAAAGCTGCCTGTTGGCGAGACGCCCGAGAATGTGATCCTGCACGGGGTGGTTGATGATGCGGGTCTCGCCAAGCTGATGGCGAGGTCTCATATCGGCCTTAATCCGATCCTGGACGGGGCAGGTTCGAATGTGAAGCTTGCCGACTATCTGGCCCATGGATTGCGGGTTGTGACGACGCCCAAAGGCGCGCGAGGCTTCGAGACGGACTTGGATAATGTGCATTGCGTGGAGCCGGGTGATTTTGCGGCCGCGCTGACAGAGCTATGCGCTCAACATGCTCCGACATCCACCACACGCGCGGCCTGGCAAAAAGCGGCGGTACCCTGGTGGTCATGGGATCATATTGGTGAAGGTCTGACCAAACGTATCGCTCAGTGTCTATCCAGTAATCAATCTGCGACCAAGCCGCCTGCGCGGCGCATTGTCGTCATGAACGAGTTCCCGATTAAAGGGCGTGAATCCGGAGGAGAGGCGCGCATCTCTGGTCTGCTGAGCCAGCCGCCCGAAGGGACCGAGGTCGTGATTGTGAGTTTCGGGCGCGGAGACTTCAAGCTGCATAAGTTGTCAGAGCGCGTGGCCTGTATCGAACTGCCTGCCATCACTTGGCAAAAAGGCCAGGTGGCTGAGGCCAACCGTTACAACTACACCTCTGTTGATGATGTCGTCTACCCACAGACCGTACACCGAAATCCGATGTTCCTGGCGGCACTGGATTGTATGGTGGCCCATGCGGATGCGGTCGTGCTCGAGCACCCTTTTATGCTGGAAGTGTATCGCCAATTGCGGTCTCGGGCGCCGGTGATCTATGGATCACACAATGTCGAAGCCGATATGAAACTGGTGACGCTGGATGCCCATAGGCGCAAAAATCACTTCTGTGACATTATCCGGGACTGGGAGCAGAAGACCGTCAGCCATGCCCAGCTTGTTTGCGCCTGTTCTGAACAGGATGCCGAGGTTTACCGGAAATGGGGCGCGCGTCGGGTTGAGGTGTTGGAAAATGGCGTCACCCCGCTGAGCCAACAGATTGGAAAAGACGTTTTTGAAGAGGACCGGTGTATCTATCTGCGTCGAGAGTTCGCGGATCTGCCTGTCGAGCATGCCGGTCACATCATCGAGATGATCCTGAAGCGGCCTCCTTTACCGCAAGAGATTGTTGCAGCGAGCCGGGCTCATAAGGTCGGCGGCCCGACACTGGATCGCTATTTGTTGGAACTGATAAGATGCCCGGAAAACCTGCAAGGTCCGCGCAGCTATGTAACGGGTCTGTTAACGACAGAAGCCAAACGGCCATTTTCTGCAGTATTCCTTGGGACTTCGCATCGCCCTAACCTGTCGGCGGCAGAGCTGTTGATTAATTTCGTCGCGCCGGCCAGCCCCGAGACCGATTTTCTTTTGGTTGGAAAAGTCGGAGCGTCGCTAGGCAATCGTGAATTACCCGACAATGTTTTTGTGGTGGGGTTTGTGTCAGATGATCTTAAGACGGCGTTGATGCTGGACTGTGATATCGGATTGAACCCGATGACAGAGGGCGGCGGCTCGAACCTCAAAATTCCCGATTATCTGGCTCACGGGCTTTGTGTCTTGTCGACGTTCTTTGGATCCCGAGGATTCAGATTCACGCCTGATGAGGGGCTGCACCAGGCTGATATTCTGAATTTTTCTGCCAAGATTAACGAATTGAATGCCAATAAAGGAAAGGTTCGGACCCGAATTCCAACCGATGGTGCGCGGATTAAGGAATATTACTGGTCGACGCTGTCCCGGCGCTATTTTGATCTGATTGCCAAAGCGGCAGGCTTTGAGACAGTGCGGGATACATCGCTGGTGCAATCCGCTATCAGCCTTGACCCGTCTTTACTGAGTTTTGAGGCTGCGCCGCTGGCAGAGGACATCCAGAAAGGGTCTGACCACATTTTGGTACAGGCGCCCCCTTTGATGCGCCCGAGTGAAAACCCCATCTATTCAGAGCTTGTTCCGGGCAGGATCAGTTATTTTGAATATCGCAGGGAACTTTATGCAGAGCTGGATAACATACCCAGCTTTGGGTTGCTTAACAAACGTTTGATGCGTCAGGGCACATCATTGCGGCGCGATTTTGAACAGCCCCACCGCCTTCCTGAACAGGTGCAGTTCATCCGGCATTTCAGCGCGCCGCTATACAACGGACGCCAGGTCCACCGCTTTATCGCTGATGGTGCGCAGTTGCTGCTACCAGAAGATTGCAAAACGCTCTACATGACCGGCTTTTCGCAGCAGCCGATGATTATGAAAACCTATGCACAAGGCAAGTTAGTCGCGCGTAACGAGCTGAACAAGAAATTCTCGATCTCCATTGATATTAATGACGCAAGGACGGTGGAATTCGCTCTGGTCGGCCAAGACTATTTCGGGACCTATGGTGTTTCGGTGGAAGGGTTGGACATTCGAACGGGACAGATGGCCTATAAAGTGTCGCTGCTGCAGCCAGGTAGTGATCAACAAAGGCAAATTCTGGATGGTCGGCGCGATACGGCGGTGTTGCAGGAAGATACGTTGTTGAAAACAATGGCGGTTGCCGCTCGTGGCGCTGCGGGCAAAATTCATTTTTGTGGGGATGAGGGTTTTGGCAAAGCAGTCATGGCGCAGGTGCCGAAAGCCGAAAAGTTTGCCCGCAAAGGTGCGGTGTTCGAGGATTGGGTGATCGGGCTGATGTCCAACCCACGAAACCGTAGCGGTTATACCAACAAGCTGAACCTCGGTGCGACGCCTTTAACCTTTGTTGCATCGGCGCTTACCAGCGAGCTCGTCGCGTTGATCGAACGCTCGGCCGGACGTCTGCAGCATCGCTTCCCTGCCATAAAGGTAATGGTCTTTGTGCCTCGAGATCTAGCGCACACCCGAGCCTTCCAAATTTTCAAGGACTACCTTGAAAAGAAGAAGATAGCCGTCCTGTGTCAGGCGCCCGGGTCTGATCGTGAGACGCTGGCAATCTTTGCCAAATCGGGGGCAGTGCTGGCCTACAATGTCGGCGTCTCGCAACGCGAGCGGTTGAATATTCTGGCCGATGTTTTTGACCTAAATATCGGCTTCTGGGGTGCGGGGGCGGATACACCGCATGCCCCACGGACTGTAGTGTCGGTTGACATGCTTGTGCATGCCTATTGGCAGCGATGCTCTGATACGGAATGGCAGCCATCGATGAATTTTGATTTGCTACAATCGGTGGTTCCGGTCGTCGGCTAAAGAAAGTGGGAGAAATGACAAGGTGAAGCTCATGCCAATCCCCAAAAACGGTCCAGACAGGGCCTGGCCCCATAAAGTTCCAAGGGTTTTGATCGCCATCCCGACAGAGACGCATGGTGGTTGCGAGTATAACGCAATCACTTTTGGTGCCGACCTGGCCAAGAACTTTGAGTGTGATGTCTGGGCGACGTTTCCGTACAACGAGACACTGAGCTACGTCGCCGATCTTGTGCGTCTTAACGGTATGGAATACCTGCCGATGGATTGCGAATTCTTGCGATCAGACGACGCAAGGAAGGTCAAGAACCAGGAAGTGGCACTATGGTCAATCCTGGAAAGTCTGCGTCCTGATATTGTATTTATTCCTTTGCCGTGGCCCAAACGGGGACAAGGGTTGATTTCAGGTGTGGCAGCGACTGGGATCCCGAGCCTGGTCAAATTTGCGCTCGTCCCAGAAGAATGGTCCGACAGCGAGTTTGTGAACGAAGGTACGCGCAACGCCCAGAACCAGAACCAGACATGGTTTGCGAATTCGGACTACTCGTCGCGGCTTTTGGAAAAACATTACCGGCTTCAACCCTTTTCAGTGGATGCAATGCACGTTGGTCCAATCGGGTTGAACCGCCTGAAACAGCCCGTTGACACGGCGAATGAGGCGCTGCCCAAAGTGCTTTCACGCGAGGCACGCCTGGGGCTCGAGGATCTGAAGGCGTCGGATGTGGTTTTGACCACTGTGGCGCGGCTTTCTGTGCAAAAAGGTTACAGCTACTTGTTAGATGCCGCCATCGAACTGATCGCCGAGAACCCCAATCTGCGGTTCGTATGGGTGGGCGACGGTGATTTGCAGGCTGCACTGGAAGAAAAGATAGCCGCGCACGGGTTGGGCGCGCATTTCTCGCTTCTGGGTTTCCGCAAAGACGTGCGCGAAATCCTGCAGGCCAGCGATATCTTTGTTCTCCCAACGGTCTATGAGGGCGGCTGTTCGCAGGCCTTGCTAGAAGCGATGGAGGAGAAGTTGCCAGTGATTGTGAGCGATACAAGCGCTGTGGCCGAGGTGATCACGCATCGTGAAAACGGGCTCTTGGCGCAAACATGCAGTGCCGATGACATCAAACAGCAGATATCCGTCGCCTTGGCTGACAAAACGCTGTGCAAAACCCTTGTCGAAAACGCCTCTGAAACAGTGAAGCTGTTTTCGGCCGAAGTCATGTTTGCTGAAACGCGTATGCGACTGGAAAATCTTTTGCATCACAGGTTCAGGCCGCGGAACAAGAGCTCTGCAAAGATCAAGCAACAACTGCCTTCAGCTACGCTGGAACAAAACGATATTGAATTGTTCGTCGACTTTGGGAAGTCGAAATTCCTATTCGGATTTAAGCTTAGCCGGGCAACACAGATGGCGTCTGACCGTATCTGGATGCAGTCATCTGGAATGATCAACATTGAGGATCCGCGCTTGTTCAAGTGTTCCGGAGTGTTCTTTGCGGGAACGATGCCTGAAAGCGATGCGAAGGCATCAGACCTGAAGGTACTGATCAACCGGATTCCGCTAGAGCTGAAGTTTCGGCAGTCCGGCAGCGAATGGTCGGCCTTTGCAAAGATGCCTGCCGATGCCGTGGGACATACAGAACAGGGAGCAATGATGGAGTTCAGGATGCCGGAAAGCGCGTCTTCGGGTGCCGGCGCTCAAACCATCTCAATTCGCAAGATTGCCTTCCCGCTAAAACCCGAAACACAACCAGCGTCTTCCGAGTAGGTGGTCTTTATTGTCATGAGCAATGCATTCTTAACACATATCTTGCAGAAGATCGCGACGGCCGGGTCATGACAACCACGTCCCGAGACGTCCTGAAGTGGTGCAAGAGGCAGGACGCGATCTTTGTAACTGGCTTTGCGCGTTCAGGCACCTCTATGGTCTATCTGGATCTTGCCCGTCATCGTGACACTTGGTCTTACGAAGGCGTCCACGAAACCTTTGCTTTTTCCCGACTGCAAAGTGTGCATCAGCCTCTTAGCTATTCTCAAAAAAAGTATCTTGGCGGAAAAGAGACACCCTTTACAGACGTTCTGCGTGACATTGCGGCTGATGAGGACGCGCACGGGCCCGCACCTTCGCTGGCTCAGTCCTTTTTCTTTTCGGCGTCGCGTAATCATCCAAAGGGCAAGCGACTTCTGGAAAAGACGCCCAGCCACATAAATAAGGTTGATCGAGTATTTCGGGACTTTCCAAAGTCTAGAGTTGTCATTTGTACGCGGGACCCTTTGGATATGGTGGTGTCATATCGCAAAAGGCTCAAGATCGAGAGAGAATTAAAAATAACGCCTGAAAGCAAACTCAAGTGGCTTGATGTGAGTTTAGAAGAAATTTTCAATAAATTCAGGACGTCCGCCAGGAAGATGGAACATGCCGTGGCGACTTGGCCGGACCGCGTTATTCTGGTTGCCTATGAAAATTTAACTGAGAATCCGGATATCAATATTGCGCGGCTCTATGAGTTTCTTGACCTTGATCCTGCGGGCCGAAACCACGTGTCCTTGCCTGAAAAAAAGAAGCGCGCCGACAAGCTGCATGCAAGCCCGATTACCGAGAATAAGTCCGTTGTCTCTGAATACCTCACCCCGGAAGAGATTGATTATGTGCGGCGCGAAACAACTCAGGCGCATGCCATCTGGGAGGCCAGCCGGAACCTTTAGGGCCGGTGGTCCGTTAATTTGTTGCATTCACAGAAATTTAAACGTGCTATCCCCGTATGGATTACATAGCACTCAGATTTGACCCAGGCAGAAAACCTGAGTGGGTCGTGTGTTGACTTAGGCCTGTTATCGCGACAAGACTG
>JAYQEA010000098.1:0-14890 GCA_038138625.1 Roseivivax sp.
GAATTGGAGGCTGTGCGCAAGATTACAGCACCGATATTGGCGTCTACCCTAAAGGGTGCCCTTCCTGTTTGGCGCGATGAAGACGTCTTGGATACCTGGTTTTCCTCAGGTCTCTGGCCGATTGGTACACTAGGATGGCCAGAGCAAACCGACGAACTGAGGCGCTTTTTCCCGACAAGCGTGCTGGTCACGGGACAGGACATCCTCTTTTTCTGGGTTGCCCGAATGATGATGATGCAGCTGGCCGTCATCGATCAGATCCCCTTCCACGACGTCTACCTGCACGGCCTTGTCCGCGACGAAAAGGGCCGCAAAATGTCTAAATCCCTGGGCAATGTGGTCGATCCACTTGACATCATCGATGAATACGGTGCCGACGCTTTGCGGTTCACCAATGCGTCGATGGCAAGCCTGGGCGGCGTGCTGAAGCTCGACAAAAAACGGATCGAAGGTTACCGCAACTTTGCGACCAAGCTTTGGAACACGGCGCGGTTTGCCTCTATGAACGGGGCGTTTGAAAACCATACCGGCGCGCGGCCCGAAACCACGCAGACGGTCAACAAATGGATCATCGGAGAAATCGCCAAAACCCGCGAAACCGTTGACGAGGCACTGACAAACTATAGGTTCAATGACGCGGCTCTGGCGCTGTATGCCTTTACCTGGGGCACATTTTGCGACCGTTTCATCGAATTCTCCAAACCGTCAATCTATGGCGAAGATGCAGGGGCCAAAGCAGAAACGCTGGCCACATTGGCATGGTCATTGGATCAAATCCTGTTGATGCTGCATCCGATCATGCCTTTTGTGACAGAAGAGCTTTGGGGTAGCCTTTGTGATCGCCCCAAAATGCTGGTGCACGGCGATTGGCCGGAAGATTCGGCCGCAGATGCCGTTGACCCCAAGGCCGAAAAAGAGATTGCTCTGGTGATCGCCCTGATCGACGGCATCCGGTCTGCCCGGGCTCAGATGGGGGTCAGGGCCAGCGCAGAAATCCCGCTTCTGGTTCGCGATATTGATACAGATGCGCAGTCAGCATGGGACGCCAATTCTGCTATGATCCGCCGTGAAACAAAGGTGCAGACCGCAGAACGCGTCGCAGATTTCCCCAAGGGAACAGTGACCATTCCGATTCCGGGCGCAACCTTTGGTCTGCCACTGGATGGCATCATCGATGTCGCAAAGGAGAAAGCGCGACTGGACAAAAGCCTTACGAAACTGGCCAAGGAAATAGGCGGCATGGCGGGGCGGCTGAAAAATCCGAAATTCCTTGCTTCGGCGCCGGATGAGGTCATCGCAGAAACCAAGGCAAATCTGGCCATACGCGAAGAAGAGGCAAGCAAGCTGCAAGAAGCAGTCGCGCGTTTGGCTGAATTGGGATGAGGGTTTTGGGGGCTTGCCAAAGTGGGGTCAAACCCGCTAAGCCCACTTCATGGATAGATCAAACACGCTTCGACGAAAAAAATTCTGATCGTTACAGTGACACGCACGGCGCCGTGTCACCTGTTTTTTGTCCTCTCTTCATCTAGCTTGACCGTTTCGCGGCGTCTTGGCACAGACGCAGCCTCCAGCCAAAAAGGGACCCGACCGATGATAACACCGGTATTGCCTACATATTCCCGCGCACCTTTGCACTTTGTTAAGGGCGAAGGCTCTTGGTTGACGGAAGCAGACGGTCGACGTTTTCTGGATATGGGTGCTGGTATTGCGGTGACCTTGTTGGGGCATTGTCATCCGACGCTTGTGCAGGCCCTCACCGATCAGGCGAATGCCGTTTGGCATGTCTCCAACCTGTACGAAATCCCTCAACAAGAAGCCCTCGCGCAAAAACTCGTGGATGCAAGTTTTGCTGATACGGTTTTCTTTACCAATTCTGGTACTGAATCCTGTGAACTGGTTCTGAAGATGGCGCGCAAATACTGGCATGACAAAGGCCAGACCGATCGAATCGAGATTGTGACGATCACGGGTGCGTTTCACGGGCGTTCCACCGGGGCGATCGCAGCGGCCGGTGCAGACAAACTGACCGAAGGATTCGGTCCACTGATGCCGGGGTTCACACCTGTGGCCTGGGGCGATCATGAGGCACTGAAAGCGGCCATCACAGACAAGACTGCCGCAGTTATTGTGGAACCTATTCAGGGAGAAGGTGGCATTCGCCCGCTGCCCGACGTATGTTTGAAAGGCTTGCGCGATCTGTGCGATACGACCGGCGCACTCTTGATCCTTGACGAGGTTCAATGCGGCATGGGCCGGACCGGTCGGCTGTTTGCTCATGAATGGGCGGGCATATCCCCTGATATCATGATGGTGGCAAAAGGCATTGGCGGTGGTTTCCCACTTGGCGCTGTGCTGGCGACCGAAGAGGCAGCCGCGGGCATGACCAAGGGAACACATGGGTCGACTTATGGTGGAAATCCTCTTGCCTGTGCGGTGGGCTGCGCTGTTATGGACACCGTCACTGAAGACGGCTTTCTGGATCATGTCACCGGCGTGGCAGGCCGTCTGCGTCAAGGACTAGAGGCCCTCGTGGCCAGTCACCCGGATGTTTTTTCTGAAGTTCGAGGCACAGGTCTGATGTTGGGCCTCGTTTGCGTAACACCCGTTGGTGATGTGGTGCAGGCAGCCTATGACGCCCAACTTATCACCATTCCTGCAGCGGAAAATACATTGCGCCTGTTGCCTGCGCTGACCCTCAGCGATGACGAGGCGTCCGAGGCACTGTCGCGCCTAGAACAGGTGGCGCAGGCGATAAAAAAGGCCAAGCCGTGAACCATTTCCTTGATATACATACAACGAAGCCAGATGCGCTGCGCAATATTATCGACAATGCGCGCGTGATCAAAAATGCGCGCACTGGCCGTCCTAAGGGTGCTTTGGACGATGAGCAGGTCCTTGCTGGCCATGTTGTTGCGCTGATTTTTGAAAAGCCCTCCACAAGGACCCGCGTCAGTTTTGATGTTGGCGTGCGTCAGATGGGCGGTCAATCTATGGTTCTGTCCGGCAGTGACATGCAACTAGGGCATGGGGAAACAATTGCAGACACTGCACGTGTGCTCAGCCGTTTTGTCGATCTGATCATGATCCGCACGTTTGATGAAAGCGTCCTGCATGAAATGGCGGAATTTGCCACAGTGCCAGTCATCAACGGCTTGACCGATCGCACGCACCCCTGCCAAATCATGGCGGATGTCATGACCTTTGAAGAACACCGCGGCCCCATAGCCGGGAAAAAGGTGGTTTGGACGGGCGATGGCAACAATGTCTGCGCGTCTTTCCTGCATGCAGCCGCACAATTCGGGTTTGATCTGACGTTTACGGGGCCGGTCCAACTGGATCCCGAAATGGAGTTTGTGGGCCTTGCACGGAACGCAGGTGTCTCTGTCCAAATCGAACGTGACCCGATCAAGGCCGTTGATGGCGCTGATCTTGTGGTGACGGACACTTGGGTCAGCATGCATGATGCACAAAGTTCGCGAGAACGCCGCCATAACATGCTGCGCCAGTATCAGGTGAACGACGCATTGATGCGTCATGCCAAACCCGACGCACTTTTCATGCATTGCCTGCCTGCCCACCGTGGCGAAGAGGTCACCTCTGAGATCATGGATGGCCCAAAGTCAGTTATATTTGACGAAGCCGAAAACCGTCTGCATGCCCAAAAGGCCATAATGCGCTGGTGCTTGGGTATCTGAAATCCTCGCGACCATTTGTTGAGGTTCTGATTTTCGGCAGTCAAACACGACCCGATGGTGATCAGACACTTTAGCTGTTTTTAATGGCTGGAGTGACGCGGATCACAGTCGGAGCATCTGCTGTAAACGCTGCGTTGATGTCGGAAATCAAAGCATTCAGATCACAAGGCTGGGTCGCATGTGCCCCGTAGGCACGGGCAAGAGCCAGAAAATCAGGATTGCGCGCAACCACAGCATTGGGCGCGATCTGACTTGCGACCATACTGTCCTCAATTTCTTTCAGCTTGCCATTATCCCAGAGCAGGATTGGAAGGCCAAGACCCAGCTCCACGGCAGTGCCAAGCTCTTGGAGTGTGTATTGAAACCCACTGTCTCCAACCATGGCAAGTGTCGGCATACCGGCGCGCGCCACTGCCCCGCCAATCGCCGCTGGCATACCGTATCCAAGGGTGCCGTACCCAAATGGATGATGCCAGTGACCCGGCCGCTGCATTTCCCAGATTTCTTTGGCCACATATGCAAATTGCGTCATATCCGAGTAGACCATCAGATCCCGCGGCATTGCCGCAGACAATGCATCTGCAATACGCGCAATGCCGGGGCGTTCAGCCTCGATCTCAGCACGAAACCGTGCCTTGGCATCTGCAATTTCTACCAGATCCCATTTCGGTGCGCAGTCCCCGGTTCGCGCGGCGATTGCCAAACTGAGTGCTGGCAAAAACTGTTCAGCGTCTCCCAGAATGCCTGTATCACCTTCCTGAAGACCATCAAAAATTGCCGTATCAATGTCTACACGGATCATTGGCGCAGTATGGCCCAGATGCGATCTCCAGAGATCAACTTCGGACAACTCTGTTCCGACTGCAATAACCAGATCAGCCTGTGCAGCGATGTCTGCTGTTTCGGGACGCGCGAGGCTTGCCCCGAAGCTTTGGGGATGTCCGGGCGGAACAATTCCGCGACCCGCGTAGGTCGTCAGGGCGGCCGCCCCGGTTTGTTGCAACAGGGGCGGCACCGCATCTGCGCCTTTGACTGCGCCGCCTCCAAAGACAAATAAAGGTCGCTGCGCCGCCAACAGCCGGGTCGCAACCTGAGTGATTTGATCGTGAGGCGCAGATGCGCGCGCAGACCGGACACGCGCAGCAGGCGGAGCGACTGCCAACCGGCCAAGTTCTGCAATGGGCACCTGAATATGGCGTGGACGCGGACGATCAACCGCAAAGGCTTCAAAGGCACGATCGATGAGCCTGTAGGCACTCTCTGCATTGCGCGCCTCGTCCGAAGCCGCCGTGACGCAGCCTGCTGCAGCCCGCTGATCACGCATCTGGTGCAACTGCCCTTTGGTCGCTGCAACCTCATCCAGACAAGACGAAATTGCCAGCACAGACACGCTGTCGCTGTCGGCCTGTCCCAGCGGAGTCATGGCATTGGTCAACCCGGGCCCGGTAATGACATACAAAACACCCGGCTTGCCAGATGCCCTTGCATAGCCATCCGCCATAAATCCAGCACCCATTTCATTGCGCGCAAGTACGTGCGTGATTCCGGCCTCTTCTATTCCGCGATACATTTCAACGTTGTGAACACCGGGAATGCCAAAGATGACATCAACGCCGCGTGCCTTTAGCATATGTGAGATTTGCGCACCCAAGGGTCGTTTCATGATCTAGTCTCTCCAAAATCTGATCGTGAAAATGGCAAAAACAGCCAAAAGCTCTAGCCGTCCCAATAACATGGCGGCTGACAAAAGCCATTTCGCTGTATCATTCAAACCACCAAAATTTCCCGAAGGACCGATTTCATCACCAAGCCCTGGACCAATGTTTCCCAATGCCGCAGCAGCACCGCTGAGTGAGGTTATGAAATCAAGCCCCGTCAGCGCCAGTGCAACAGTAAACAGTCCCAATGTCACAACGAAAAAGACAAAAAATGACATGACCGAGGATAAGACATCTTCATCAATCCGTCGGCCTTCGAACCGCGGGACAAAGACGCCATGAGGCGAACGAATGCGCTGCAGTTGAAGTTTCACCGATGCGAACAGGATTTGATATCGAAAAATCTTGACCGAACATGCAGTAGACCCCGCACACCCCCCGATCAAACCGATAAAAAAGAACACAGACACCAGAAACGGTCCCCACGACATGTAATCCGCGCTTGCATAACCGGTGCCGGAAATAATGGACGTGATATTAAACAATGACTCACGAAAGGCTTTCTCGGCCCCATGGTCAGGCGTGCTCCAAAGTGCCAATGATGCAAGTGCGACCAACACTAAAATGGTCAGTACAAACGCCCTTGATTGCGCGTCTCGTGTGATCGCGAGCCTGTCCCCTGCGATCATCTGGACATAGCGTACAAAAGGCAAAGCGGCGAGGATCATAAAAACGACAGCCACATATTGAGTGGCACCTGAATAAGAAGCAAATGATGTATCCGACGCCCCAAATCCCCCTGTTGATACCGTGGTCAAAGCATGGACTGTCGCCTCGAACCATGACATTCCGGTCACACTGTATGCGAGGATACAAGCCAGCGTCAGCCCCAAGTAGATTGAGGAAATTGAAGACGAGATTTGCGTGGCCCGAGGCAAGATTTTACCCATGGTGTCAAAGCCTTCTGTTCTGAAGACCTGCATGCCCCCAACCCGTAATTCGGGTAGAAACACCATAGCAACTACGATGATCCCGATGCCCCCGATCCACTGTAATAAGCCACGCCAAAGAATCAGTCCCTGAGGTAGTTGATCCAAACCGGAAAAGACAGTGGACCCAGTTGTGGTCAAACCGGACATCGCCTCGAAAAAGCCATCGGTATAGGATGACTCGGTCGCTCCCAGTACAAACGGCATTGCGCCAAAAACCGGCAGGACAACCCAAACCCCTGTTGTCAACAAAAAGGTCTGTTGGATGGATAGTCGAGAGGTGACACCGTTTGCTGTCGCCAAGACGGTAAATCCACCAAACAGGATGGTTACCGCTGCGCTTTCCAGAAAAACCCAAGGACTGTTGCCAGAGAAAAAGTCGATAAAAAATGGTGGAAGCATGGCGACGCCAAGCGCAATCACCATCCACCCGATCACATACCCAACTGGACGCACGTCAAACATAACCAGAGGGTTGGCCGCATGCTCTTCCGGTGTCAAGCAGCCGACGTTAGCCGACGTGTATCAAAGACGCAAAGCCACGCGGATCAATGCTGTCCGCTGCAAAAGTTTCCCCTTGGGTCAGCACAGATACTGCATCGTGGCTGTGAAGGCTTTCCTGATGGCTGGCCATCACACGGAAATCGCCGATCCGCGCATCTTTCTGCAGACCCAAAGCGAATAAACGTGCGGCATCTTCTACAAAGATCGGGTTGGCGGCATTCAGCTCGGCAAAGGCTTGTTCGTCTTCTCGTTTCACCATCACCTGCGTCTCGGTTGGAACGGCCGTCCGGCAAATGTCGATCAAATCTTCGAACCACAAAGTTTCGCCCGGCAGAACGGCGACAGACAACCTCGCGACCGAGCGCTGAGAGTGGGGTGTTGCCATTTGCCCCCGCGTCCTGCGGGCATGCTCTGACAGCTCCAAAGAACAGGGGCATGTAGAGCTATAGACGTAGTCAAGATGCATGATCTGATGCCTTACGCCATCACGCTCAAACAATTCCAGCATGATGTCGTAGTATTGGTACCCTGCCAAACCAGAGCGTAGGCTTTTCACTTTCACCGGAAAGGAAAACCGCAATCCGATTCTCGCGTCCAAACTTTCCAGATCAGCCTTGTAGTCGTCCAGAGTTGCTTCGATGACCTCAAAGCTGAACTGCTCATCTGCATGTCGGTAAAAAGATCGCATGATCCTCGACATGTTAATGCCTTTTTTGTCCGCGTCCAGACTGACGGTTCCTGTGACACTTGTTTCGAGCGTCAGATCGCCGTTGTCACGGGTGTGGTATCGCAAGGGAAGACGGAAGTTCGAAATCCCGACATGCTGAATTGGACGGTTGGCTCCGCGTATCAATGACGCAGGTCCGTTTTGCAAATCGGGTAGACTGGCTTTGTATGCAGGGTTTACGCTGAAATCTGCGGGATAATTGCGTGCGAGTTCCGGATAGGCCTTGGCTGGATCCAACATGCCAGCAAGTCCCGGATCCATAGCTGCGATTTCGTCGTCGTGCGCGGTGCGCGCCCAAGTTTTTAGCACATCCAAGGCTTCCCGAGCTTCATCCTGGTTGGGAGCGCTTTGTATATTCGGGGTATAACGATTCATTTTGGTGCCCTTTCGTCCGACACCTGTATAAACTAGGCATTTGCGCCGAAATTGCCAATTTAATTGTTGTAGTACCACGCCTTGACGATTTGACAAAACAACCTACGCGACAGACTCAAGAGCTATTTTCAGATCTAGAATTAAATCGTCCGGATCCTCGAGGCCAACGGACAAACGGATCAATCCGTCGCAGATCCCCAAACTGTTTCTTTGATCAGCGCTTAACCGCTGATGCGTTGTGGTAGCGGGATGAGTCGCAATCGATTTCGCATCCCCCAAATTGTTGGATATCAGCACGATCTCCAATTTATTCATAAAGTTGAAAGCTGCTTCTTTACCGTTTTCAAGCACAAACGACACAACGGTGCCACCGGCGCCTAACTGCCGCATGGCCAGTTCATATTGTGGATGATCGGCTCGGCCAGGGTAGCAAACAGTCGCAATGCCCGGTGTTCCAACAAGAGCGTCTGCAATCCGGCCCGCACTTGCTGTTTGGGCACGCACGCGCAGATCCATGGTCTCTAATCCCTTAAGCAGAAGCCAGGCGGTAAAGGGGCTCATCGCCCCACCTGTGTGCTTCATGTAGGGTTCAACTACTTTTCGTATCTGAGTCCGCGTTCCGAGAATCACGCCCCCAAGAGCACGCCCCTGTCCATCAATATGTTTGGTTGCAGAATATACCACCACATCCGCTCCCTGCGCGATTGCGTCGCTGTAGATTGGCGTGGAAAACACATTATCAACAATTACCAGAGCGTTGTGCGTGTGGGCAATCTGCGAAACCGCCGCAATATCCACCAACTCAAGCGTTGGATTGGACATGCTCTCAAAGAAAACTGCTGATGTATCAGGCCGTACGGCCGCGCGCCATTGGTCGAGGTCGGCCCCATCAACAAAACTGACTTCTACCCCGAACTGTGGCAAAATATTTTCGAGTATATACAAGCAGGATCCAAAAAGGGCACGTGCAGCAACCACGTGATCTCCGGCTTTGAGCGTGGACATAAGGGCACCGTTTACCGCAGCCATTCCAGATGCCGTTGCAAACCCGGCTTCTGCTCCTTCCAGCAGAGCGATACGCTCTTCGAACATTGCGACCGTGGGGTTTCCGTATCGTGCGTAAATATACTCGTCAGGCCCTGCCTCGATAAATCGCTGCTCGGCGGCCTCGGCACTGTCGTATGCGAACCCCTGGGTCAGAAAAATCGCTTCGCTCAATTCACCCCATTGGCTGCGCCGCGTGCCACCATGGACCAGATTTGTGCGTTTGTGCCTTTTGATCATTTCCCATCTCCCAAGGCATTCCAGCCCACAAAAAAACCCCCGTTCCGGCCAAGCGAAAGGGGGCTTTCGGCTGACCTTTTAGCGGCATGTTTAACGTGGCCCACAATCCGGTAACAAATCGCCACTTGGCGTGGTTACTGTCGTGGCGCCGTCAGGTCAAGAGCACCTGCAGCGTACAAGCAAGACCATGTCGCGCTGCCATACTGCTAACGGGTTAGCCATCTCTTGCAGACAGAGGCGAACGCTAAGTTTATGTTCGTTTGACCTCAAAAGGGTCACCCAAGCGCGGCTTGCGACATGGTGGGTCTTGATATTAACCATCAGGTGCGCAGATAATAAACGTATGTAGAGCGTTCGGACTGTGGGGACTACATGATTCAATTCACGCTGAAATGCGCACAAGGCCATAGCTTTGACAGCTGGTTTCAGTCAGCAGCAGCATATGACAAACTGCAATCTACAGGAATGGTTGTATGTTCGGTGTGTGGTGAGACCAAGGTGGAAAAGGCGATGATGGCGCCTGCCGTCAGTACACGCGACTCCGCCCCATTGAGCCAACCATCCACCGAGTCCGAGGCCGCGCTGGCAAAGATTCGTACGCATGTCGAGGCCAATTCCGAAGATGTTGGAACGCGATTTGCCGAAGAGGCGCGCGCAATCCACGAGGGGACGAGCCCAGAGCGCTGGATCCGTGGCGAAGCCAAGCACGAAGATGCCAAAAAACTGATTGATGATGGAATTCCAATCGCGGCCCTGCCGTTTACGCCCACACGGAAAGCGAATTAATGCGCGTTTTGATCACGGGTGCTAATCGCGGAATCGGTGCCGCTATCGGGGCAAAAATGACAGACCGTGGCGATCATGTGATAGCGACATCACGCAACGGCAGCACTGGCTTTAAGCTGGATGTCACAGACCCCGAAAGCCACTCCGCTCTGGCTGCAAAACTGGACAGCCAGCCGTTTGATCTGCTTGTGTGCAATGCGGGCGTCTACCTCGATAAGGGTCAAAACCTTGCGGATGGGTATGACAGTGATCTTTGGGCAGGGACCTTTGCCGCGAATGTGACCGGTGTTTTCATGACTGTCCAATCGCTATTGCCAAATCTACAAATCCCAAACACCGCTAAAATTGCAATCATTGGCAGCCAGATGGCGTCACATACGAACGCGCCCGGTGGCAGTTATATCTATCGCTCGTCCAAGGCAGCGGTTTTGAATTTGGGGCGCAACCTTGCCTCTGATTTGTCTGGTCTGGGAATCGCCGTCGGTGTTTATCACCCCGGATGGGTACAAACGGATATGGGCGGCAGCACGGCTGATATAGACACCGCACAGTCGGCGCAGGGATTGCTTGAGAGGTTCGACAACCTTTCGCTTGCGAACACTGGGTGTTTTCAAACCTGGGATGGTCGGGATCACGTCTACTAAACAGACCTGAGCCGCGCACGCCTTGCACCCGAAGGCTGGGTATCATATTCCCAGTCCGACCGGCGCAGGGGTAAAAGGATTCAGGACGTAAAATGCCCATTCTTGTGATGAAGTTCGGCGGCACTTCGGTTGCCACGTTGGATCGTATCAGACGCGCTGCCAAACGCGTCGGGGTCGAGGTCGCCAAAGGCTATGACGTCATCGTCATCGTTTCGGCGATGTCTGGCAAAACAAACGAACTGGTAAATTGGGTGGGCGAGACATCCCCGTTATATGATGCCCGTGAATATGATGCGGTCGTCAGCTCTGGCGAAAACGTGACGGCAGGCCTGATGGCATTGACGTTACAGGAAATGGATGTGCCGGCACGCAGTTGGCAGGGATGGCAAGTGCCGGTCCAGACCACCGCTGCCCATGCCTCTGCTCGCATCGAAGCCATACCAACCGATAATCTGCTTGGCAAATTCGACGAGGGGATGCGCGTTGCTGTTGTTGCCGGGTTCCAGGGTGTGAGTTCAGAGGGCCGGATCACAACACTTGGTCGCGGTGGGTCGGACACGACCGCGGTCGCATTTGCTGCCGCTTTTGACGCCGAGCGCTGCGATATCTACACCGATGTGGACGGCATTTACACCACTGACCCAAGAATAGCAGACAAAGCCCGCAAACTGGATCGGATCGCATTTGAAGAAATGCTGGAGCTTGCCAGTCTCGGTGCCAAGGTTTTGCAGACCCGCTCGGTCGAATTGGCAATGCGCTACAAGGTGCGATTGCGCGTATTATCAAGCTTTGAAGAACAATCCGACGAGGCCGGCACACTGGTCTGCGACGAGGAGGACGTTATGGAAAATCGACCCGTTTCAGGAATCGCCTACAGCCGCGACGAAGCCAAAATGACCTTGGTCTCTGTCGCGGATCGCCCGGGCATTGCCGCGGCAATTTTCGGCCCCCTGGCAGAGGCCAGCGTAAATGTGGATATGATTATCCAGAACATCGCCGATGATGGTCGTACCGACATGACATTCAGCTGCCCGACAGATCAGGTTTTGCGGGCAGAAGCTGCTTTGAATGCTGCCAAAGACCGTGAAGAACTAAACTTTCGCGGGTTGGTCGCGGACACCGATGTCGCAAAAATATCGGCCGTCGGAATTGGAATGCGCAGCCAGTCTGGCGTTGCGGCCAAAATGTTCGAGACACTGTCGAATGAGGGCATCAACATTAAGGTCATCGCCACATCTGAAATCAAAATTTCCGTGTTGGTAGACCGTAAATATATGGAACTTGCGGTCCAATCGTTGCATGACGCATTCGAACTGGAAAAGCTCGGCTGAAAAACCAGTCGCATGACTTGGAAAACAGCGCAAGCGGTCAGTGGTTGAATAGACTTTGATCATTGTTGATACAGAATACAGGTGACTCCGGAGCTGGTTGCGCAGAAAGCTGGTCGCTACCAGTCCTCATACCGTGGCACTTGCGCAGATCAAAGCGGTCTCAAATGGCGGGAACTTACACGCGGGTCGGGAAATACGCTTATTTTTTGGTTTGATTGCAGCTTGCAACCGATCCCAAAGTGTATTCCCGTTTTCCTTTTGTTGCACTTGGCTTATAGCTGAGTGCAAGCAAAAGGGAGGCCGCCAAGACGATGTCGGACAGGCGGGAAAGAACACGCGAAAGCGAAAGCAGAAAGCTGTTGGGCAGACTGCGCGATACCATGGCGGTGGAGGCAGCCGGACAAGCGCGTCTTGACCGGATAACCAACCTTACTGCTGACAGCATGGGCACCGAAGTGTGCTCTATTTATCTGTTTCGCGATGATGAAACACTCGAGCTTTGCGCAACAGAAGGCCTGAATGCCGGAGCTGTGCATGAAACGCGTATGCGCTTGGGCGAGGGACTGGTCGGTCAGGTTGCCCGCTACGGCAAAGTCGTCAGCACACCAATGGCCCCCGCAGAACCTGGTTTTCGCTATATGCCAGAAACGGGCGAAGAGATTTATTCAAGTTTTCTTGGGGTGCCGATCCAGCGTTTGGGTGAAAAACTTGGCGTGTTGGTCGTGCAAACAAGGGACAGCCGCGATTTTACCCAAGACGAGATCTACGCGCTTGAGGTTGTGGCTATGGTCTTGGCCGAAATGACCGAACTGGGGGCGTTTGTGGGCGAAGGGGCCGCACTGAAGGCCCGTCACACACAACCTGTGATGTTTCGCGGAAGCGTCGGACAAGAAGGCACAGCAGAGGGTCATATCTGGCTGCATGAACCACGCGTGGTTGTAACCCATTTGGTCACCGATGACCCCGAGACCGAAATGGCGCGTTTGCAAGCTGCTGTTGACGACCTGCGGGTCAGCGTCGACCAACTCTTGGCCGACACGCAGGATGCAGAACAAATTGAGGTCCTCGAGGCTTACAGGATGTTTGCCAATTCCAAAGGCTGGATGCGCCGCATGAAAGAAGACATCAGCAACGGACTATCTGCGGAAGCTGCTGTTGAGAAAGAACAATCCGCAGCAAAAGCCCGTTTGAAATCAGTTGCAGATACATATTTGCGCGAACGTTTGCAGGATCTGGATGATTTGTCCAACAGGCTTCTTAGGATCCTGACCGGGCAGGGGCGTGAAACAGGGGCCGAAATGCCCGACGATCCGGTCCTTGTAGCACGCAACATTGGACCGGGTGATCTTCTGGAATATGGGCGCAAATTGCGTGGCGTCATTCTAGAAGAGGGATCTGTTGGCAGCCATGCGGCTATTGTGGCGCGCGCCTTGGCCATTCCTCTCGTGATCAACACCGGCAATATCACCAATGAAGCCTTGAACGGTGACCACGTCATGATTGATGGTGATCAGGGGATCGCCCATTTGCGGCCCGATGAAACAGTGGTCACCGCCTTTCGTGACAAGATGGCCATGCAGGCACAAGCCCAGCAACGTTATGCGTCCATTCGCGATCGAGCCTGTGTAACCCCTTGTGGAGAACGGATTGAGCTGCATATGAACGCAGGTCTGATGGCAGACTTACCATCTCTTGCAAGCTCTGGCGCAGAAGGCGTAGGACTTTTTCGGACCGAGCTTCAATTCCTTATCCGCAATAAGATGCCCAAGCGAACCGAACTGGTGGACATCTATTCGCGGGTCATGGATGCGGCAGGTGATAAGCGGGTGGTGTTTCGCACGTTGGATATTGGGTCGGACAAAGTCCTGCCCTACATGAAACCGGCCGACGAACCAAATCCCGCACTAGGATGGCGTGCCATTCGTGTGGGGCTAGATAAGCCGGGGGTTATGCGCATGCAGCTGCAAGCGCTGTTGCGTGCAGCCAAGGGGCGGCCGTTGTCCGTCATGTTTCCTTTTGTTGCGCAATATTCAGAATATGCGGCCGGCATCGCTGAAATGGATAAGGCCATCGAGCGTGAGAAAAAATTGGGCCATTTGTTACCGGAAAATATCAAAACCGGGGCGATGCTTGAAACGCCAGCGCTGGCTTTTGCATCACGTCGCTTTTTTTCAGAAGTTGAGTTTCTGTCCATCGGGGGCAACGATCTAAAGCAGTTCTTTTTTGCAGCAGACCGTGAAAACGAACGCGTGCGGCGGCGCTATGATACTCTAAACGTGAGTTTTCTGACCTTTATTGAAGACATTATCTCTCGATGTCACGAAACGGGGACGCATCTGAGTTTTTGTGGCGAAGACGCTGGGCGACCAATCGAGGCATTGTGTCTTGCTGCTATGGGATTGCGGTCGCTATCAATGCGACCTGCCTCGATCGGGCCGGTCAAAAACATTTTGATGCGCAGCAATCTGACCGAGGTAAAAGCCGTGATTGACAATGCGCGCAGTCGAGGCGAGCAATCGGTGCGCGCTTCTGTCATGGAATATCTAGGCTCGGTCAAAGGGCGGGGTAATCCTACGGGGTAATGCTGTTTCAAGCCTCGCACAGACCACGTTCATGTTGAGGTCGCCAGATCAATTCCTTGAACCAGCCTGTATCCCACAGGTATCTGTTGCAAAGTGATGAATTCATATTCATTTCTAGGCCGAGCAGCTGGCAGATGGTTTTTGTTTGTGGATCGCCATGTCGCCTCGACGACAAAAAGCCTTCAAAGTTTAAATATTTTTTGTGGTGTTCAAATGTAATTTTATATCTTCAGGTGCAATCTTTTCGAAAACCTGAGATGTGGCCCTTTCGCGTTTTGATGCCACTGCTTTGACGAAATTTATTGCAACAAAGAA
>JAYQEA010000099.1:0-13539 GCA_038138625.1 Roseivivax sp.
CCAGGGACTTTCCAACGGTGTGACCATATCCGCCCGAGGTCACAAACCCCACAAATGAACCATCCTTCCACACAGGTTCAAACCCGCTGGCATCTGCGTCGCGCGCATCAATTTCCAAGGTGACGAGCTGTTGGGCAGGTGCGCCTGCGCCTTTTTCTGCAAGAACAGCCTCGCGCCCGATAAAGTCGCCTTTGTCCCAATCAATCCAACGGTCCATCCCTGTTTGTTGCGGAGTGTATGCTTGGGTGAACTCCGTGCTCCATATGCCAAAACTTTTCTCAAGCCGCAGGCTCAGCAACGCGTTGAAGCCAACCTCTTGAATGCCGAAATCAGCGCCAGCGGCCAGCAGTGTTTCGCGCAATGTGATATGTTCTGTGGCCGAGCAGTGGATCTCAAATCCCATTTCACCAGACACGGATAGCCGCCCGATCTGGACCCGCAACAAACCGATATCGAACGTACCACAGCCCATGAACGGTAAATCCCCGATCGGGCTGTCTGTTACCTGTTCGAGGATTTTCAGACTGTTCGGGCCAGCCACGCCAAAGCCCACCGTGCTGTCGGACAGATCACGCACCGCCACACCGTCTTCCATATGATCATCGAACCAGCGCATGTGCCATTCACGCAGGTAGTAGCTGCCCATGATCCACCATGTGCCATCGCCCCAATTCAGAATAGTCAGATCTCCTTTGAGCTTGCCTTCAGGGCTGAGCATGGGTGCTAGTCGGGCGCGTCCGGGCTTTGGAAGGGTGGAGGCCATGATCCTATCCAACCACATCTTGGCGTTTGGGCCGGATACCTCATACCGCGAAAATGCGGTAATATCGATCAGCCCTGCGGTTGCACGAACAGCCTTGCATTCGTTGGCAATAATGTCGAAAGCGTTCGACCGCCTGAGTGAAGGTGTTTCGACGAACTTCGGGTCCGGGGCAAAATAGAGTGGCAGCTCCAATCCCCAGCTTGCGCCCCATTGGCAGCCAGCTGCCGTCATAGCCTCATAAGCCGGGGCTTTCTTGAGTGGCCTGCCAGCGGGGAGCTGTTCGTTTGGATAGGTCATGACAAACCGGCGGCTGTAGAACTGACCTGTCGTTTCCTTGATGTAGCGTTTGTTCTGGGCGAAATCGCCGTAGCGCGCCACATCCATACCAAAGACATCTGTCTCTGGCTCGCCATGGATCATCCACTCGGCCAGTGACTTTCCGACGCCCCCCCCCTGAAGATAGCCTGCCATCACCGCGCAGGCACACCAATACCCGGGTTTTCCGCGTACAGGACCCACCAATGGATTGCCGTCAGGAGAAAACGTGAACGCCCCGTTCACCCAGGTCTTGATGCCAACATGTTGCAAGACGGGAAATCGTTCAAACCCAAGCGTCAGTTCTCGTTCAATGCGATCGGGATCCTCCTGTTGCAGCTGCATGCCGTAATCCCAAGGCGCGCCGTCCATCATCCAATGTTCATGGTCGACCTCGTAGATGCCCAAAAGCAATCCCTTTTGGTCCTGCCGCATGTATGTAAATCCCTCAAGATCCACCACCAGTGGCATTTCTCTGTCCATCGCGGCGACCTCGGGGATTGTTTCCGAGATAAGATAGTGGTGATTGAGCGGAGAGACCGGCAATTCAATCCCGGCCATCCGGCCAACCTGCTTTGCCCATAAACCCGCGGCATTCACAACATGCTGTGTGTGAATCGTGCCTTGCTCGGTCACAACTTCCCAACCGTCGGACTTTTGGCGCAGTTCCAAAACGCGGTTATGCTCAATTATTTGAGCACCATATTTCCGTGCCGCGCCTGCATAGGCGTGAACGGTGCCCGTCGTATCCACATAACCTTCGCGGTCTGCCCACATGCCACCGAGAATCCCGTCTGTAGATAAAATGCCGCAAAGCTCGCCTGCTTCTTGCGGCGTAATCAGACGCACATCATTGATGCCGATGGACTGGAACCTGCGATAGGACGATTGTAACCATTCCCATCTATCCGGTGTTCCGGCAAGGGTCATGCCTCCGGTCATGTGCATCCCAACTGACTGGCCGGATTCTTTTTCAATCTCGCTCAGCAAATCGATTGTGTAGGATTGCAGGCTGGCAATATTAGGATCTGCATTAAGCGCGTGAAAACCACCCGCCGCATGCCACGACGACCCGCATGTCAAAATGTCCCGTTCAATCAGGCAAACGTCAGTCCAGCCGAATTTAGCCAGATGATACAGTACAGATGCCCCAACAACCCCGCCTCCGATGACAACTGCCTGATAATGCGACTTCATAGCTTTGTTCTCCAGGTTCACGCATGACGCGATGCTGCGTTGAGGCAAAATTCGCGTCGATTTTGGATCGTTGATACAGCGTTGCATTTTATGGACATTACTGTCCATAAAAATATACGGACCGTGATATAAGGTGGACGGCCGTTCCTGGACTCAACACGGGACATTTAAGCTGGCGGCATGAACGAGCCATACTGCCGGTGCGTTTTAAAGGTCGCTAAACCAGCCGCCAAACCGGCACTAACCTAAATTCTGCTTCAGAGGGTAGGGGGGACACGATCGCTGCTAGTGCGGGCGCGATAGGGGCCAAAAAGACAGGCCAATCCCAAGATAACGCCTGACACCACAGCAATCATTCCCGCGGCACTGACCGCGTTTTGACTGCCCAACCACATCGGGCCATAGCCTGCAAACACGTAGCCCAAAATGGCAGACAAGGTTGCAAAGGCGACGGACCACCAGATCTGTGCGGTCAATGTATTTGTCATCAGTCGCGCTGCGGCAGGAGGGCAGATGAACATGGCAATTACAATGATCGATCCGACGGCATCAAAGGCTGCGACCGCCGCGATCGCCGCGGTAATCACCAAACCATATCCAACGCCAGCGGCCGGTATTCCAAGGACTTGCGCAAAGCCTTCGTCAAAAGTTGCAATTTTGAGCCAGCGCCAGAAAACCACCATCACAACGATAACTAGAAAACACGTCATTGCCATGCGTGGAAGTTCTTGGGGCAGGCTGGACAATGCAACAGGGTCCCAAAGCGAAGCCCAACCCGTGGCACGAAACCAGATCAGGGATTCGAGGTTGCCCATCAGAGCATGTTCGACGTCAATATGCACGTTTGAGGTGTCGGACTGCTCTAACAAAAGCACGCCGCCCGCAAACAGCGTTGTAAAGACAACACCCATAGCCGCACCGGGGTCAATGCCCCCAAGACGCTTGACCGCTTCGATCAGGATAACGGCGGTCAAAGCCGCCCCCGCGGCGCCGATCAGCATCGGGAGCGCTGCGACAGTCCCGGTTAACAAGAATGCAACGACGATACCGGGTAAGACAACATGGCTGATCGCATCACCGATCAGGGCTTGGCGTCGCAAAATCAGAAAATTACCCGGTAACGCGCAGGCAACAGATGCAAAAACTCCGATCAGAATTGGCACAAGCGAGAATTGAACAAAGTCAGCCCCCATTATGGAAGCTCCCCTACAGAGACAGGTGGACCGATCTGACGGTCAAATTCACGAATCTCGTCCGGCGTGAAAATATCTTCGATCGGCGTCAGCCCGTCATAGCGTCCCGTCAAACCGGCATCCTGATGCACTTGGCGCGCGATATCCCAGCGCCGTTCGTCGCGCGCGACTTTTGCTGCTTTGGCGCGCCCCAAATCGGTAGGCACGCCATCGGGGCGTATCAATCCCTCGCGCGATAAAAGACGCAGGGTGAACGGTTCTCGAATCGGCTCTTGCCGTGCAAGCGCCAAAAGGCCTTGCCGGCGATGCACGCGGGCTTGAAACCGGCGTTGGCGGACCAAGGCGGCGGCTATTCCCCGTTCAGGCGCAAGCAACAACGACAAAAAGAACACCGCCGCTGCTGTGAGTACGATCAACGGCCCGGTGGGCATTGCTGGTGCCGAGGCGGACAAAGCTGCGCCAAGATACCCCGACACAGCGCCAATGCAGCCCGCGATCCAGATCAGGCGATCGCTGCGGTCGGTCCAAAAGCGTGCCGCGACCGGGGGAATAATCAGCATGGCAACAATCAGGATCAAGCCTACGATTTTCAGGCCGATCACCGTAATCACCATAACGATGCCCATCATCATCAGATCAATCTTGCGCACGTCATATCCCATGGCTGCCGCGTATTCGGCATCAAAAGCGACGACCGTCATCGGCCTGCGCAAGACCCATGTCGCGCACACGGCGATCGCCCCCCCGATGGCAATGATGACCGCGTCTTGAAATAGCATTCCAGCAGTCGCCCCGAGCAAGAACCCCTCAAGCCCGGCCTGTCGGCCCACACTCATTGTCTGGATAATGGTCAGAAGGACGACACCCAGTCCAAAGAACGATCCCAACACGGCCCCAATGGCCGCGTCCTCGGCAAGACGCGTGCGACGCGAGATCCATTCAACAATTATCAGCCCGACTGTTGCAGTTACGGCAGACCCGAGCATAAGCCCGATCAGATTGCGTCCGTCACCGCCAAAAGACACCATGATCAGGAACGCCATTCCAACACCGGGCAATGTTGCATGTGCGGTCGCATCGGAGACGAGTGCCCGTTTGCGCAAGAATAAAAAAGTGCCTGATGCGCCTGTGGAAAACCCCAATAGAGCTGCACCAATCGCAACAAGGGCTGCATTGTAGCCAGATTGAAGCAGCAGGGCGTCCATCAAGGGAATCAAGAGGCGACGCCGCCTAATTTTGCCATATGCGTTGCGGCAAGCCTGCCGCCATAGGTTGCGTTCAGATTTTCCATTGTGAACGTCGTTGAGACAGCGCCTTCGGCGACGCGCCGCACATTTATTAAAAAGACGTGATCGAAATATTCCTGCACCGTGGACAGATCATGATGCACGGCGACAACGGTTTTGCCCTCCGCTTTTAAAAGCTTTAGCACGTCAATGATGGCGCGTTCGGTCGCAGCATCAACGCCGGCAAACGGCTCATCCAGCAGATAGAGATCTGCATCCTGTGCGAGCGCGCGCGCCAGAAAAACGCGCTGCTGTTGTCCACCTGAAAGTTGTCCGATCTGACGGTCTCCAAAGTCAGCCATACCAACACGGTCCAGACAGGCCCGCGCTTTGTGTGTCATCTGGCCAGAGAGACGGCCAAGCAACCCAACCTTGCGGTAAAGACCCATCTGGACGACATCGATGACTGTTGTTGGAAAATCCCAATCCACACTCGCGCGTTGCGGTACATATGCGATGCGATGGCGGGCCTTTTCGACGGGTGTACCAAAGATCGATACGTCTCCGGACAGGCGTGGAATGATGCCCAAAGCCGCCTTTAAAAACGTGGATTTACCCGCACCGTTTGGTCCGATAATCGCAGACATGGACTGCGCGGGAAATGCCGCGTCTACCGAGAATACAGCCGGTTTTTCGCCATAAGAAACGGTCAGCCCTTGCGCTGAGAGCGCCGTTTCAGCCCCTGGCACAGGCGCCGGGACCATTCTGCCATCCTCAGTTACAACAGTTGCGTGACTGCGTGTCATTTCAATGTTCCCTGGTTCAAAAGGTCCAGCATACCCAACTGTGGCGCGTCGCCTCCAAGCGCGCGGGCTATAACTGTCACGTTATGGTCAATCATCCCGATGTAGGTTCCTTCATAAGTGCCGTCTTCGCCCATAGCGTCTGAAAACAATTCACCTCCGATAGCGACCTTGTGTCCTTTGGCAGCGGCACCTTCGATCAACGCGCGTATATTACGGTCTGAAACGGAGCTTTCTACAAACACTGCCCCAATGTTACGCGTGACCAAAGTGTCTACCATTTCAGCGATGCGCAGAAGCCCCGCTTCGCTTTCTGTCGAAATACCTTGTATGCCAAGAACATCGAAGTCATATGCCTTGCCAAAATAATTGAATGCGTCATGAGCAGAGATCAACACACGACTTTCGGCGGGGACGGATGCAAGGACCTTTGATGTGTAGGCTGCCAAGTCTTTTAGCGCGATAAGGTGCGCATCGGCATTGTCGCGAAAGGTCTTTTCGTGCTCGGGTTGGGCGCTGATCAGTGCATCGCGAATGTTCAGCACAACACGGCCCCATAAATTCGGATCTATCCAGACATGAGGATCAAATTTTTCTGCATAATCCTCGTTGTGTAGTAAAAGATCACGCGGCAGGCTTTCTGCGACTGCCACGACGTTGCCGGTCTCTTGCAGTTCAAACAGAAAGTCCTGCATTTGCGCCTCAAGATACAGCCCGTGCCACAGAACAAGATCGGACTTGGCCATTGCCACAATATCTGATCGCGTTTGACGGTAAGCATGTGGATCGACCCCTGGACCCATAAGGGCCCGTACCTGCACCTTATTGCCGCCCACCTGCCGTGCTGCATCCGCGATCATCCCGGTGGTTGCCACGATCGCCAGACGCGTATCGGCTGCCACTGATCCCGTCTGGAATGCGATGGTCACAAACGTGACAACAACTACAAGAATTCTTTTTGTCAGACACATCGTCAGAGGTCCCAATAGAATGATGCCAAAGCGTATATCTCTGCTAACTCAGGTTACATGTATTGCGACTAATTCGCAAAGTCAATGTTAATGCGAGTCATTCTCGATAGTGTGGGGAAAGCGATTTCTTTTTGTGCATGGACGAGCGTTGCAAACTTGGAAAACGCCGGTCTGTGCACTGCCCAGACTTTCGCGGAGGCTGTGGTGCTTTGCGTGGTAAAGAAGTTTCATGACCGCTAATAGGGCAGAACGTCATGTCGATGGACGACCAGCGTAAATTTATACTTATTTTATTAATATAAAAAGAGGCAGCACCCAGTGGGTGCCGCCAATCGGTGGGGTTTATCGGGTTATTTCAAGATGATTTCCGGCCCCATGACCGCATTTGGCAGGACTGTTGATATCCAAGGCACATAAGTTATCAGGATCAAGAATACGAACAAAACACCTAAGAAAGGCAGTGCCGCGCGCACAACACGCATCATTGGCATGCCTGCCACTCCTGAAGTCACGAACAGGTTCAAACCAACAGGTGGCGTGATCATGCCGATCTCCATGTTGACGACCATGATGATGCCAAGGTGGATCGGGTCTATACCAAGCTCAATTGCAATCGGAAACACGAGGGGGGCGACAATGACAAGCAGTCCGGATGGTTCCATGAACTGGCCGCCAATCAGCAAAATCACATTGACGACAACCAGAAACATCACCGGGCCGAACCCCGCCGACAGCATCGCGTTTGCCACGTGTTGAGGAACCTGTTCGTCGGTTAGAACGTGCTTTAAAATGAGCGCATTCGCGATCACAAACAGCAAAGTCACTGTGAGTTTCCCGGCCTCGAACAGGGTCTGCTGCGTATCTTTGTGAAAGAATGCCGTCACCAGGACCCAGGGGCGGCGCCAGAAAGACAGATTGGCGCCCCCCTGCGAAACCGTCATCGCAGACAGGCTGCGCGCTCCTTTTGCAGCGAGTGGACCCATATCCTTGTAGACAAAGCAGGCTATGAAAAAGGCATATACCGCAGCAACTGCCGCTGCCTCGGTCGGGGTGAAAATGCCGCCGTAAATGCCGCCCAGAATAATCACGATCAGGAATAGACCCCAACCCGCCTCGCGGCCTGAGGCAAAGATCTCTGACCAGCCCTGCCAGTCTCCTTTGGGCAGGTCCTTGACCTTGGCCATAATGTAGATTGCGGTCATCAGCATAAAACCGGCCAAAAGCCCGGGAATCACACCAGCAAGGAACATTCTTCCGACGGAAACTTCGACCGATGCCGCATAGACCACCATGACGATAGAGGGTGGGATCAGGATGCCCAAGGTTCCGGCATTACAAATGACCCCTGCGGCAAAGTCTTTTGAATATCCAACTTGCCGCATGCCGCCGATCACAATCGTACCGATTGCAACGACTGTGGCAGGAGAAGACCCCGAAAGGGCGGCAAACAGCATACAGGCAAAGACACCAGCGATTGCCAAGCCGCCGGGCAGGTGCCCGACACAGGCAATTGAAAACCGGATGATCCTTTGTGCGACGCCACCGGTGGTCATGAACGACGAGGCAAGGATGAAAAACGGGATGGCGAGCAGCGTATAATGGCCCTCGAAGGCGCTAAATAAGGTTTGCGCGACCGATGCCATGGAGCTGTCGGAAAACCATAACAGGAAAAGGACGGACGACATGCCCAAGGCGACCGCAATGGGGACACCTATCAGCAAGAGCCCAACCACCATGGTGAACAGTAATACGACGTCCATCAGCCTTGCTCCCCACTCTGGTGGCGTACATCGTCGATTTCGTCCTCCACCTCGTGACTGGCCACGATCCGGTCAATCTTGCCAGTCCAGAGCATCCAGCCCGCCTGAAGAAACCGAAAAAGCATGAGTGCCATTGACAGGGGAAGTATCAGGTAAGGCAGCAGCCTTGGAATTTTTTCATATTCCTCGCCTTCATTGAATACGGTTTCCATCCAGCCCAAAACGGCAGGGTGCGGGATGTCGTTAACCTCGTACCAGCCTTTGTCACGATATCTGTCTTCAAATCCAAGAGGGAACCAGCGCCCGTCCGTACCCGGAAGATTGGCGAAGTTGGCCCAGTAGTCCCATGCCCCTTTTAGCATCAGAAAACTGAAGGCGATGCAGACTGTCACTGCAACGAGCCCCAGGACGCGGCGCGCTTTTGCGCTGAGGGCATTGATAACGATGTCGACGCCCAGATGTGCGCCTTTTTTGACCGCATAGGACGCCCCGAGAAGGACGAGCCAACCGAAAAGGAATACAGTGAGTTCCAGCGCCCAAAGGATGTTGTTGTTAAAGCCGTATCGCATAACCACATTGGCGAATGTAATCACCGTCATGGCCCCCAAAATACCGGCTATCAGCGTCTCTTCTATACGGTCGGTCATTGAAGTGGATTGAGCCATGCCGCCCCCCGAATTGAAAATCGGGGGCAGTGTTACCGCCCCCGACCGATTTTATTTCAACGTCAATTATTGAATGATTGTGCAGCGTCGATCATGTCTTGGCCAACGTCGTCGGCAAACTGGTCCCAGACCGGCTTCATGGCTGCAACCCAAGCCTGACGTTCGTCGGCTGTCAGCAGACGGACCTCGCCACCTGCATCGATGATGGCTTGACGGTTTGCCTGATTGACCGCGAAGGATTCGGAATTCCGAACCGCGGTGACCTCGTCCAGGATCGTCATGAACTGGTCACGGACATCTGCATCGAGACTGTCCAACCAATCGACGCTTGTAACAACCAGATAGTCAATGATCCCGTGGTTGGTTTCGGTGATGCCGTCCTGCACCTCGAAAAACTTTTTGCCGTAGATGTTGGACCATGTGTTTTCCTGACCGTCGACAACACCTTGTTGCAGTGCGCCGTAGACTTCCGAAAACGCCATTTTCTGCGGGCTGCCGCCAATCGCGCGCATCTGTGCGACCAAAACATCTGACGACATCACACGGAACTTCAGACCGTCTGCGTCTGTTGGTGACATCAATGGAACGTTTGCTGACATCTGCTTCATGCCATTATGCCAGAATGTCAGGCCCTGAAGACCGCGGCGCTGCATGCTGTCGAGAAGGGCCTGACCCGCGTCAGAGCCTTGGAACGCATCGACGGCATCGATGTTGGCGAACATGAAAGGTAGGTCGAAAATCCGAAACTGCTTGGTGAACTTCTCAAACTTTGACAGCGATGGAGCAGCAAGCTGACCGTCACCTTGGAGCAGAGCCTCTAACACCTTGTCGTCGTTATAAAGCGTCGAGTTTGGAAAAACCTCCATGCAGGCAGTGCCGTTCATTTCTTCGTTTACGCGACTGGCCAACAGCGTTGCCGCAATACCTTTGGGGTGTTTGTCGGTGTTGGTGACATGGCTGAATTTGATAACCGTTTCACCCTCGTCGCAGGCCGCAAACGCGGTCGTCGCACCGAGTGCCAATGTAAGAGTGAGTGCTGTGTTCAGCAGAATTTTCATGTTTTCCTCCGTTGATTCGTCTTGCCGTGCCTCCGTAGATCCTCCACCGGGGCGTCGTGATGCCTCGGAGATTAGTCAGATTTTCCGAAAGGATTAGTCGGCAAGAAAGATTAGTTATTCCGATTAGTTATTTTGATTTGTTCTGAAATAAAGAGGAAAGCCGAATTTCTCGGAGGAGTCAAAAAATGTTTCGCGATTTCGAAGAGCTGCGCGTCCAAGGGGATGGCGCGACCCTGTTCCTTCGTCGTGCGGGACCGAAAGGCGCGTCGCCTGTGATCTTGTTGCATGGCTATCCGCAGACCTCTGCCATGTGGCATCACGTTGCGCCAATCTTGGCGCGCGACCATGACGTTATCTGTCCTGACCTGCGGGGGTATGGACGATCAGACAAACCGGGGTCTGATCCGTCACATTACCCCTATTCGAAACGCGCGATGGCAAATGATATCGTTGCGGTTATGAAGCATTTGGGACATCGGCGGTTTTGTGTTGGCGCACATGACCGCGGTGCGCGCGTGGCGCATCGTCTCGGCCTTGATCATCCAGAGTGCGTTGCCTCAATGGTTTTGCTCGATATTGCACCCACCCGCGAAATGTATGCCCAGACAAGCGCCCGGTTCGCAAAAGCCTATTGGCACTGGTTTTTCCTGACCCAGCCACAGCCGCTTCCCGAGACTATGATCGGGTTTGATCCCGAAGGTTTTTGGAAGCTGAAATGCTTCAATCAGGTGCAGGGAAAAGTGCCTTTTTCCTCTTTGGCTATGACCGAATATCTGGAGGCATTCGCGCAACCGGATGCAATTCATGCCAGCTGCGAAGACTACCGTGCGGCTGCCAGCATCGATATCGATCACGACAACGCAGATACTGGCCGGAAACTCACCACGCCCACTCTTGCCTTGTGGGCGAAACATGGGGTGATTGAGTCCTGCTTTGATGCGCTTGACCTATGGCGTCAGCGTGCCGAACAGATCGAGGGCAAAGTTCTGGAGGCAACGCATTACATGGCCGAAGAAATTCCCGATCAGATTGCCGCTCATATGAGTGAATTCTTTGCGCGGCATCCAGTTACAAAGAGGCGCCAGAATGACACGTACACTGTATGACAAGCTGGTAGACGCGCATAGGGTCTGTGATCTGCCGGACGGTGATATGCTGGTCTATGTCGATTTTCATATCATGAACGAATATACCAGTCCGCAGGCATTTTCCGGTCTTGAAACAAAGGGCCTTTCGGTATGGCGGCCGGAGGCACATCTTGCTGTTATCGATCATGTAAACGCAACGCGCAGCCGGCACCCGCACGACGCGGCCTCCAAGCTGTTGATCGACAATCTCGAAGCCAATTGCGTCAAACACGACATAGCTTTTTATGGTCTTGGTGACCGGCGTCAGGGTATTGAACACGTCGTGGTCCCGGAACAAGGTCTGGTTGCGCCGGGTATGCTCATCGCCTGCGGAGACAGCCATACGACCACCTATGGTGCGTTTGGCGCGCTTGGCTTTGGCATCGGCACATCCGAGGTCGAACATGTTCTGGCAACCCAAACACTGCGTTACAAGCGGCTGAAAACAATGCTGGTCGAAGTTGACGGACAGCTGCCACCGGGTGCCACGGCCAAAGATATCATTATGAAGGTGGTTCAGGTTGTCGGGGCCGGCGGGGCCAATGGATACGCGGTAGAATTTTCAGGTTCGGCCATCCGCGCTCAGGACATTCCGGGACGGATGACAATCTGCAACATGGCTGTGGAGCTTGGCGGGCGCGCTGCGCTGATTGCAGCGGATGAAAAAGCCTTGAGCGCGGCGGCGGGTCGTGCCCACAGTGACAGGCTGTCTTTTGACAACGAGGCATGGTGTTCTGATCCGGATGCAACATTTGATCAGGTGGTTCGGATTGATGCCGATACCATCGCACCATTGGTCAGCTGGGGGACAAGCCCTGATCAGTCCGTGCCCATCGATGGCATGGTTCCTTGTGTCACCCCAGATATGTCCCCAAAGACCCGGGCTGCCTTGATACGAGCGTTGGACTACATGGGGTTGGAACAGGGACAGTTGGTGCGCTCTATCCGCATTGACAGCGCCTTTATCGGGTCATGTACCAATAGCCGGATCGAAGATCTGCGCGCCGCAGCCGATATTCTTCGGGGCCGTAAGGTCGCAGATGGCGTCGAGGCCATCGTTGTGCCGGGATCGGCCCTGACGCGCATAATGGCCGAAGCAGAAGGCCTTGATCGTGTTTTTATCGATGCCGGTTTTGACTGGCGTCCGGAAAGCGGCTGCTCGATGTGTTTAGCCATGAATGACGATATCGCATTGGATGGTGATCGCATCGCGTCTTCCACCAACCGTAATTTCGAAGGTCGTCAGGGACGCGGTGCGAGAACCCACCTTATGAGCCCTGCCATGGTTGCAGCCTCTGCGATCGCCGGACATCTTGCGGATGTCCGCGATTTTCAAAAAGAGAGTGTTTGAATGCCCAAGACAGTTACGGGTCTGGCGGCCCCTTTTCCGCTGGCAAATGTCGATACCGATGTGATTATGCCCAAACGGTTCTTGATCACCATCACCCGCGAAGGACTGGCCGATGGCACGTTTGCCGATTTGCGGTTTGATGAAACAGGACAGGCCCGCTCTGACTTTATTCTGAACAAAACACCGTGGAGAGAGGCAAACATTCTGATTGTCGGGGATAATTTCGGCTGTGGTTCAAGCCGTGAACACGCGGTTTGGGGGCTGCGCCAATTGGGAATTGAGGCTTGCATAGGAACTGGATTCGCTGGGATTTTTTATGATAACGCGCGTAAAAACGGATTGGCCCTGCCCATTGTATCCCATCAGGCGCGTGACGCGCTTATGAAACTTGCACGCCGCAAAAAAGGGACGTCGATATCGATTGATATCCAAGACTGCCTCATTCGCGCAGAAAAGATCTCGATCCCGTTTGAGATGGATGGTGCGACGCAGACAGGGCTATTGAATGATGCCGATGACACTCTGGATACCCTTGGCTATGCTGATGCCATTCGGGCGTATGAGAATAAGCTGGGTGATGGCATGCGCGTCCGTGTGCTCAAATAGTGTGAAGGACCTAGTGGATTGGACATCAGACAATTGGAATGCTTCGTCGCGGTCGCCGAAGAGCTGCATTTCCGCAAAGCGGGTGAACGTCTTGGTCTGAGCCAGTCTGCGCTTTCCGAACGTATCTCTGCACTAGAGTATGAACTGGGTGCACGTTTGTTTTTTCGTACCACACGGCAGGTTAGCCTGACTCAGGCCGGGTCAGGGTTCGTTCAGGATGTGAAAAAAATCTTGTTCGATATCGAAAAATCGGTGTCGAACGTGCGCCACACGGCGGAGTCCGACCTATGCCATATAAGGGTCAGCGGCGTCGACGAAGCCATTTCGATGTTGTTGCCCAAGGTTCTTGTGGCGTTTCGCAAAACTGACCCCAATGTTCATGTCCAAGTCCTTGAAATCTCCTCTTCTGAGAAACATTCTCACGAGCTGATCAACCATCGGACCGACGTGGCTTTTAAACTCACACAGCTGAATAAAAAGTACGGCTTCCTCCAAGATGCTACC
>JAYQEA010000099.1:13549-14875 GCA_038138625.1 Roseivivax sp.
AACTCCTGTATAGTCAGCCGGTCGTGGTTGTCCTGTCTAGAACGAACCCGCTTTCGGTGGCAAAATCCTTGTCTGCCGCGGATATCGCGTCAGAACCGATCGTGGGGTATCCCAAACATGCCCGACCCGTCCTGCACGAGGTGCTATGGAACGGATTTCGTCAGATCGGAGCGCAACCTAACATCGTTTGTGAGGTTATCGATAAATCTACGCTGTTGCAATTTGTCGATCATGGGCTTGGCATTGCATTGGCGCCCGCATGGGTACGCAACATCGCTCCACCGGGGGTCGCTTGCGTGCCGTTTGAGCCCAGTCATGATCTGGTCCAACTGTATGTTGCACATCGTAGCTCTGGAAACTCGGGGACCATCAAACGATTTGTCAGTACCGTTACAGAAAATAGCCGTTAGAATTCGGTAATTTGCTTTGATACGAAAAATGGTTGGGTCGGTTTTGATCTTGTTGGATGGCTGATATTGTTGGCTGTGTGCACAAAAAATACCTTTTTTGCGGTTATCTGTATCCCGCATTCAAGGTAATACGAGCGCTCTTGGGGTAGAGGGGTTTTATCCCGTATGGGCGGCTGCGTCCGATAATCTGCCGTGCTGCAGCGGATTTATTGCGTGGGTTTATGGGGGCATAGAATGGCGTTTCGGAGTCGTGGCGGGCCCTGCGGACCGGTCCGAGCATTTGATCCACAGTTATTGGTCACACAGGCCGCAAAAAATAGATCAAGAAATATAGCCCTTCTAGATCAAAACATCGATAAAAACCGATCCCCGTAGTTGGTTGGACCTCGTTCCCGACGCGCATCCACTCCGGGTGGCTTGCGGCGTTGCATCTGGCCGGGTCTGGCAAAAAATACCGCAGCGAGAATGCAGAGAGAAACAATCCGAAGGTTGGAGCGCCCGGTCTTGTAGGACGTTGTGCGCAGTGAGGGGCCGGACAGGTCGCGGCGCGCTTGCAGAGGGCTCTGGCGGTGGCGGCGCGCAGGGATGCAGCCTTGGCATCATAGCAGCCGCGCATCCGCAAGCGCCAGTCCAAAGATGCATTCGGACGGAACAAAGTGCCTGTCCAACGTCTTTCGCAACCGCTTCCCCATCGCATGGTGTCCGGTCCGCGCCAGTGCAAAATTTCCTGGTACCGGACCTGTTTCAGGGCCTCATCGGCATGACAAATCGGCTGGCTTTCGCGCACCAACGTCTTTATCCGATCCGCTTCGGCGGTTGTCACACCATCGCGTGACCCGCTAATCGTCTTTGTGCGTCGAACCCGCGGCCAACGCGTTTCAGGCCCGCAGCCAAACTTTGGTCCAATCAGGCTGAC
>JAYQEA010000100.1:0-13625 GCA_038138625.1 Roseivivax sp.
CAAACAAAAGGCGCAACCCCTATTTTAATAAATCACACAAATTCTCGTATATTCTTTTTTTCCCCATAATTTTCAAAATACTAGCACTGAATATAAACCAGAACTCAGTCCAACTATCATAAAACACAAAATAATCCCAAAAAGACGGGCATAATCCTAATCAAAACCGGAAAGAAATTGACTGTAAGCTGGCCGCTCGGCAGTCACAGGGAAAAACGTGTTTGGTTTACAGGGGCTTTTCAAGATCAGGCGCACTGTCCGGTCCCGGTCTTGGGGCATCTTCCGAAACGGAAATTTAACCACACAGGCAGCCGTTTGTGGTCTCTGTATCGGGTGTAGCTGCGGCCTCCGGCACATGCGCCGGGCACAAGGCGAGGAACACCAAACCCACGGCAAAGAATGATCATCTGGTTCCTAAAGCGGTGTTCTGCCGGTTACACATCGGATCACCTTTGCCTGACCCTCCGCGCGCCTTCGGCAATTGAAACTTTCATTTGCGGCGCTCCTGATGGTGGGGGCGACGGGCATATTCGAGATATTTTGCGCTAAAACCAATTATCGAAATCTTGAATTTGCACTGTTGAGCACCACCGCGCCACCTCATCAGCCGGCCTCTGGCGCGACGGGAAACGTAGTCTCAGGCCACCTGGTGTTTGAAAAGCCGGATGAGCGGGCCGCAACCGTAGTTACCCCTCCGAGATCGCGCCGCAAGCACCAGCAAGTCTATGTCACCAGGGCTTGCAAGTCGCAGCACAGGATCGCGAATTACGTCGCAATGATACAGAAAGTCAAAGATGTAAATAAGGAGCAAGCTAACCCCGGCTGTTTTGACCTTGCGTACGAGAGCAACGCGCAGCACACATCGCATCAAGAGAATGACCAACAAAGCCGAAGTCTAAAAATTTACAACTTCCAAAGCCGAACGAGATAGTTTTTGCGAATACTCTTAAGGAGCGACCCGCTGAAGCGCTTTAACCGCCTTCGCCAATGCCGGGCCAACAGAGGACTTGATTGTGGATTCAGCCAAATCCTCAGAATTTGCACCGCTTAGAAACGTGACAGGCTCCCCAAATTCTGTCGGTCGATAAGGTGCAGCAACGGCATTTATCGATTTTGTAAACCGATCCTTTGCCTCAACATAAGCAAATCCCAGTGCCAAAACCTGTTGGCGGGATATCATCAATAATTCCGATATTTCTTCGGTATCAAGCTGGGGTTGCCGCGTGATCAGCTTTGTAAATTCCTTGTCCGTCAATGCTCCCAAGAACCCTGCCCCTGTAGACGAGTTTTGTATGGGCATACGAAAACCGACATCCAACCAATTCGTCGGAGATCCAACTGGTCGCCACGTTTTAACCATGAGCATTTTGCCCTCGTCATGCACCGCCACACCGATAAGTGTGCCCGTCTGGTCGGCCAAAGTTTGCATGATTGGTCTGGCCGCGTCCACGAATGCAAAGGTGGCTGATGCAATATTTCCCAAGGCAAGTGATGCAGGTCCAAGACGGTATAGGTCGTGATGGCGCCCATGGGTCAGATACCCTAATGCACACAATGTGAATGTCAGGCGGGAAATCGTCGAACGAGGTATGCCGGTTCGCTCAGACAATTCCAAATTGGTCAGCCCACTATCTGCAGGCCCGAACACACGCAGGACATTCAAGCCTCGTGCCAGCGTATTGGCAAATCTTTTATCGTCTTTCAGGTCGGTCATATAGCTCTTCGCGGTCCGCTCAAAGATTGAAAATTGGGCGTTTTTTTAAAACGCCGCATCATAAGCTATAACCGCACACGTTAAACTCATCAATCCTGCAAGGCAGACCGGATAGTGCGCGGCTTATGCGCAAATCTAGTGCATACAGTGCCGATATCAGGCCTTTGCCGTGACCGTCATACTGTCAAGGCTTTGGATGGGTTTCACTTTACGCCAAACGCAAGCCACGGACTTCCTTAAGAGAGCTGCTAGACAGAACCACACCGAACAAGCATAAACTCAGTCCCTCACACGTAATCCAGCCATCAAAACACCGGATACTCAAGTATCCATGAATTTGATGACCATGCTTTTTTGACATATCAAGAACCTGAAACACCCCCAGACACCAAGATGGTTTGGGCACGCATTTCATCTAAAACCAGATTGCAGATATCTGCGATTTGCAAGGCGTTGTTATTTGCAAAAGAACAAGTAGTCAAAGCTGTCCGACGGAACACTAAGTCGACAGAAGCATCCTTATCACAGACGCGAAAAGCGATACCGTCGACGCCGTGAGGGGTGTGCGAGGTATCGTCCGCGAACGTTACGTCTGATATATCACAAGACTTTGTAAGTCAGGGTTTTGATAGATCCGGGCACTTTTTTGGCATCTGTTACTCCGTGTCTTTAGCGGCACATGACAACACATCCGCAAAATGATCCAACAGTTTTGCTTTCATAAGCTTTCCTGTCGCAGCAGCCGGCAAATCATCGGCAATGACAATACGGGCGGGGCGTTTGTAGGGCGCAAGTTTATCGCGCACAAACTCTTTCAAATCATCTTCTGACAAAAGCACCGGATCGGCCGTTTTTACAAAACCAATGACCTCTTCATTACCCGCCACCCGGCGCCCGACCACGCCTGCAACAATAACCTTGGGGTGTTCAGCAAGGGCGGCTTCGACTTCAATTGGGTAGACGTTAAATCCCGACCGGATAATCAGCTCTTTCGACCTGCCTGTAATGTGCAACCGACCGTGTTCATCAAAACGCCCCAAGTCCCCCGTCCGAAAAAACCCATCGTCGGTAAGTATTTTTCGGGTTTGATCCGGATCGCGAAAATATCCCTTCATGATCTGCGGCCCGCCAATTTCGAGCTCTCCGATACCTTCGTCCGGCTCGGCACCATAGGCCTCAAAATTGATCCGTATCTGGCATTCTCCCATTGGAACGCCAACGCTGACATCCGGATCGCCCTTGGTGCTTTTTGTAGCACAAACACCGGCGCTGCCTTCTGTAAGACCGTAGCCGTTCTGCAATGGCAGACCATAGAATTTTTCAGCCTCGCGTTTATAAACCGGATCAAGGGGGGCGCCGCCGGACGATACAAATTGCAAAAGCCCTCTGTCGTAATTGGGCTTGTTTTGACGTTGGGCGTAATGAAACAGATGGGCGTGCATCTGTGGCACAGCAGGCAAGTGGGTCACATCCAGCTGCAGCGCGTCGTACAGTCGCTCAACATCAAACCGCGCCTCTAGCCGGATAGATGACTGCGCGGCCGCAGCGGCCAGCAATGTCACCAAACCAAAGACATGCGATAAGGGTAGTCCAAGGTAGACCACAGAACGGTCATCCAGTTGACGCACCTGCAAGGTGGCATATGCAGCCGCGACCAGATTGGCTTGGGTCAACATTGCCGCTTTCGGCAGTCCGGTCGTTCCCGAAGTATACAAAAGCACTGCAACTTTATCGCCTGGCTTTTCCGCCTGCACTTCGGGTGACGCGCCACTACGGCTTGAAACCGCGACCCTGCCAAACACATCATCGAGAAAATCTGCGTCCATTCGATGTGCATGATCATGAGCCGCTGCTGATGCATCAAGACACAAAACCACGCATTTGGGCTCGCTATGGGCAAAAACACGGTCAAGCTCGGCCGCCGACATCCGCGCGTTCATCAGCACGATCATGGCATCCAACCGACTGCCAGCAAACAAGAAGGCTGGCACGGACATGGCGTTTTCAAAAATCAGAACCACCCGGTCGCCAGAGACAACACCGTAACTCTTTAGAACCGCCTCGGCAGCCTTTGTCGCAGCGCTTAGATCAGACCAACTGTGATGTCGGTCTTCAAAATCGATGGCTGCGACCTTGTCGCCATTTTGCGCGGCCGCTTTATCCAGAAATTCATGAATACTGTTGTCCATGTGTCCTCCTGTTCAGGGCAACAGCCGCAGGAACTGCCATCACCGAAACACCGGCTTTTTTTTATTTAGAAAAGCGCTGATACCTGTTTGTGCTTCGTCTTGGCCGAGTGCATGTGCCATTGCCGCACATTCAGCATCCAGATGGGCCTCAAATTCAGAGGACTCCGCCTGATTGAGAAGCGATTTTATCGTCGCAATCGCGCCTTCGGGGCCGAGACTGACGGCATGCGCCAGTGCCCGAGCTGTATCTAGCGCGTCGCCTTGCGCCACCAAATCTGTGATTGCGCCCAACTGAAACAACCGGTCTGCCGAGACAGGATGCGCCAACATAGCCATTTTCGCGACAGTGGCACGCGGCAGCATCTGCATCAGAGTATGGGTTGCCCCACCATCCGGCACCAACCCTGCACGAACATAAGACAGCGTGAATTTGGCGTCTTTCGCGCTGACAACCATATCACAGGCCAGCGCGATGCTTAAACCGGCCCCCGCAGCGCCACCTTCGACAGCAGAAATTACCGGCTTGGGACAGGCCCGAATGGCACGGATGATATCATGTAGCCGGTTTATATTGGCGTGACGTTCCTCCAATGACATGTCACGCCGCGCCTTAAGCAGGTTCAGATCGCCACCCGAACAGAAAAAATCGCCTTCTCCTGCCAGAATAACGGCCGTGATCGCAGACGTCTCGGACGCATCACGCAGACCATCGGTCAGGCCCTGATAATATTCCGGAGATAACGCATTTCGTTTGGTTGTATTGGTGTTCCAAAGCTCCAGATGGCGATCATGCAGAACAGATCGAAAATAATCACTCATCAAGACCTCCTAAGCGCTGCTAAGCTGAATGAAGCGTTCGATGTGATAATCCACATCTCCGAACATATGATCGATCATTGTCAGACGGCGTGCAAAATATGACAGCGCATATTCATCCGTCATGCCTATTCCTCCGTGCAACTGAATGGCCTCCTCCGCCACCAATGCGCCAACACGACCTATCAAGTTCTTGGTTGCACTGACGTGCAGATCCCTTAGCTTTGGCTCTGCATCCAGATGCCCTGCAAGGTTTATCACTGCCGACCGCGCCTGTTCGATTTCAATCAAGACATCAGCCATACGGTGCTGCAGAACCTGAAACTTTCCAATGGGCATACCGAATTGGCGACGCTCTTTGAGATAGGTAACGGTCAGATCCTTAGCTGCCTCCATCGCACCCAAGGCCTCTGCTGAAACGGCAAGGGTTGCCCGTGCCATTGTGGCGCTCAGCGCGGTGATCGCTGTACCGTGGCCCCCAAGCTGCTGCGCCTTAGACACCCGTAAGTCCGTCATCTGAAGGCGCGCGCCCGAGGTCCCATCCACATTGGCGTGATTAACAATAGACAGTCCCCGAGTGTCCTTTGATACCAAAAACAGAACGATCTCTGTGTCCATCCGGACCGAGACGACCAGATGGTCGGCCTGCGCACCGTTAATGACGTGGGTTTTGGTGCCATTGATCACAATGTCATCACCATCCGCCACCGCACGACTGGAAACATCGCTAATATCATAGCGTGCACCGGGCTCATTATGCGCAAGGGCGATGATGGTTTGCCCCGAAATAATCTGGTCAATCAGATGTCTTTGAGTGTCATTACCCAATCGGGCAATCAGCGCGCCTCCCAGAACAGCTGTTGCCAAAACCGGCTCAATAACTCCCGAGCGCCCCAATTCCTCAAAAACGACGGCTATGTCAAAGCCGGTTCCGCCAAAGCCGTTGTCAGCCTCGGAAAACATCGCACCCAAAATACCCAAATCTGCAAGCTCGCTCAGGATTTCAGTGTCATATGCCGCCCCTGACGCCAACAGCTTGCGACGTGCGTCGTGGCTATACCGCTCGGACAGCAGCCGTTGCAGCATATCCCTGAGCATTCTGCGCTCTTCACTTAGATTGAAATCCATGATGACCGCCTCTCAAAGTTCCAAGATAGCTTTGGAAATGATTGTGCGCTGGATCTCGTTGGAACCACCAAAAATAGAAAGCTTGCGCATATTGAAATACCCCGTCGCTGACGCAGGTGCATGTTCTGGGCCCATCGAATCCGCGTTGTCCCCCCCTTCAAGATAGTCGGGCAGATAGGGCATGGCGTCCGGACCCGCGGCGCGGCGCAACAAGGCGGTCAGTTCCTGACGCAGCAGGGTTCCCTTGATCTTGAGCATGGAACTTTCCGCGCCGGGCGCCTGCCCTTTGGCTGCAGCTGAAACCACCCGCAAATTGGTTGTGCGCATCGCCATAAGATCAATTTCAGCCTGCGCGACGCGCGCAGCAAAGTGCGGATTTCGGCTGAGTGGTTTGCCACCGGCAATTGTGTTGGCCGCAACATGTTTCAGCGTCCTAAGGGCCGCATCGGAAAAGCCGACCCCGGCAATATTCGTCCGCTCATGGGTCAAAAGATATTTGGCGTAGGTCCATCCTTTGTCCTGTTCGCCAACCAAATTTTCAACCGGGACACGCACGTTGTCAAAAAAGACTTCGTTCACCTCGGCATCCCCATCAATCAAGGTGATCGGGCGCACCACAACGCCCGGAGATTTCATATCAATCAACAGAAACGAGATACCTTCCTGTTTCTTGACCTCTGTATTGGTACGGACCAGACAAAAAATCCAGTTGGCGTGCTGACCAAGCGTCGTCCAGGTTTTTTGACCGTTGACCACATAGTGATCGCCATCCAGAACCGCGCGGGTTTTCAATGCTGCCAGATCCGAGCCCGCTCCGGGTTCGGAATATCCCTGACACCACCAGTCCTCACCCGTCAGAATGCGTGGCAGGAATTTCTGGCGCTGTGCTTCGGTCCCGTATTTCATCAAGACCGGTGCCAGCATCGTCAGCCCGAAAGGCACAACACGCGGAGCATGGGCAAAGCAGGCCTCTTCTTCGAAAATCTGCCGTTGCACCACGTCCCATTCCGCACCACCATAGGCTTTGGGCCAATTGGGGGCCAACCAGCCTTTTTCATTCAGGATCGCATGCCATGTTTCCATGTCAGCCTTGGACAGACGTTTGCCCAACCGCGTTTTTTCAGCAATCGTCGCTGGTAACTTTTCACTTAGAAATACGCGCACCATTGTACGGAATGCGTCTTGTTCGGTTGTATACCCCAGATCCATGCCCAAACTCTCAGAATATCTCGAAAAGACCAGCCGCGCCCTGACCGCCGCCGATGCACATTGTGACGACACCCAATTTTGCACCGCGTCTTTTACCCTCTATCAGCAAATGCCCCGTCATCCGCGCGCCTGTCATTCCAAACGGATGACCAATCGCTATCGAGCCGCCGTTGACGTTGCACAGGTCAGGATCGATGCCCAAACGGTCCCGGCAGTATAGCGCCTGAGATGCAAAAGCTTCGTTCAACTCCCAAAGATCGATATCCTGCACAGTCAAGCCATGACGCTCCAGCAATCTTGGTACGGCAAAGACTGGTCCGATCCCCATTTCGTCAGGTTCGCAACCCGCAACCGCAAAGCCTTTGAAAGCCCCAAGCGGCTCAAGGCCTTCGCGGGCTGCAACGTCGGAGTCCACAACCACAAGCGCGGACGCACCATCAGATAATTGCGACGCATTGCCGGCCGTTACAAAATGTCCGTCCCCCTGAACAGGGGCAAGTCCTGCCAAACCGTCCAGCGTGGTATTGGGTCGATTGCAGTCATCTGCTCCAAAGGTCACCTCTTTGCGGGTCACCTCGCCGGTTTGTTTGTCTTTGAACGCCTGCGTCACGGTCAAAGGGACGACTTCATCATCCAGTTTTCCAGCAGCCTGTGCTGCTGCGGTACGCTGTTGGCTTTGCAATGCCAAAGCATCTTGTGACTCGCGACTGATGTTATAGCGCTGCGCGACAACATCGGCTGTCTGAATCATTGACATGTAAATGTCCGGTTTGTTTTGCAAAAGCCAGCGGTCTTGATCCTGTGGCGGGCGCGACGGTGGCATTTGACTGATGCTCTCGACACCACCGGCGATGGCTGCAGCCGCCCCTTCGCTGGTAATTGTATGCGCGGCCATCGCGACCGCTTGCAAGCCAGAAGAGCAAAACCGGTTGACCGTCGCTGCCGCAATTGTCACTGGCAAGCCCGCCCGGATCACCGCCTGACGCGCGATGTTGTTCCCTGTCCAACCCTCGGGAAAGCCACAGCCCACAAAAGCGTCTTCGATCAGATCCGGATTCACGCCAGAGCGTGCAACAGCATGCTTGATGACATGTCCAGCCAATGTGGCGCCGTGGGTTTCATTGAACGCCCCGCGATAGGATTTCGCCAACCCGGTGCGCGCGGTCGAAACCAAGACTGCTTGTTTCATATAGACTGTCCTTATGCGTTAAGATCGGAGAACAACTGCCCGCTTGCGACCAATGTCTCCAATAATGGTGCCGGTTGCCAAAGATAATCATCTTCTTTTGAGAAGCGTCTGACATCCGCCAAAATCTTGTCCAACCCGACCGTGTCTGCGTAGTGCATCGGCCCACCGCGCCACCGCGGGAAACCATAGCCGTTCACCAAGGTAACATCGACATCCAATGGTCGCAAAGCAATCCTCTCTTCAACGATCCGCGCGGCCTCGTTCACCATTGCGGCCATGAAACGGTCAACGATCTCCTGCGCAGTGACCTGCTCTGCGATGATGCCCTTGGCAGCACGCTCTTCCACGATAATGTCCAGCACTTCGGGGTCCTCACGGGTCTGGCCGTCTTCGTAAATATAAAATCCACGACCGGTTTTGCGGCCCAGTCTCTTTTTCTCGCATAGGCGATCGGAAAATTCGGCGTATGCCTCTCGGGGGTCACGAAAAGGTGCAAGCCTCTTCCGTGTCGCATAGCCTATGTCCAACCCGGCAAGATCAGATACGGAAAAAGGACCCATCGCCATACCAAAGTCAACCAGCGCACGATCAACCTCGTATGGGCTGGCGCCGCGCATGACCGCTCCGTCTATCGCACGGCGGTAAAACGATAAAAGCCGATTGCCGATAAACCCGTCACACACACCTGCACGCACCGCAATCTTTTGCATCTTTTTTGCTAGGGCAAAGCCGGTCGCCACGACCTCAGGTAAGGTTTTTTCAGCGACCACCACCTCGAGCAGCTTCATCATATGGGCCGGTGAAAAGAAATGAAGTCCAATGACATCACCAGGACGGTCTGTAGCGTTTGCAATCGTATTTACGTCCAGATATGACGTATTGGTCGCCAAAACCGCGCCCGGTTTGCAAACTGCGTCAAGTTGGGCGAAGATTTCCCTCTTTACATCCATGCTTTCGAACGCGGCCTCGATAATTATGTCCGCCTCTGCCAGCATTGCGTAATCCGTCGAGGTCACAAAACGCCTCTCAACAATGTCTTCAAATGCCGATTGACCGAGCTTGCCACGTTTGACCGAGCCTTGCAGGGTCTTGGTCACAGTGGACAAGGCACGTTCCGCCGCATCTGACGCACGTTCAACCAAGACCACATCCAGCCCCGACAACAGAGCACTGGTCGCGATCCCTGCGCCCATGGTGCCACCGCCGATAATTCCAATGGATGCGAATTCGCGCGATGAGCTCTCTTTGATCTCGGGCACTTTTGCAACCTGACGTTCCGCAAAAAATGCATGGATCAAAGCCGCCCGCTGATCGCCTTGCATCAACTTTTGAAACAGATCTCTTTCTACCCTAAGGCCCTCTTCCAAGGGCAGTTTCGTCGCCGCCTCGATGGCATCTATGCATATCAAAGGCGCAACCTGGCCCCGCATTTTTTTCTTAACAGCCGATCGTGCGGCGTCAAAAGTTTCACCCACAAAAGACTGGCACACCAAATCACCAGTGGGTCGTGCACCCTGCCCGTCTGCAACAAGGGCTTTGGCATAGGCAATGCCTGCATCCCTCGGAGAGCTGTTTTCTGCAATTTGATCAATCAAACCGGCGCGTTGCGCCTCGTCAGCGTTGATCTGGCGGCCGGTGGTGATCATGTCAATCGCCATTTGCACAGGCACAAGGCGCGGCAAACGTTGCGTGCCGCCTGCCCCGGGCAAAAGACCCAGCTTTACTTCCGGCAGTCCAAAACGTGTATCAGGCTGGGCGATCCTATAATGCGCCCCAAGCGCCACTTCCAAGCCGCCTCCAAGCACCGTTCCATGCAAAGACGCAATCACCGGCTTTGACGATGCTTCTATGGCGGCGACGACTGACGGTAAATTCGGCGGCACGGGCGGCTTGCCGAATTCCCTGATGTCTGCACCCGCAATAAACGTCCGGCCATCACAACAGATCACAATGGCTGCCACAGACGGGTCAGCTAGTGCACATTGAATGCCGTCGGCCAGACCCGAGCGCACTGCAAAGGACGCTGCATTCACCGGTGGATTTGAAATGCTGATAATGGCAATACCACCATGAGCGTCATAGCGCGCTGCTTGTGTCAACCTGATGTCCTTCCCGCAAGTTGTTCCAGAAGATCCTGAATTAAAGCGTGAGAAATTTCAATATGTAGAATTTTTAACCGTGCGTCAGTTCCTTTTATGGGCCCAAAGTATCAGCATGACGTTTTGTTAGCTTTTAAAAAGACGTTCTTTGTTCGGGTTTATTGTGCAAAGCAGCAGCGCGCGAATAGTAGCTAGAGAATTTCAAATCTTGTCACATCAACCAATCCATGATCGGTGATTTTCAAAGCCGGAATCACCGGAAGCGCCAGAAATGCAAGCTGTAAAAAAGGCTCTGCCAAGGTCACACCAAGATCCTTGGCCGCAGTGCGCAATAACACCAATTGATCACGAACCGTTTCAAAGGGGTCAAGACTCATCAAGCCAGCAACCGGAAGGGCCAGTTCAGCAATCACCTGACCCTCCATCACAACCACAAATCCGCCTTCGATTTCGGACAAGCGATTGGCCGCGATGGCCATATCTTCGTACTGGACACCAACACATGCGATATTGTGGTGATCGTGACACACCGTCGAAGCTATGGCCCCGCGCTGCAAAGTAAATCCGCGCACAAAGCCCGTCGCAATATTCCCGTTTCGTCCGTGACGCTCGATCACCGCAATACGCGCCAGATCCCGCCCCGGATCGGGTCTTTTGTCTCCATCCAGAATTGGAATATCGATTTTCAGGTGCTCGGTCAGAATTTTACCTTCAACAATACCAATGACATCAGTATCTTGGCGATTATCCACTACGCGAAAGTCTCGGGGGCTCAAACGCGGGGCTTTAACGGATCGGCGGCCTATTGCAGGCTGGGTCACCCGCGCATCAAAGGCAGCCTGCGTCACCTCGACACCTGCGGCCCAGACATGTGTTACATCACACCGCTCCAGATCATGCAACGCCACGATATCCGCACGCAGCCCGGGTGCAATCAGCCCACGGTCTTTCAATCCAAAAGCTTCGGCCGCAGACAAGGATGCCGCCCGATAAGCTGCAATCAAAGGGGTTCCCAGAGCAATCAAAGAGCGGATCATATGATCCAGATGGCCCTCTTCTGCAATATCGAGAGGATTACGATCATCGGTACACAGACACATGTAAGGCGCGGTCCGTTCCGTCAAAAGAGGCTGCAAAGCATGTAAATCCTTGGACACTGAGCCCTCACGGATCAAAACACGCAGTCCTTTTTGCAGCTTTTCGCGGGCTTCGGCAGCGGTTGTGGCCTCGTGTTCGGTACGAATGCCAGCCGCAATATACCCATTTAGGTCCTTGCCGCTCAATAAAGGACAATGCCCATCCATATGCCGACCTGAAAACAGGGCGAGCTTGTCCAACATACCCGGATCACGTGCAATAACTCCGGGGTAATTCATAACCTCGGCAAGACCCAAACCCGATGGATGTCCCATCAAAGGCACAAGATCATCAGCGTCAAGCTCTGCGCCAGCTGTCTCCATATGGGTTGAAGGCACACAAGAGCTTAACTGCACCCGCAAATCCATCAAGGTATGCAAACTTGCCTCCTGAAAATACCGAATACCCTCTGCCCCAAGAACGTTGGCAATCTCATGCGGGTCGCAAATAGCCGTTGTCACCCCAAGCGGCGTCACACAGCGGTCAAATTCAAGCGGTGTCACACAGGAACTCTCAACATGAAGATGTGTGTCGATGAACCCGGGAACCAGTATCATATCAGAGACGTCACGTACGACGTGGCCGTCATAGTCGGCGCCCGTGCCAACAATCATGTCCCCGCAGATGGCGACATCGCCCTCTACCAGATCACCTGTCACCAGATCCAGAACACGACCACCGCGCAAAACCAGATCGGCCGGGATAGCTCCGACCCCTTGTGCAATAAGCTCCGCGATGTCTGAGGGTTGATTTGTCATGGCACTCTCTTGGCTGATAAAATCAACCTACAGCACATCGTAATTCAAGGCGATGGACAAGCACATACCTGCAAGACCGTATCGCACAACGTCGATTTTGCACAATAGTCCGGACTAATTCCAGCAAAACCAACTTAATCGAACGACACGCCGGTGACGCGAACGGTAAGGCATAACAAAAACGAATGCGTCACTGGCACGGCGACACCCCGTGCGCTGGTTCATACACGTCACAGACAGATCCCCAAGACCGGCGTGAACCGCCTAACGATCCAAAGATGCGCAGCCCCCAGCCCTAGGCTGGAACACCAGACTGCACGAGCGTCTGCGCCAGAACCAATGCGCCATCCAACGCAGTGCCAACAGGTTTGCGCAGATCGGACGAGAATTTTTCGTTCAGGTATGGCTTGTAGCTTTCCCCGATGCCTCCGGTCAGGCAAATCCACTGACCTTTTTCATATCCAAGAGTGGATAACGCCCGACCAATCCATTTCGCACCACGACGCATGAGCAGCTGCGCACCGGGGTCTCCCGCCTCGGCCAGTGCACAGACGGATGGGGCAATGCGGGCAAATTCGTCGGGCCGCGCTGTGCGGGCAAATTCGATCACACCCTTCGGGCCGTTCATCTCTGCCAAAATGGTACGGGACATATCCGTTTGCGGATCCAACCCGTCGTGCGCCCACAAAGCCATGGATAACGCCGACCGCCCCAGCCACGCGCCCGATGCCTCGTCTCCAACAGCGATACCCCAGCCTCCGATGGCCGAGATCTCGTCACCAAAGCTGCGCACGAAAAATGACCCTGTGCCAAGCGCAGCCACATAGCCGTCCCGCCCGTCCAACGCCCCCATGATCATGGCGCGGCGGTCATCCTCGACCTGCAAATGATCAAATGGCAAGACCTGAGCAAGCTCTTGCGCGTCCTCGGGACGGGTCACACCGGCAACACCGGCATAGGTTGGCAAGGTCCAGAGTTCGCGCAATGACAGGTCCGCTTTTTCCGCCAAAACCTGAAGCGCCGCATAGATCGCCGCAGCACATCCCTGCGGATCGGCGGTAAAATTGGCCCCCGGTGCACGGTGGTCCACCCGCCGAATTCCATCCGACCATGTGGCGCGGCAATAGGTTGCCCCACAGTCGATGCCGATATGCGCGTAATTTCTCATTTTTTGATAATACGGCATTTTTTAGCCCTTGGCGAGGGGGCACCCCCCCGTTGCATGGCACAAAGCGGCTGATAAACTGTCAAAAAGTTGCAGAAAGAACACGCCAAAATGGAATCACTTATCGACCCTACAACTTTACAGACGGTAGTGCTGTGGTTTCTTGGTCTTCTGCTTGTCCTGTGCATCGGGGCGCTCGTCTGGCTGGAGCGGCAATCCCA
>JAYQEA010000100.1:13635-14502 GCA_038138625.1 Roseivivax sp.
TCCCACAGCTGGCAGTCCGTCAAAGACGGGTTCAAAAAAAATTATGTTGGGATAATTGCAGTCCTCGGTGGAATTTTGGCGTGCCTTGCCATTTGGAAGTACATCTTTGAAATCGCTTTGTCTTTGGTCGGAATCGTTGACAGGCTCGAGGCTGCGGCGTGGACGTCAGGCGCAGACGCCGAAGCGATCAAAAACCTTGCCTATGCCACTGCCGTTCTGGGCGGTATTCTTGCAGCATCGACCACGTTGCTTTTTTCCCTGCTGCGGGTCTGGATCAATGATCGCAACATCCAAGCGGCCGAGCGCACAACCAAAGCGACCGAAGAAGGTCTGATCACCGACCGCATCAACACCGCCGTCGCTGGATTGGGGGCAGAGAAAAACGTCAAGAAAATTGTGGCTGACGGCGAAACCGTCGAACACACCGAACCCAACCTAGAGGTCCGCACAGGCGCCTTGTTCGCCCTGCAACGGATCATGGAAGACAGCGATCGCGACCGCCCCCAGATCATCCAGATTATCAGCGCCTATATCCGCAACAATGCCGGATATGCGCGCGAATTGCCCAAGGGCGACCACACCGATCCCTCGGTATGGCGTAGATTTGCGGCCCTGCGGCCCCGCGTGGATATCGACATCGCGCTCAAAATTCTGGAAGGCCTGAAAAAATTGCCGGATGACGCATCGCGGGATGATCCGCCTAGACCAGATTTAAAAGCGGCAGACCTGCGCGGTCTGAATCTGGCTAGGTGCAACCTGTCCCATATGAACCTGAGAGACGCGCAGATGCAGGGCGCAGATCTGAGCAAAACACAAATGCAGGGCGCAGATCTGAGCAACGCAAAAATGCAGGGCGCAGATCTGAAC
>JAYQEA010000101.1:0-14252 GCA_038138625.1 Roseivivax sp.
CCACCGATGATTGCATCTATGCCTGCAACCGCAGCCGCAATTTCGAGGTCTTTTGGCAGACCGACATGCGTCAAGGCGATGATCTTGTTCACACCCATCGCCTCCAGCGCCGCCACGTCCGCTGACAGGGCCTCAATTTCGTCCTGAAACACGACATTGTCACCCGGGCTTGAGGTATCGACAGTGTCTGTTGCAAGAGCCGATACAATACCGATTTTTTCACCACCAACAGTCAACACAAGGTGATCCTGAACCCGATCACTGAGCAAAGGTTCGGCCGAGAGGTCGAGATATCCGGAAATGACCGGGAACGACACTGCATCAATGAAATCCGCAAGGGCCTGCGGTCCGTCATCAAATTCATGGTTGCCAACAGCCATAGCGTCATAGCCGATGTCTTCCATGAATTCAGCTTCTGCCGCACCCTTATAAGTGGTATAGAACAAAGATCCCTGAAACGGGTCTCCTGCATCAAGAACCAGCACATTCTGGCCCTGCATAGAGGCCCGCATCTGATCCATAGCAGTCTTGATTCGCGCCATTCCGCCAAAGCATTTTCCCTCGGCTTCATCACTGGAACGACACGTCGAATCGTACTTGTTAATCGACTCCACGCGACTGTGTATGTCGTTCGTGTGCAGGATGGTCACGGTATAATCTGCGCTAGCCGTTCCGGCTGTCAGCGCAAGGGCGGCAGCGCCCGTGAGAAATCGAAGTGCCATAGTGTCCTCTTTATGTAATCGGCAAGGGTTTGCCCTGTGCGCCCTACAGTGACACAGGAATACGCTGGACCCAAACAGTTTGAGGATTTTCTTCTCACGCGTGACACCATGTGACCAGATGTTGATCACCAGTAGTCTGGCGCGATAGACACGATGTCGTGTCTGTGAACGCAAACAAAACCAAGGCCACTTGACCGCAGCTACATGTCGCGTCATCTGAGGGACATGCTGATTTACAAGATCCTTCGAGCCGAGGAATGGGCCACGCTGGACGCCTTGGGGGAGACCAGGGGCGCACCCATTGACGTTGCCGACGGATACATACATTTTTCGACCGCCGAGCAGGTAACTGAAACGCTTTTAAAACATTTCGCGGGTATAGACGATCTCGTCTTGGCCGTCTTTGACACGGAAGAGATAAGCGGTGAGCTAAAATGGGAGCCCTCTCGCGGGGGGGCCTTGTTTCCACATCTTTATGCGCCGCTGCGGAAGGCGGACGTGAAACAGCAGATCCCTATCCCATTCGAAAATGGGTCGCACGATTTGTCGGGTCTGCTTAATTGACCCGGATTGCGGCTTTGGCAGAGCGCGCGGGAATCGCTGCGTTACGCGTCGTCGATCCCGAAACAGCCCATAGCTTGGCGATTACAGCCCTTCGCATAGGTGCGACCTCATCCCCCGGCTTGATCAGTTCTGACCGTCTGCGGACCCGTGTCGCGGGTCTTGGCCTGCCTAACCCATTGGGATTAGCCGCGGGGTTTGACAAAAATGCAAAAGCTTTGCGTCCGCTATCCAGAGCGGGTTTTGGGTTTCTTGAAGTCGGCACAGTCACACCGAGACCGCAACAGGGCAATCCGAAACCACGCTTGTTCCGGCTTCAGCAAGATCAAGGGGTCATAAATCGGTTTGGGTTTAACAATGAAGGCATGGAAAAAATTGCCAATCGCCTCGCCAAACGACCGCAAGGCATCGTAATTGGACTAAATCTTGGTGCCAACAAAGACAGCGAAGACCGCGCCGAAGACTTTGCAAGCGTGCTCCGTCATTGCGGGGCGACATTGGATTTTGCCACTGTCAATGTCTCCAGCCCGAACACGGAACGTTTGCGAGATTTACAGGGTAAAGATGCCCTCACAGCGCTTTTGCACGGCGTCATGCAGGCGCGCGGCACACTGCCACGGCAAATCCCATTGTTTGTTAAGATCGCACCTGACCTTGATGACGAGGGGCTCAAGGATGTGGCATGGGCGGCGCGTGATAGCGGAATCGACGGCATTATCGCGACCAACACGACCCTGTCTCGCAACGGGCTGCAATCCGCATATTCGACCCAATCCGGGGGCTTGTCCGGCCAACCTTTGTTTGATCGATCGACGCACGTACTGGCAAAGCTGTCACAGCTGACAGATGGCCAGTTGCCTTTGATAGGTGTCGGTGGCGTCTCGAATGCCGAGCAAGCCTATGCAAAAATTCAGGCAGGCGCCTCGGCTGTGCAACTGTACACTGCCATGGCCTACAAAGGCCTCAGCCTTGTTCCCGACATTGCGCATGGTCTTGAAGATTTACTGGCACGAGATGGCTTTGGGAACGTTGCAGAGGCCGTTGGCACGGCGCGGTCAAAATGGCTGTGAAATGGCGCGCCAAAAATACCGCAGTCATGCCCTAACCCTCTGCCGCACGTTCTAATGCAGGATACCGCGTGGCCAGGGTCAAGCCACGTGCAATGAGACTGGCAGACAGAGCGGCCCAAAGACCGTGATTGCCCCAATGCGGCAAAGCCACCAGAACCAAAACCCAAAAAACCAGCGCACTGATCACCATCATATTGCGCATATCTCTGGCGCGCGTCGCACCTATAAAAATCCCGTCCAGCATAAATGGCGCAAGGACCAAAACAGGCATTGCTACCATCCAGGGCAAATATGTTGTGGCGGTGGCTTGTACAGTGACATCAAGCGTGAGCATCGAAATCAGCCAAGGCCCTATCAAAGCAAAAAATACCGCAAAGGCTGCACAGGCAACCGCCCCCCAGACAGACGTCAGGAGTGCACCGCGCCGCAGGCGTGCCCGATCCCGCCGACCAAAAGCCCGCGCCACCAATGCCTCGGCTGCAAAGGCAAACCCATCAAGCGCGTGCCCGATGATGTGCAAAAACTGCAACAGCACTGCATTTGCGGCGACGACTGTATCTCCAAACGGGCTTGCCAAAAAGGGCAACGAGCTAAAGATCGTCATCAACAAAAGCGACCGGATTAAAATATCGCGGTTCACAGACATCATGGACGCCAGCTTGACCTTGTCGAAAACACGCGCAAAGGCCCAAGCCGCCGAATTTGTAAAACTAGAACGACACAACCAGAGGCCCAAACCAGCGCCAGCAAGTTCGCCGGCAACCGAGGCAAGCGCAGCCCCAGCCACGCCCCAGCCAAACCCCAGCACAAACAACAGGCTCAACACAATGTTCAGTCCGTTCATAACGAACTGAATGGCAAAAACACCGGCTGTCCGCTCCATTGCGATCAGCCATCCCGTCAGAGCAAACACCGCAATCGCCGCCGGCGCTGACCAAATCCTTACGCTCATGTAATCCAGCATTAGGACTTCGGCTTCTCCAGACGCGTCTGACAAAACCATGGTCAGTGAAAAGATTGGAGATTGCAGCGCAATCAAAGCGAACCCGCCGGTGACTGAAATCAACAATCCTCGGAACAACAGCGCGGCCACTTCTGCAGTGTCACCTGCCCCAACCGCTTGGCCAACCATCCCCGTGGTTCCCATTCTCAGAAAACCAAACACCCAATACAGCGTGCTGATGACAACAACACCAAGGCTGATGGCAGCCAATGGCGTGTCGTCAGGCGTTTGACCGATCGCAAATACATCCACCAATCCCATTAACGGCACCGTCACATTGGACAACATAATAGGTATCGCAATTTTCAGGACACGCCTGTGTGTAATTGGCTGTGGTGCAACGGCACGCATTTCGTCTGTCATTGTGGCATCAGAAAATGGGCGTTGGCCTGTGCAAAAGGGCGGGCGCGATTGTCTTGCCATGCCAACACATTCACGCTGGCATAACGGCGACCTGCCCGCGCAATGCTCGCGCGGGCATAGGCATCTCTGGGCAAACCAGAGCGGAGATAGTCGACCGTGAAATCGATGGTTTTGGGCAGACGCGGCAGGTCACCGGCCTCGAGTTGGCTCACATCCAGCGCGCCCGACTCGAAGTCTTGCCAAAGCATCGACCAACTGAGCGAAATGATTGCTGTAACCTCAAGAAAGGCTGCCGTGACACCGCCATGAATAGCGGGAAGAAACGGATTGCCGACCAGTTTGTCATCAAAGGGCAAAACCGCCGTCAGCTCATCACCGCGCCGATCAAACATAATTCCCAAGAACTGAATATAGGGGACGCCATCCGCCAAGGCACGCAAGGCTGCATCCCTGCGTTGCTTGATCACCTGAACGGGTTCTGGCTTCGGGCGTCCCATTATGCCTGCTCCACGGTAAAGGCACCTGTGGCTGTCGCGACGGGGCGGCTGGTGTCGTCATCCAATGCAACAGCACGCACGAATGCGACATTGCGCGTTATTTGATGACAGGTCGCTCGGGCCACAAGCGTCTGCCCGGGCGTCGCGGCGCGCATGTAATCAATTCTCAGATCGATCGTTGCCGTACCTGCTGGCGCTTCTGGATGGCTCATCACGGCAGCGCCGCCACATGTATCCATCAACGCCGACACTGCACCACCATGCAAAACACCTGTTTTGGGATCCCCGATGAGGCGCGGATCATACGGCATCGTGATCTCGGCTTCGCCGTCCAGAATTTTTGTAATTTCCATCCCCAACTCCCGTGCATGCGGGATTGCTTGAATAAATTGCCGGGCGATTTGGGTTTTGTCTGGCATGGGTGCCCCTTGGCGCAATTTGAACTAAAGAAGGTGTATGCGGGGCAGCTGTGGGAAGTCCAGCCCAACAAACAAGTGAAATATCCCTGCTAGACCTGAACGCTTGGAGTGTTACTATAGCCAAGGTTGATCAGTAAAGGGAACGGAAATGCAAGACACACGCCTGACCTTCAAGGAAATGTGCAGTCGTTTTGATGTGACCCCCCGTACCTTGCGATATTACGAGTATATTGAGCTTTTGTGTCCCGAGCGCGAAGGACGATCGCGGTTTTATGCACCTCGTGATGTTGCCAGGATGAAACTTATTCTGAGGGGGCGAAAATTCGGGTTTCAGTTAGAAGACATCAGACAATGGCTTTTGATTTACGAAAATGAAGGCACTGTCGCCCAAATGCAAACATGGGTTGAAGCGGCAGATCGCCAGTTGGTTGAGCTTGGCGAGCAGCGCATGCAGTTGGAAGAGGCCATATCAGAACTCAAATCGCTGCGCGATGATGTGGCGAAAACGCTGCACGCCTAAGCGTCAAGCCGTGTTAGCTTACCCGTAGAAAAACACGACGCCGCCCTTGTGCAACAAACAAAGACGCCCCTTGCGGGGCGGTTTGTGGGCCACACGACACAGATATCAAGTGTCCATGCGACGGGCTGATTGCGTAACGAACGCTGAATGTCACGGCACTCGGACTTGAACGTACCATCCCATGAGGGTGCGAGACACGGCAGGACAACACCATTGCTGATGACACTGCGTTTTGTGATCTTACGTCACTACAGTTTCTGACGTGACGTCTGCCTTACGTCTACGGAAACCTTGAATATAAATAGGTCTTGAGCGCGCTGCGCACGATGTTCCAAACCAAAATTACGATCCCTAGTTTTGAGACCTGACTATGACTGAAAACGTGCTGATGACGATACGAGAGATGTGTGATTTGTATGACATTACACCTCGCACACTTCGGTTTTACGAAAGCAAAGAGCTCCTTTTTCCTGCGCGCGACGGACAGAAACGGTTGTATTCAAAGCGTGATCGCGCGCGACTGAAGCTGATCCTGCGGGGCAAACGGTTTGGTTTCAGCCTTGAAGAAATCAGGCAGCTGCTGGATCTGTATCACCTCGGTGACCAGCAAAGAACCCAATATGCACAAACGCTCAAAATCGCTAAGACCAGACTTGCTGACATGCACAGACAGCGGGCCGAATTGACCAAAGTCATCGACGAATTGACCGAGCAACTACACTGGGGTGAGCAAATGCTTGCTTCAAAACAGCAATTTGATCGCGCTGCAGAATAGCATCCGCCATTCTGCATCCGCCTTCCCCGATTAACACAGAAAGAGACGAGACATGCCAAGCTATACCGCTCCGACAAAAGACATGCAGTTTCTGTTGCATGACGTTTTAAAAGCCTCTGAACTGGATGTGCCCGGTTATGAAGAGCTGGAGTCCGACTTCACCAGTGCCGTTCTTGAAGAAGCCGGAAAACTTGCCTCCAATGTTCTGGTGCCGCTCAATGCCATTGGTGACCAACAGGGCGTGACCTTGGAAAATGGCGTCGTGCGCACCCCGGATGGTTTTCAGGATGCTTTTGAACAGATGAAAGAGGGCGGCTGGACAGCCTTGGACTGTGATCCGGAATATGGCGGACAAGGTATGCCGTATCTTCTGGGCACAGCCGTGGGCGAGATTTTTGTCTCAGCCAATATGGCTTTCAATATGTACCAAGGTTTGACCCATGGGGCCTATTCGGCCATTCATGCCCATGGCAGCGATGATCAAAAGGCCACATATCTGCCGAAAATGGTAAGCTGTGACTGGACCGGCACCATGAACCTGACCGAACCACACTGTGGCACGGATCTGGGACTGATGCGTACAAAAGCCGTTCCGCAAAACGACGGCAGCTATCGCATCACCGGACAAAAGATCTTTATCTCTGCTGGCGATCATGACCTTGCGGAAAATATAATCCATCTGGTGTTGGCGAAAATCCCCGATGGCCCGGCCGGAATCAAAGGCGTGTCTTTGTTTATCGTTCCCAAGTTCATGGTAAACGATGATGGCACGTTGGGCGCGCGCAACAGCGTGTCGGTTGGCAAGCTCGAAGAGAAAATGGGTATTCATGCCAATGCGACCTGCGTGATGAACTATGATGAAGCAACCGGCTTTTTGGTTGGTGAAAAGCACAAGGGCATGCGCGCAATGTTCACGATGATGAACGAAGCCCGCATGGGTGTTGGCTTGCAAGGGTATTCACAGGCCGAAGCCGCCTTTCAGAACGCCCTCGCCTATGCCAACGACCGATTGCAGGGTCGCGATGTCACCGGTATCAAGAACCCTGACGGGCCTGCCGATCCGTTGATCGTTCACCCTGATGTTCGCCGGAACCTCATGGACCAGAAAAGCTTTATCGAAGGCGCAAGGGCCTTTACCTTCTGGGGCGCCACCCTGATCGACCGGGCACACAAAAACAACGATGCCGCAGCAGATGGATTGATTTCATTGCTGACGCCAGTGGTCAAAGGCTTTTTGTCCGACAAGGGTTTTGACATGACCATTCAGGCACAACAGGTCTATGGTGGACATGGATACATCGAAGAATGGGGCATGTCCCAATTTGCTCGTGACGCTCGGATCGCCATGATTTACGAAGGCGCCAATGGCGTACAGGCGTTGGATCTGGTGGGCCGAAAACTGGGTGCGGATGGCGGCAAGCACGTCATGGCCTTCTTTGATATGATCAAAACCTTTGCGTCCGAAAACAAGGGCAAGGACGAGGCGCTGGATCGTGACTTCCTCAACCCGTTGAAAGCTGCATCTAAAGATCTTCAATCGGCAGGCATGTTCTTTATGCAATCCGGCATGAAAAACCCCAATCACGCACTGGCGGGATCATATGATTTCATGCATCTATTTGGTCATGTATGCTTGGGCTACATGTGGGCACGGATGGCAGTCGCCGCAAATGAAGCGCTGGCGGCAGGAACTTCGGACGCAACGTTCTACGAGACCAAGCTGGCGACAGGGCGTTATTATATGGCGCGGCAATTGCCCGCGACCACAATGCATCTGCGTCGGATCGAGTCTGGGGCTGACACAGTGATGGCGCTGGATGCGGCCAATTTCTAACCGGCTATAAATCTTTTTGTAGTCGTGGAAGACTGGGCGGTCCATTCAGGGCCGCCCGTTTTGTGCATTAGCGGGGAGGCTTGCGCCAATGACCATTCAACATCGCTGGATGACTGACGAACACCGTATGGTGGCCGATGCCACCGGGCAATTTATCAATGGCGAGTGGGCGCCCCATTTCGAAAGATGGCGCAAGCAGGGGCAGATGGATCGCGAATGCTGGACACAGGCTGGCGAAATGGGGCTGCTTTGTGCCTCAATCCCAGAGGAGTTTGGCGGCGCCGGTGGAGATTTCGGACATGAAATGGCCATTAGTCTTGAGGCTGCCCGGTGTAATCTTGCGTCATGGGGCAACGGGATCCATTCCGGGATTGTAGCGCATTATATACTAGCCTACGGCACCGAAGACCAAAAGAAGCGCTGGTTGCCAAAAATGGCCACCGGAGAGCTGGTGGGCGCCTTGGCGATGTCCGAGCCCTCTGGGGGATCTGACGTGCAGCGTATCAAGACCAAAGCCCTTCGGGACGGCAATGCTTATAAAATGTCAGGGCAAAAGACGTTTATAACCAACGGACAACATGCAAACCTGATCCTGGTCGCGGCAAAAACAGATCCAAGCCAGGGCGCAAAGGGCATATCATTGATGGCTCTTGAAACCGATGGCGCCGAAGGGTTCACGCGTGGGCGCAACCTCGACAAGGTAGGTCTGCACGCTGCAGACACGTCAGAGCTCTTTTTTGACGAGATTGAATTGCCGCCGGAAAACGTCCTGGGCATGGATGAAGGGCGCGGATTTTATCAGATGATGCAACAGCTGCCCCAAGAACGCCTGATCATTGGCGCCGGTGCCGTTGGCGCGATGCAGGGTGCCGTCGAACGCACAATTGCATATTGTAAGGAACGACAAGCCTTTGGCGGTCCGTTGACCCAATTCCAGAATACTCGTTTCAAGTTGGTCGAATGCCAAACCAAAACTCAGGTTGCCGCCGCCTTTTTCAGTGAATGTATGCAAGATCACCTTGCCGGAGAATTGACGGTGGAAAAGGCTGCTGCCTGCAAATACTGGACGACCGACGTACAAGGCGAGGTCCTGGACGAATGCGTACAGCTACACGGCGGATATGGATTTATGCAAGAATACGCTGTGGCTGAAATGTGGGCAGACGCCCGCGTACAGCGGATCTATGGCGGTACTAACGAGATCATGAAAGAATTGATCGGGCGAAAATTGTAAACCACGCAAGCAGCATAATTTGTCCGATCAAAATCACGCACTCTTTGTCCTGATGCAAAACCGGACACAGTCAGCGCCTTGATCAAATCATGCTCAGGTTTTTGCCTGTCCTGCCGACAGATCTCTATCAGGCCAGAAAAGTCCTCGATACCAGTGGCGACATGCATGTCCAATTGTCGCCACGCGCGGCGTTTGACCTCGATCGGGACGCACAGTCAAAGACACGGGCTTTTTAAATAATTCTTTCAACACGTGCCCTTTGCCGTCTACAGTCCCCGTGATGAATTTCACGGCACACACACCCACAAACCTAGGCGGTTTCACGCATTTACGGATATGAAATGAATTTGCCCCAGCACTGATGACAAGGAAAGCCCATGACGATTAAGCTCTACTGTTTTGGCGAAAGCGGCCATTCCTACAAAGCGGCTCTCGCGCTTGAAATGGCAGGCATAGATTGGCAGGCCGTTTTCGTCGATTTTTTTAACGGCGAGACCCGATCAGAACACTACCGTTCACAGGTCAACGAGATGGGCGAATGTCCGGTTTTAATGGATGGTGAGACCCGTCTGAGCCAGTCAGCCGTCATACAACAATACCTAAGCGAGACTTATGGAAAATTTGGGGGCGACACACCCGAACAGGCCCGCGAAATCCTGAGGTGGCAGCTTTGGGATAATCATAAATTGTCCAGTTTTGCCGGTATTTGCAGGTTTCTTATGAACTTTTTGCCGCCGGACAAGCAGCCCAAGGAGACCATCGGATTCTACCAAGGCCGCCTGAAAGCGACATATGCCATCCTGGACAAACATCTTTCCGAACGTGACTGGATTGTGGGAAATGATGTCACCAACGCAGACCTTACCTGTTGTGGCTATTTGTATTATCCCGAAGCCTTCGGATTTGATCGCGCCGATTGGCCCAACATTGATCGCTGGCTGTCGCTTTTGTCCGAACAGCCGGGTTGGAAAGCCCCCTATGATCTGATGCCAGGCAATCCCGGTGACAGGGTCTGAGGCACACGTGGCCAGCCAATCTGCGTTTGCTGTTTTGCAATCAAACGCATCTTCACAGCGATCAGCACGATCCCTGACATAAAGTGACGCCACGACGTTTACGTAAACACGCCGTTGCGTCACTCTTGAACCAAAACGACGCACCCTCCACCTTTGGCAGTAAAGATGCGCCCTCTAAAGGATCCCACCCATGACCGAAGCCTACATCTATGACGCCATCAGAACGCCACGCGGTAAGGGCCGCAAAGACGGCAGCCTCCACGAAGTAACCAGCCTGCGTCTTTCGGCGCATACTTTGAACGCACTGAAGGACCGCAACAATCTGCAAGGTCACGCGGTCGAGGACGTGATATGGGGCAATGTGACCCAAGTGGGCGAGCAAGGTGGCTGTTTGGCACGATCTGCTGTGCTGGCATCCGATCTTGATGAATCCATTCCGGGTCTCGCCATCAACCGCTTTTGCGCGAGCGGCATGGAAGCCGTCAATCTGGCCGCCAACCAGGTCAAAGGAGGTGCCGGTCACGCCTATATCGCGGGTGGCGTTGAAATGATGGGCCGCGTTGCCATGGGCAGTGACGGTGCAGCGATCGCCGTAGACCCAAGCATCGCAATGGATCAGTATTTCGTCCCACAAGGCATAAGCGCAGATATTATCGCCACGCAATATGGCTTTAGCCGCGATGATGCGGATGCTTTGGCCGTCGAAAGCCAAAAAAGAGCCGCAGAGGCTTGGGCTGCGAACCGTTTCGAGAAATCCATTGTCCCCGTGACCGATATCAATGGCCTGCCTATTCTGGACCACGATGAATACATGCGTCCAGGAACCGACATGCAGGGCCTTGGCGCCTTGAAGGCAAGCTTTAAGGATCAGGGCGAGGTGATGCCGGGTTTCGACAAGATTGCTTTGATGAAATACCCCCATCTTGAACGGATCAATCACATTCATCATGCTGGTAACAGCTCTGGCATTGTGGACGGTGCTGCGGCCGTATTGATCGGCAACAAGGAATTCGGCGAGGCACACGGGCTGACCCCGCGTGCGCGTATCAGAGCCACTGCCAAAATTGGACTCGATCCCACGATCATGCTGACAGGGCCGGTTCCGGTAACGGAAAAGATTTTGACAGACAGCGGCATGGCAATCAGCGACATAGATCTTTTTGAAGTCAATGAAGCCTTCGCAAGCGTTGTGCTCCGCTTCATGCAGGCCTTTGATGTGGATCATGACAAAGTGAATGTTAACGGCGGATCAATCGCGATGGGCCATCCACTCGGGGCCACCGGTGCAATCATCATAGGCACCCTTCTGGATGAAATGGAGCGCCGCGGTCTGGGTACAGGTCTGGCCACATTGTGCATCGCGTCTGGTATGGGCGCGGCAACAATCATCGAGCGTGTTTAAGGGCATGTTTATGAACCCTCACCAGCGACAAAAGGCACTTGAAACAGCAGCCGTTCCGCAGCCGAGGGATGCCACATCCACAGAAACTGGCGTGTAAACGCCACAGAAAATGCCCTTGGTCACCACGTGTAGATCGGGCTTTACCCCAAATTGGAAAGACGTTTGCAATGACGGAATTCACCCTGAATACAGATGCCGAAGGCATTGCCACAATCACATGGGATGTGCCCGGCAAATCCATGAACGTACTCTCTTTTGATGGTCTGAGAGAGTTGGACACATGCGTGCAAACCGCGCTTGATGATGACGCCGTCAAAGGCATGATCATCACATCTGGCAAAAGCGACTTTGCCGCGGGAATGGACCTGAACATCCTTGCCGAGATGAAAACGATGGCGGGTGACAATCCTGCAAAAGGCTTGTTCGACGGCACAATGCAGATGCACAGCATCTTGCGTAAAATCGAACGTGCGGGGATGGATCCCAAGACAAACAAAGGCGGCAAGCCAGTCGCGGCTGTGCTGCCCGGCACGGCACTTGGCATCGGTCTGGAAATTCCTCTGGCCTGCCACCGTACGTTTGCCGCTACAAACCCAAAGGCAAAAATCGGCCTGCCAGAGATTATGGTTGGCATATTCCCCGGTGCGGGTGGCACCACGCGCCTGGCCCGCAAGCTCGGGGCCATGGGGGCTGCCCCGTTCCTGTTAGAGGGCAAATTGTCCAGCCCGGCCAAGGCCAAGTCGGCAGGCATTATCGACGTCGTCAGTGATGATCCAATGACGGAGGCGCGCGAATGGGTCCTGTCTGCCAAGGATGCAGATCTGGTCAAACCGTGGGATGCCAAGGGATATAAAATGCCTGGCGGTGCGCCCTACCATCCAGCCGGTTTCATGACCTTTGTTGGCGCATCGGCTATGATCAATGGAAAAACACAAGGGGTCTATCCTGCCGCCAAAGCCCTGCTGAGCGCAGTTTACGAAGGGGCCATGGTGCCTTTTGACACGGCGCTAAAGATCGAGGCGCGCTGGTTTACAAATGTTTTGATGAACCCATCGTCCAGCGCCATGATACGATCCCTGTTTATCAATAAAGGTGCATTGGAAAAAGGCGCAAACCGGCCAGAGGCACCAGATCAGCGGGTCAAAAAAGTGGGCGTGCTGGGCGCCGGTATGATGGGGGCCGGGATCACGCTGGTCAGCGCACAGGCCGGAATACAGGTTGTCTTGCTGGATCGGGATCTGGAGGCGGCCGATCGTGGCAAAGCCTATACAGCCAGCTTTGCCGACAAAGGAATCAAGCGCGGCAAAACAACAGCTGAAAAGAAAGACGCATTGCTCGGTCTGATACAGACCACGGCCGACTATGCCGATCTGGCCGATTGTGATCTGATCGTAGAAGCCGTCTTTGAAGATCCAGCCATTAAGGCCGATGTCACCAAAGCGGTAGAAGCCGTCATAAGCCCGGACTGCATTTTCGCAACCAACACCTCCACTTTGCCCATTTCGGAACTGGCCAAGGCATCCGTCCGGCCAGAACAATTCATCGGCATTCATTTTTTCTCGCCGGTTGAGAAAATGATGCTGGTCGAGATCATCAAAGGCAAAGCCACCGGTGATCGGGCCGTGGCAAAAGCGCTGGACTATGTGCGCCAGATCCGTAAAACGCCAATCGTCGTGAATGATGCCCGGTTCTTTTACGCAAACAGATGCATCATCCCCTACATCAACGAAGGCATCCGCATGGTTGCCGAAGGGGTCGAGCCGGCGCTGATTGAAAACGCAGCAAAGCTTGTGGGTATGCCGCTGGGTCCGCTTCAGCTGGTTGACGAAACGTCGATTGATCTGGGTGCAAAGATTGCGCGCGCCACCAAAATGGCCATGGGTGACGCCTACCCAGACAGCGCGGTCGATGATGTAATCTTCTGGATGGAGGGTGAAAACCGTCTTGGCCGCAAAACGAGTGCCGGGTTCTATGGATATGACGCCAAAGGCAAGCGAACCGGTCTTTGGGACGGGCTGGGACACAAATATGCAGTATCAGCCGACCAACCGGATCTGATCGATGTTCAGCACCGCCTGTTGTTTTCCCAGGTTCTGGAAGCTGTCCGGGCACTTGAAGAAGATGTCTTGGAGGACATCCGCGAGGGTGACGTCGGTGCAATCTTGGGTTGGGGCTTTGCGCCCTGGTCCGGCGGACCCTTCAGCTGGTTGGACATCATTGGTGCACCCTACGCGGCCGAGCGGTGTGATGCATTGGCAGAGACCTACGGTGAACGTTTTGCAACCCCTGCTCTGCTTCGCGAAATGGCTGATGCCGGAGACAGCTTTTATGGCCGCTTTGGCGGTGGCACCAAATCTGCTGCCTGACATTATGAATTCATAATTAATATGCGCGTCCCATCAGGGACGCGCATACTTATCCGTACAGATTACACTTATAGACAAGCGTCGATCTGTATTGGTGGATGTTCGCACATATCTCGTCATAGTAGGCTAAGCGGTCTGTCTCGGAACAGCCAGACAGATCGTCTTTTCGTGCTTGCGGGGAAGACTACATCCAATTCTGATGTGTTACGTGCCGTTGATAAAAAAGATCATCCAAGCACATCGGTCGATTTTGCCCGTTCAAAGAGGCCGGGATTCGACGTTCCAGATTATCAGACAGCGCCCTGTTCACGGGCAAAGAACTGAATTACACGGTCTCTTATGGTGTTGCATTCCGCGTCTCGACAAGCCCCTGTGGCCATTGCCTTTATGGTCGCAGCAAGCGCGCTTTTGGCCGCGACATCGTTAATGGCCAAGATTTTGGGGCTGCCGTCAGAGACAGATACCGGCAT
>JAYQEA010000102.1:0-14243 GCA_038138625.1 Roseivivax sp.
TAATGGAAAGACGCCTTACGAAGCGCTCGGAAACAAGCTATATGATCAGGAGCGAAGATATCCTAACGATAACAGCAGCTTACATAGGAAGACATTTTAACCCATGCGACCCCAGCGGTAGAAAAGGCACTGTGGGTGTCCGAAAATATCGGCTATGTACTGCCGATTGAATTGCTTTGTGGCGCGCATGCGCGCTGCATTTTACAGGCTTTATCGGATCATCTGCACAACTGTACCAACATAAAACGACGATCGCCCCTTAAGTGATGCTATACAAGCGGTGCATCGTTGGATTTCCAAAACCGTCCCAGTCCTGTTTTGCGACGGCCGACAAACCCCGCAACAGAAAGGATAAACATGAACTTTCGTGATGAATGGCCAACTCTCAGCTTGCTGATCCTGATCTATGGTGCCTTTTTCGCCTTGACCATGACCGCGCAATTCATACCGAATTACGCTCTGGTTCCCGCGCTGGCCCTGATCATCGCGCTGCACTCATCGCTACAACACTAGGTGCTGCATGGTCATCCGTTCAAATCTCAATGGCTTTCCGATCTGACCGTTTTCCCCGCGATAGGACTGTTTGTGCCCTAGCTGCGGTTTAAGGACACCCACCTGGCACATCACTATGACCCCAACCTGACCGACCCTTACAATGACCCCGAAAGAAATTTCGTCGACTGCGCTGTGTGGCAGACTTGGCCCGCACTGCGGCGCGCGATTGCAACGGCCAACAACACACTGTTGGGGCGGATGGCCATTGGGCCTGCGCTGTCATTTATCACGTTGTACAGGGACGATCTGCGACAGTTGGTGTCTGGCAACCGGCGCATTTGGCGCAGCTATGTGGAACACGCGATAGGGGTGGCGGTAGTTATGCTGTGGGTTGGCAGCGCAACCGAAACCCCGCTTTGGGCCTATGTTCTACCCACATATCTGGGGCTGTCCTTATTGGAGATCCGGACATATCTGGAACATCAAGCCCATGACTGCATTACCGCCCGCTCTGTCATCATCGAAGATTGTGGGCCTTTGGCGCTCTTGTTCCTCAACAACAACTATCACGCAGTTCATCATGCAAGCCCCAAGGTGGTCTGGCATCAACTACGTGGCCTGTTCCAAAGCAGACGCGACGAACTCCTTCGCCGCAATGGAGGCTATAGCTACCGATCATATACAGAGGTTTTCGCGCGATATTTCCTGCGCACCAAGGACCCGGTGCCGCATCCGATGTGGACACTCTGCAACCATACTACTCCGCGAGACAAAAAATGAACTGGCGCGCCAGTCTTGCGATGTACGCGCGCCCAGAGCTTGACGCCGATCACCGCGCATTGTGGTCCGCCATGCGCGAAAATCTGGCAGATCAGGGCATCAAAGCACCCGCGCACTTGGACCCAGACGGGGTCGGCTACGATTTTTGGGAGGCGCCGGATATGCTCTTCAGCCAGACCTGTGGCTATCCATTTCGCACACGCCTGAAGGGCAAGGTCGCCTTGGTCGGTACGCCTGATTACGGATTGCAGGGATGTCCACCTGGCTACTACCACTCGGTAATCGTTGCGTGCCGATCATCGGTTTTCGCACATGGAGCGGATCTGAATGGCGCTCTGTTCGCCTTTAATGAGGGTGACAGCCAATCGGGTTATTACGGGCCTAAGCGCTATTTTGCGGATATGGGTATTTCGGTTGCAACAGGTGAACAAACCGGATCTCATCTCGCTTCCGCCCGTGCTGTCGCCACGGGCGTGGCGGATCTTGCGGCCATCGACGCGGTCACATGGCACAACCTTGTGGCGTTTGAACCCTTTACGTCTGAGCTAGCAGTGCTTGCAAAAACCAAGCCCGTGCCGGGTCTGCCCATTATTACGGCGCGTGCCGATTTGGTGCCACGGCTTCAAGCGGCGTTGATATACGCGCTCGAGTCCGAGCCCCGAGCGGCGAAAGCACTTGGTATTGTGGGGTTTTGCGAATTTGACACTCAGATATATTCAGAGACGAATTTCTGATTGTGTTGGCGACGTTTCAATTCCTGAATCCATCAGATTGATAAACAAATTCAGTATATTAAATAAATCTCCGATCTCCCTTCCGCTTTGCGGCATAGAAAACAGAGCACTTAAAGGGATTGCCGTGCTGCAAGCGCGCAACGAAAAATCCAGCCCACACCTCAGCCTCTTTCCGGCTATTAGCTGCGTTTTACGCCAATGTCCGCAATGGATATTTACTGCTTAAAACAATTCTCTCTGTGCCAGGTTACAAACTCAGTCCTTGGCCGGTTGGCGAGGCGGTCCGGCGCTAAGATCTTGCCGGACGAGTTGATCATCGACGTCACGGCTTCGATGTCGTTGCTCTGGCGGGAAACCAGAATAGTCAGGTCGTCTGCCAACCCAACGAGGCCGCGATCAAACATCCAATGCGCTGTTCCAGACAAGGCGAGCCCGTTGCTCACGATGTCAGGGCCGTCATGTTCGACCGGTCTGATATGAGCGGCTTCCACCTCTGCACGACCGCCGCCATTGATCAAACGCAAGCCCGTGATGGCACACCGTTCACCATAGGCACGCAGGACATTCTTCCTGAAGTTTCGGTCGCGAACCGCGCGGTTGGTCAATTGGTTGACGCGCTCCCCTGCAGGCATGTGCGGGACCAGTGTTTGCGCGTCCTGAAACCCTGGCATCTGCATCGTGTCGCCCACGCGAGGCAGGATGTCCTCATCCCGTCCAAGGCCACGTTCGACTATTCGGGCAAAGTCTTCAGCGGCTAAGGTTCTTACTGCGGCTTGCGCGCGTCCGGATATCTTGCCTCGATCGTTCAGCAATCCTCTTTCGAGGATCGAATTCTCGTCCCGGAATGAAACAGGGTCGCCGAAATCAAGATACGTTCCCGGCTCTATGACCGCCAAGAACATGTCCTGCTTCCTAGGATCCGGAATGATCTCCTGGACCTTAGCGACAGCAAAGTACCCTTTGGTTTCTTTGACTTTGCTTGGCTCCAGGTAGACGATCCAATTCCCTTCGCACTGTTGGGCGCGTGAAAGGTATTGCTTGGGAAATTGATACCGCTCCGAGGGAATGTCGTCGTAGATCGAGTCGCTGCGATGGATGAAGATACCGAAGGCCATCGGATCACCCGCGTTGAAAGCGTTCCAGTTTTCGATCGGCTGCGCAAAGGGTCAGTACCGCACCTGTCAAAAATGGAAGTGCAAAGCCCGCTGAAGCGATTGCGAAAATCAGGGTGGTGGCCAAAACCGAGTATTCGGCGGTCTGTTGTGCCAGTGATAGTCGACCCAAGCCAATCAGGTAGAACACGCTGGTTCCCAGGAGGATTGGGTAAAGCGGGTCAAGGGGTTCGATCACCTCACGGCGAGTGCGCTCCAAGACCGAATGCCGCAACATGTTCCAGCGTTTGCTTGACCGGTTCACCAGATTATTCCTTTACCAACTCGATCCATAAGTGCACGTCGTCATCCGTCACTTCACGGCCTTCGACATGCAAGTGATACCAACGGGCCAAGATGGCCCCGCGCTTTTCGCTTTTGATCTTTATGCCCTCATCTATGATTCCTATCCAGCGAGATTTGGACCTGTCACGCTTTCGTGTCGCTCAGATTGCTCACTGATGCAGCCTTTGCGTCAAAGGCCAAGGGGTTTTTCCATCCGAGTACTAAATGCCTGTGTCGCGAATTATAAGAGCCATTGATGTATTCAACGATGGCAATCGCGGCGTCGCGACGTGTGCGCCAAGAGCGTTTCCATGCGTGTTGCCAATACAACTTAACCGGATAAAGATGACTGAAGTGGGCCAGACCAACTATTCAAAGATCTCTCAGATCCCGAGGCTTGGGAAAACACCCGTGCAGTTCATCGATGCCATGGCCGGGATGGGGATCGATATTTCTGAACGCACTTTGCGGGAACGAGCAAATGAGACCGGCGCTTTTTATCGCCTTGGGCGGACCATGCTCATCACGTCCGCAGAGATTGATACGATTTTTGCAACAGAACAGTCACACCGCTCCAAATTTACAAGCGGGGCCGTGCCTAGTGGGCCAAGGGCTGAATTGCATATCACAGCACCAGAGAAGAAACCGAAGGTGCAGCCCAGGTTACGCCCGACAGTGCCAAAACCCAGTAATACGTCATCTAAATGAAGCATTGAAAATACTCTTCGCGCACATCAAGCGCATCCTTGACCCGTGAAGGGTGCGATTGCGCGACCCATGCGACACAGTCACCGATTGCCCCCCGTCGTCACCGTCCAGAACCTCTGCAAACCGGAAAAAGTCTTTCCTGCATCGTAGAAAACGCGCAAAAGCTTAATAGCAACGGCGTATTCGCTTTATTCGAAACAGTACTTTCTGCACAAAAAAAATATTTTTTCAGATAATTAGAAAATTTCGGACTTTGGCTACTAGTGCAATCATTCATTCGCAGCCATGAAAAAGCGGGCCTTGAGCACTATTCTTTGACTGGAAAATTACTGGCGAATGCAGTCTATGAACAACGGCCCTGACATACCCAACGAACACTATGGTTATCGCGAAACACCATCGACGGCATGGGGCGCCTTTCCGCTTACCCGGCACCCGTTACCTGAGAAAGAACGTTTGCGACAATCTACGGATTGGCTTTAGATGCTCCAACGGCTGGATCTGGCGACGGAGGCATTGCAAGTTGCGCCGCTGATCTCAACAAATTCTGTATCGCCAGAACGATCATTTGTTGAAATTTCACACTGCATTGATCAAAGCCAGCTGCGACGGTCTGCTCGAGCGCGGTCAATTGCTCTGATATTGTCTGAAAGTCATGAGCCGATATCACTGCCTCATTGCTTTCAAGCCGATTATTTAGCAAGGCGACGTTGTCTCTGAACCGTTCCAGTTCCATGAGGAAAGCGTCTTCCTGAAGGGCTACTGTGATGTCGGACGGTAATTTTGTCCATTCTGCCAAATTGTCTGAGACCCGCTCAACCTGGTAAAAAATCAATAAAATCAATGTAAAAACGGCGATCAACAACAATAATGTAGCGTTGAGCAGAGATGTTGCCAAATCAAGGAGGAGCTTTTTGAAAGTGCCTGTCAATTTTGGGGACTCTTGTCCGGTAGAATTAGGCATCTTTAGCATCCCTTTCGCCCAATTCCTCAATTCGTTTCTGTAGTTTTGTCCGGAACGCCATGTTTTCAGTAAATTGGCGCCTGTTTTGATATTCAATAAAAATCACTGTCGCAACGCTGCCAATCAAGGCCGCACCCATTTCAAAGACAAGATCACTGGCAACATTTATGAGGAATTGATCAACTTCATCACCAAGTTTCACCGCAATGACTTTTGAGACAGCGACAAGAGCAGCAGCGATCCATAAGATCCGCCACAAGTTGCGCAACCCAAGGGTTTCTCGGTCTCCAACAAGTGTCATTAGGCTGGGGTTGTCTTTGAAACAGCGGACTTGGTCTTCGGTTAAATCCGATGCGTCCGAAATCATCAGTAACTGTTCAATTGTGTCTTTGCTCATAGAATAATACCTTCCCGTCATACGTCAGACTTGGGCAATCCCAAGCAATAAAAAGAGTGTCACAGAGACACTCTTTGGTCATATCCGGAAAATGTCCGTTTGGAACGACAAACGCGCCACGTGGATCATCAGAAAACAGCGTTATCCTGCGAAATCCGATGCTTTCACTACGGATAACGCGTGTATTGTGCACAAGACACGGATCTTTTTTTGCCACTTTTTGAAACGCTGTGTCCCTCCCAACGCATTATACGAACTCTTCCGCAACTCCCGACGGCGCTAAAGCCATAACCACAGTCGCAGAACGTGATGAAAATATTTGCAATTGGCTACCGCCCAATTGGCCTGAAACACTGTATTCCAGTCCGTGATAGTCCCAAAAATCAGTGCTTAATCCAACACGCTACAGCATCAGCAAGATGGCCATTACCCCAAAATAATTTTTTGATATTTTGTACTATTCAGGATTTCGCAAACGCGTTTGTCGGCGTCAAAGACCTAAGTACAAGATGGATAAGCCCGTGTTTGGGCGCATTGCTGTGCCATTCGGCATAAACGGTGATTGATGGCAGCGACCATTCCGGTAGGACATATTCCATATGTCCATTAGCAATGTCCGATGCAACTAAAAATTCAGGCACAATTGCCAATCCAGCGCCGGCGTGGGCAAGCCGATGCAATGCTTGGACATCGTTTGAAAATACCTGCGGATCGGGCTTGATCTTGACGACGTCACCGTTTTTGTGACTGAAACTTAATGGAATATTTTGAACGGGTGCGAGGGCAAGCCAATCCCAACCCACCAACGCCCGTGGGTTACGCGCACTCGGATGTTTGGCAAGATAAGCCTTGGATGCAACAAGAACACGTTTCACCCGAAATAAAGAGCGTGCCGTTGCTGATTTTTTTGGTTTTGTCGCCATGCGAATGGCCAGATCAAACCCGTCATCGATCAAAGCGCGCCGGGTATCAGAAAAGTCTATGGTCAATGTAATGCGCGGGTAAGCCACTGAAAAAGCGGCAAGCTGATCCGTAATATGCGACAGTGACAGCACCGAAGGTAACGTAATATGTAATTTGCCACTTGGTTTGCTAGCAGACGCAGAAAGATCCCGCAATTCGTCCTCAACCGCATCCAGCATATTTCGTGTGGCAATCAGCAGCCTTTCACCCTGTGCTGTAAGCGTGAGCTTTCTTGTTGAACGATACATCAGGGCGACGCCAAGATGGTCTTCGAGCTGCGATATGTGATGGCTGATCACAGATGGCGACAAATGCAATTCTCTTGCCGCGCCACGAAAAGAGCCATGGTCAATTGTTTTAGCGAAGATGGCCATCTGCCTTAAACGATCTATCATTAATTAACTTTTCCGAACAGTCCTATTCAACAATCGTATCTTATGATTTAATCTAAAAGTGTCCATCCTCTTGAAACACAGCCCAAATGAAATTGGGTGACACAGTGTTCAGGAGGACCTTTTCAAATGAATAAAACACAGTCTCATATGAGTGCAGCAACACTTGCTGTTACAATGATGGCATCGGTTGCGACGGCAGAAAATGCCGACACGGTCCAGACATTTTATGATCTGCTCAGCAATCCAGGATCGGAAAATCACGCAGCGGCCTTTGTCAATGCCACTGCTGACACCTGGGAAAGCGTTGGTGACTATTCCGGTAGCAACAAAAGCCGTGACGCGTTCTTGGGGCAAGTCGGAGGCTTTGCCAGACTGTTACCGGATCTGAACTGGGCGATTCAGGAGATCCACGAAAGCGGTGATTTTGTAACCGTGCGCAGTCGCGCGACGGGCACACCTGTTGCACCTTTTTTTGGTGTAGATGGGCAGGGACGCAGTTTCGATATCATGACAATCGACATCCATGAATTAGCCAACGGAAAAATCGTCCGCTCTTACCACGTTGAAGATTGGGCAGGCGCATTGCAGCAACTGTCAGGTCGCTAGACCGTCCGTTGATAGAGGAGATATAGTTATGAACAGAAGACAAGCTTTGAAAGCTTCGGCAGCTGCAATGACAGGCGCGATACTTGCCTCCGCGGCCACTGCACAAGTCTCAGCAAAATCCAATGAGGATCAAAGCCAAGCCAGTTTGGAAATAGTCATGGGCCTCATGGGGGCTATGGGCCGCGGTGACATGGAGGCCATGGCAGATCTTATGGCTGAAGACATGGTTTGGTTGAATGCGGGCGACCCAACCCTGCCTTGGATCGGACCGTGGGAGGGAAAGGACAAAATTTTTGCCCTTTCTGAAGGTATTTAGTGAAAACTTTCAAACCACCAAATGGGAAAACACCGATGTTCTCGCCTCTGAGGATACGGTAGCGATCTTTGGCAATATGAACGGAATCACAACAAAATCAGGTCAACCGATTGGTGACTTTACCTTTGCCTTGCGTGCCAAGGTGCGTGACGGGCAGGTCGTCCTTTGGAACTGGTTTGAAGACAGTTTCGCCGTAAGCCGAGCCTATCACGGCTGATACCCCCCTGAACCCACGGCTGTGGCCAGAACCCCATTTTCAAAAGCAATGCCCCTTTGACCATTCCGGGGGTTTTGGCCGCAGCGCTACCGGATACAATGGTCCCAGAGATGCCTCGTCAAAGTCGAAACCTTCAGTTGAACCTTTGCCCAAGAGGCTTGGCATGACCAGATTTTCATCTGTCTTGCACACACTTCGCAGACCGAACCCGTCTTTACAACACACGTGGTGCTTTATAGGGCTTCATTATCGGTCATCATTGATCTGGATAAAATTCCCATGGCCCGCCATACACACCGACCGGGATGTGATGCGATACAAAACCATCCCGAAGTTCATGCAAAAGGAAGCCACCGGGTTCTGTTGTGAAACAGTTTTGAATGCCACGCCTTTGGTCCATGGTGACCGCATGGGACGTCCCAGGAGCAATCTGGCAGACAACCGACCCGAACAATTTCACGATATTGCGGTGGACATGACCACAAATCAATCTCAGTTCGCCCGGATAGCGACTGACCATTTTTGCTAACTGTTCATTTTCCCTCAGGTTCTGGACATCCATTTTTTCTTTGCCCGTCATGAATGGCGGGTGATGGAGGCCAACCAAAGCCGGCCTGCCTTTTGCCCTGTTCAGGCACGTTCCGAGGAAATCCAAAGTCGCATCACTAAGATGTCCATGTGATTTTCCAGCAACCGAAGAATCCAAACCAATTACGACAATGTCATCGAAATCATGCATCCAGTTGATGGCACCTGTTGTTGGCATCCATGTCTGGTCTGAAAAGCTTGTTCGCATGACTTCGGTGGCGTCATGATTACCCGGCACAGCGCAGTACGGAATATCAAGAGGGTTCATGATTTTACGAAACCGACTATATTCCTCGGCCGTGCCAAAATCGGTCAAATCCCCGGTGATAATGGCCATTTTGACAGGGCCGATCAGTGGTAACATCCGGTTAATCGTGCTGACGCAATCCGAAAGGGAGGCGTCGGTATCAATTTGCCCGTAGGCAAGCTGACCATCCGGCACAATATGTGGATCCGATATCTGAATGATTTTTGTCATACGGCTGACGCTTCTTTTGGCAGTAACATCAAGGCGTCCGGCTTGATCGCGAGGTTGACTGAATCACCTACTTGGGGGGCGTTATGACCGGGAAATATAGAGGTCAATATGCCGGGCATAACGCCCACCAATCCAACACGATAGTGCGTCCCGAGAAAGGTTACACTTTCCACTACGGCACGAAGAGGACCTGTTTCGACAATATGCACGTCTTCTGCACGGACAAAGACATCCTTATCTGCCGCATTATGGTCCAATGAAAGTTGTCCCCCAAGCAGCTTGAGTGTCGTTTGACCAGCCCCATTCTGCGCCATGTCACCCTTCAGATGCATTGCATTACCGACAAAGCCTGCCACGAATGCAGTTTTGGGGTTTCTATATAGCTCTTCCGGTGTACCACTCTGGGCAACGCGACCTTGCGACATCACAGCAACGCGATCTGCAATTGCCATGGCCTCATCCTGATCGTGGGTCACAAAGATTGCTGTGATCTGAAATTTTCGCAACAGGATGGCCAATTCGTCCCGCAACGCTTCACGCAGGGCCGCATCCAAGGCAGACAGTGGCTCATCCAGCAAAAGCAGACGCGGGCGCGGTGCAATCGCGCGGGCAAGTGCAACACGTTGGCGTTGACCACCCGACAGTGCATCGATAGCACGGTGGGCGAAGTTCTCGAGCTGGCACATATCAAGAACTTCATCAACGCGCGCTTCTATCTCAGGCTTGGGGAGTTTTTGCATCTTCAGGCCATAGCCAATGTTGGCGCGGACAGACATGTTTGGAAAAAGAGCGTAGGATTGAAATACCATGCCCACTTTACGCTGCTCGACAGGGAGCGGCGTTACATTGTCTTCATCAAACCAAATTTCACCTCCTGCGTCTGGTGTTTCCAGACCAGCAATCATTCTGAGTAAAGTTGTTTTACCGCAGCCCGACGGCCCGAGCAGCGACACAACCTCTCCGGTGTTTACTGTCATGTCCGTTGACAGCAACGCTCTTGTGCCATCCGGGTAGGTTTTGGACATATTGATCAATTTCAGAGTCATTGGGCAATCCTTTGGGCGCGGGCGGACGCCCACTGCATGGCCATCAGCAATGGCACGATGAGCACGAAGAAAACGAGAGTATACGCCGAGGCGATCTCAAGCCGCATTGACGCGTAACTGTCTGCAAGACCAACGGGCAGGGTCTTGAGGTAAGGCGTATGCAACATCCAAGTCAGATTGAATTCGCCAATCGAAAGCGTCACGACCGTAAGCGCGCCTGCCAAGATTCCAGGCATGGCGTTCGGCACGACAATATCACGGAAGCGTTGCCACGGGGAGGCACCAAGCGAGGCCGCCCCTTCTTCAAGGGTCTTGAGGTCCATTGCCGCCAACACCGCCAGAATAGAGCGCACCATGAATGGCAAAGTGTAGAGCACATGACCGACCAAGATAAATGTCCACGATATGCGGAACCCTTTCATCGAGCCATAAAGCTGCAAAAGCGCCAGTGCCAGCGCAAGACCCGGAACAGCAAGAGGTAGGGAAATGAATTCCTCCAGCAGGCGTGACAACCATCCTGGATGACGTGCCAAGCCGTAGGCCGCAGGCAATCCAATGATCAAGGTCACAATCAGGCACCATATTGCCAGCCACAGCGACAGGAAAATACTATCTGCATAAAGCTCCCAGACCTTCCAAACCCACTTGAACGTCATGCCTGAGGAGATTCCTTGAAAATAGTTAGCAGTTAACCCCGCCATGACCGACAAGATTGTCGGTACGAGCAAGAAAGCGCAGGCCGAAAGTGTCACGATCAACTGAATAATCTTGGCTTTGGATTTGAACATATCAGCCTCCAGCCGCAACGGTTGTACCAGACAAACTGCGCGCGATGAGCAGCAAAATCCATGTCACGATGCCGAGCAGGATCGATAGGGCAGACGCCATGGCGATGTTGGCGGATAGGGTGAATTCGGTGTAGATGACCATAGGCAGCACATCTATATTTGTGGCCAACGTAAAGGCTGTGCCGAACGCCCCCATAGCAGTTGCAAATGCGATGGCACCCGCAGCAATCAAGGACGGCATCAACCCCGGCATGATAACATCACGGACAACCCGGTAAGAAGAGGCCCCCAAAGTGCGCGCGGCTTCTTCCAAAGCTGGGTCCAGTTTTTCTGCTGCTGCCATCACTGTCAGCAAAACACGCGGAATGGAAAAGTACAGATACCCCAGAAATAGACCCGTCACCGAATACGCAAATACCACATGACCGGGTGTAAGTTGATTAACCAGTCCCTGGCGCCCGCCAAGAAGAATGATCAAAAAACCAATCACAACCCCCGGAAACGCCAACGGCAGGGTCATGATCGAAAGTAGCAAGCCACGCCCCCGAAATCGATTGCGCGACAAAAACATACCCGCAGTTGTGGATATTGCCAGCGCAGCAAAGGTTGTGGCAAGCGAGACCAAAACTGTCAAAAACAAAGTATTCAGGTAACGCGGCTTGTGTAAGATCTCGAGATAAATCGCCCAGCCTGCGTCCCCCTCTCCCGATGCGAGAAACAGTCGCACCAGGGGCAAAGCAAGAAACGCAAGCGAAAAGATCAGCAAGGGCGTAAGACACGCCAGCACGAAATTTCTGTTTGTCATGTGTAAGCTTGGGGCCGGACCCTCGCCCGGCCCCTCCTGTTATCAGAGATGTTTATTTGACTTCAGACAAATAACGCTCGCCAAAGCCGGATTGCGCTTTTTCCATTTCTGCATAATCAACCGCGACGGCCCGAGCGTAGTCACTGGCAGGCAGAAACTTGGCCGCAACCTCTGCCGGAAGCTCAACCGGGCGCGCTGGTTGAAGATAGGCATTGGTCCAAATAGCCTGGCCCTTGTCTGACAGGATGAAATCCAACACCCGCTTGCCCAGCTCAGGGTTTGGACCATCGTTGACTAGGCTCATGACGTAGGGCACGCGGACGGACCCTTCGCACGGCATCACAAATTCGAAATTGCCGTCTTCTTCATATTTTCCCCGATAAGCGTTGAAATCATAATCGAACAAAATCGGGATTTCACCGGACACAACCCGCGCATAGGACGTCTGCTTGGGCACGATGGGATAATTTTTCGCCAATGTGTTGAAGTATTCTATGGCCGGGTCGAAATTACCAAGATCACCGCCAAAGGCCATATTCACAGCAACGGCACCAGCATAACCGACAAAGGCGGAAGAGGGATCAAGATACCCAACCATTCCGCGATATTCAGGCTTTGTCAGATCTGCAAAACACTGTGGTACGTCTGCGCCCCCCAAGGCATCCACATTCACAAAAAAACCAAGAGACCCATAGTGGATAGCAAACCATTTACCGTCTGGGTCTTTCAAACCTTCTGGAATCTCGTCAAATCCAGTCGGCTTGTAGGCAGTTGCGACGCCTTCATTGCCTGCTTTGATGCCCGTCGTGACCCCATAATACGCAACATCGGCGACAGGATTGCTGCGTTCAGCCAAAAGCTGGCTGAGTGTCTGACCCGAGTTTTTGTTGTCATGGGGCATCTGGACGTCAATCTCTTTGTCGATTGCTTCCAGCATAGAGGCCCAGTCCGCCCATTGCGGCGGACAATTGTAGCAAATAGCATCTTCGGCCAGTGCCGGTGCAGCAATTGTCATTGTCAGCATTGCTGCTGCAAGAGTATGTTTCATGACGATCTCTCCCATTGGATTTTAGAGTTCTGGTTGGATGGATTGTTTGACGGTGAAAAGGTTGCAGCCTTTTCACCGTCAGTTCTTTCTGCTGCTGGCGCAGCCAAGCTGCCTCCAGTGCGGAAACTAAAAGACAGGTCTGGTGCAGGCTGCACCGGGCGGGGTGTATCATTTATGATAGATAATACAGTGCCCGCGGCGCCTGCGCCCATGGACTTGGGATCTGTTACAATCGTGGCAAGACTTGGTTCAACCATCTCGCCGACCTCAATTCCGTCAAAGCCTACAATGGACAAATCCTCAGGGACATTCAGCCCCAATGCCCGCGCACTTCGGATCGTGGCCAGTGCCAGAAAATCGTTGGAAACAAAAAGCCCTGTCAGCGTCTGGTTTTGCTGTAAAAACCCTCGCAGCAGCTCGGTCAGGTTTTCACTGTCATCATCAATCTCAAGCAAGGCCGGTTTACACATGTTGTGATAGGCGCAACCCTCCACAAACCCTTGATACCGCTGGCGTGCACGGTCGGATGATTTGAATTTTAAGGCCAGAATTCCAACATGACGATGTCCTTGTGAATTAAACTCACCCGCAACGGTCTTGGCAGCCGAATGATCATCAACGCACCAACTATTTTCGTTATCGGGGGCAAGATTGAACAAAAGACAATGCGGAATTTCACGGGCCTGTATGGTTTTCAGGCCATCACTTGAGGCCGCATCACTCACCGTCAACAAAATTCCGTCGACTTGTTTTGCCAATAAGGTCCGGATCGCCTTTGCTTCGCTGTCCGTGTCATAGTTGGTGCATACCAACAGCATTTGATAACCAGCGGCATGGAAGGCTTCTTGCGCGCCTTGCACGGCGTCGGCAAACACCGGGTTTGCCAGCGATGGAACAACACAACCGATCGTGCTTGTGGTATTGCTTTGTAAGGAACGACCAACTTCACTAAATTCAAAACCCAGTTCGTCGACGGCCTCTAGCACACGCTTTTTAAGGTTTGCACTTGATGGCCCTGTACCATTGAGGACACGGCTCACCGATGCGACACCACAGCCCGCTTTATGCGCAACATCTTTGATTGTTACGGTTGGCCGCATTTCCCCCTCCCAGTGGAAACGTTTCCATAGTGATAGGATGGATACTGATTTTTTGCAAGCTTTGTCTCTTTAAACCAAACTACGCTGAACCAATAATCTCTCTGGCTCACTTAATTGCAGAGACTTTTTGCCGTGACCATTTGGGCAAGCAACCGTTATCAGTGTGAAACATTTATCACCTAACCTAGGCCCAAAATCTGCTCATACGGGATGAATCTGCGTCCTGTCGGTTCCAACCAAAAGATCTCTTTGGTACATAAAATCATACATTTGAACAGACTTTTCCAAGGATTTAGCTTGATCATACAATTCACTCACATGTGGGAAATTAATACGCGATCACGTCACAGACATTTAATGGCGGAGTAAGTTTACAAGC
>JAYQEA010000103.1:0-14191 GCA_038138625.1 Roseivivax sp.
AGTGAAGTAGATTTGGCGTACGTTTCCAGTGCGTTAAGGCACTAATTGAAACCCAACAAAACCATACGTAATGTGTAAGTGGCGGAGAGGAAGGGATTCGAACCCTCGAGACGGTTCCCCGCCTACACACTTTCCAGGCGTGCGCCTTCGACCACTCGGCCACCTCTCCACGTATGGGTGTAGCGGATGTCACGACCTAGATGCAAGCCCGTCTACACCTATTTGATGCTAAAGAATTAATGTGCTTTGATATAACGACTGTCACAGATCTATCGGACGCCATGACTTATACAATCTTCATTCTTAACGGACCCAATCTTAACCTTTTGGGCCACCGTCAACCGGAATTATATGGACGTCAAACGCTTGACGACGTTGAAAAATGTTGTGCTGCCTTGGTGCCGGATCATGTCGCCATAGATATGCGGCAGACCAACCACGAAGGTGTTCTCGTTGATCAGATACATGAAGCGCGACAAACGGCATGCGGGATCGTGATCAATCCGGCAGCTTTTACCCATACGTCGGTAGCGATTCTCGATGCGCTGAATACATTTGAAGGCCCTGTGATAGAGGTGCATATATCAAACATTCATAAACGCGAGGAATTTCGACATAACTCTTATGTCAGCCTTCGTGCAGATGGTGTGATCGCCGGCCTTGGAACCGAAGGTTACGAGGCAGGGGTTCGGCGCGTTCTTAGTCTTTGTCAGCTTTTGTGAACCGTAAAAAACATCACGATACCTGGATATAACCGGACCGGGAAACTTGGTTCAAAATTCAGACGCGGTTCTGTTCTTGTCGCGCGGCACTGAAGACGTCTTTTAGAACGTCCGAGGCAGATGGCATTGCAACGCATTCCCCTCTTTCGCCCAAACGTTCAAAAAGAACACCGGTGGTGTTTTCGGCGGACTTGAAATGGTGTTTGGCAATATTACTACCGCCCTTACACGCGGACACTATCGCATTCCCCAGCGCAATACCAACCGTGGCGCCCGCCCATGAGTCATGTTTGAAATGAACGCCGGCAATTTCGCGATTGCGTGCAATCCGTTCACTGATCCGAAACACGTCGGGGATCGGTGCGCATTGCAGCGAAGCGATGTTCACCAAGTCGCCCGTCCGCAGCGCCTGAATGACCGTTGCTACTGTAAAAGCTTCCGTTGCGTGTCCGCTGGGATAGGCGCTGTGGCCGGGCGTCTGGATGATAGGTCGCACACCGGGATCATAATCGATCGGCCTTGGAGACGAAAATCCGAACTTGATCTGAAAAGAAATCTTGGCCGAAATATTTTGAACCACTTCTAAAAGAAGAGCTGTGTGCCCGCCGGCACCTGCACCCATGCGAACCACCTGACCGAAATATGGAAGTGTCGAATACACCTGATCCAATATTTCAGCCATGCGATCCATTCTCAGGCCAGCTTCAGATTTCAAAGCGCTCAAATGGTCTTTGGTGATTGTAGGAGGACCCTCAACAGTGATCAGACAATGGCCGTCAGCGCTTTTTACCTTGGCCATATTGGCAGACGGAACATGTGGGGTCACCTGAAACAGATCAGACATCTCTGAATACAAAAGGGCCGATTTCCGAGCTGCTGTGAGACCCGAGAGCCTTACCAATGGGGAATTGGAGGGAGCCGGGACATCAAAGGGATCTGGATCCCACTGGCCTACTGCTTCGGCTGATGCACTGTGAAGAGCCAAGCTTTGACTGGTATTAGCCTCACTGCTATGTTGGCCGTGTTGCCCATGCTGGCCGTGTTGCCCATGCTGGCCGTGTTGGCCGTGTTGGCCATGTTGCCCGAATAGTGACATAGTTTTCCTCCAGCTAAATTTCTGGTAATGCTTTTCCCGCTTGGGGTTAAAAGTCGTGGTAGGAGTCGTGCGAGTCAAGAAATTCCAGTTTTTGGAGCCAAACATTCTTTCAAATTTTTCCTCGAAGCATTTGATGTTGTCATGACACGTGCATCGTCAGGTGAAACGCCTTTTGTGCTTTCTTGTGCTGGTCCACTTGCATTGGTGCGATCTGATGGACAAGACTGTACTCCGCGCAATGCAAAAACCTGTGGTGTGCTTGCAATTCTGGCGCGGTCGTCGAATGCAAGGCGTGGTCGCCGGTGGATTGAGGCGAAACTCTGGTCGGATCGGGGCCGCACGCAGGCCAGTGGCAGCATGCGACAGGCGTTGGCCGAACTACGCAGATGCCTTGGTCCGCATAGCGAAGGTCTAATTGCAGATCGATGGAACATCGCACTTGATCCCAAAATTGTGCGCATCACATTCGACGCGCCTCCTCATGAGTTAGGTCGAGATTTATTCGAAGGGCTCGAAGTGCGCGATCCAGCGTTTGCAAAATGGCTGTCACAAGAAAGGCTGGGTTTGTCGAAACACGACATATCAACAGCAGCATCGACACACGCCCCCCTGCCACAAGAGACCAAGCGCACGGCGTCTGACCCGATTTCGATACAGTTGAGTATTTCAAATGACCCTTTGTCTCAATCGATTGTGCAACAGGTGTCCCAAAATCTGGATGAAATGAGCCAGCTGAGACTGCTGCGCGAGATCCCCGGAAAACCGCTTCCGGCCGAGATGACGCTGTTTAGTTCTGTCCAAAGCGATGAGGCATCAAAAGTAATCAGCCTTCAGCTATGCTCACAAACCGGAGAGATTGTCTGGACCGGCTCCCGGATGCTGGGTAACGACCTTGAAAATGACCTATTTGGGTTTTCCAATGACGTTACCGAGGCTGTTTTGCGTGCAACCCGCCATTTGCCAAAGATGGATCCCGCAGAATCCTTGCGCGAGCGTGCTTTGGACGAGCTATTTTCGTTTGATGCAAAAAGGTTGCGGGTAGCCGACAGTTTGTTGGAGGCCGCCCATGAGATGCGGCCTGATCCACTTGTTCTGGCATGGCGTGCATTTGCCCGCATGATCATGATCATTGAACGGACCGAAGTCGACACCGATACCTTGCGATTGGAAGCGGAACAGATGATCCGCCATGCGTTGGAAAACCGCAGCAGCAACCCGACTCTGATGGCATTGGCCAGTCAGATCAATATGTTTCTAGGTGTTGATCTGGATGGACTGGAGTTGCTGGCACGGCAAGCGGCTGAACGCAACAGCGGCTCTGCTATGGCGCGTATGTCAGTCGGCACTTTGGCTTTGCGGTCAGGTGATACAGATGGGGCACGACGTATGGCACAATCTGCGCTCAAATCCTCTGGCAAAGGCAGATTGTCGCATTGGACCCACATGTTTTGTTGCCTGACAGAAATGTCGGCCGGTAATTTTCGTTTGGCCACACTGCATGCAGAAAGCGCCCTGGCTTTGGCCCCATCGTTTCGACCGCCGTTGAGGCATCTTTATGCCTTGGATCTGGAAGCGGGACGCACGAGCCGAGCCAGACGGCTTTTGGCGCAGTTACGAAAAGAAGATCCCGATTTCTCGATGCGAATGATCCGCGAAACGCCTGAGTATCCTGCCTCTACTCTGCGTGGTAGTGGTCTCGCGATATATCGTGATGTTGAATCCGAGGACATGTAGCCACCGAATTATACTTAAGAAAATTAGGGTAGATGGCTCTGACAGGTGCCAGTTTCAGGCGGTTGCGGCCGATATCAGTGTTTTGTTGATCTTTAAAACTACACAGACCTAAGTCTTTCACGCTGCCAGATATACAGTCCTGACATAATGATCACAGCGCCACCTATCAGGGTCCAAAGTGTGGGCCAGTTCGCGAACACGATAATACCAACCAATGTCGCCCACAGAATTTGCGTATAAACCAATGGCGCCAATAGCGATGCATCCGCCATGCGGTGTGCGGTTGTCGCCTGAACATGTCCAGCGCATCCAAAAAGACCGATTAACCCGAAAACCAGCCATGCCAGCCATCCATCTGGCCAAACCCAGACCGGTATTGCGACCGGCAGAAGCGCCAGCGCGGCAAGGCCACTTGGCCAAAGCTGGCTGACTGCCTCGCTTTCGACACCCGCAAGGGCCCGGGTCATAACAAAATATAAAGAGGCCATCAGCAAGGCTGCCAAACTATACATCATGGCCGGTTGCCAGACTGTCCCCCAAGGTTGAACAACAATCAAAACACCGCCAAAGCCTACGAAGACGGCGACAAAACGGCGTAATCCCGGACGTTCGCCCAATATTGGGATGGCAAGCACGGTGATAAGGATAGGCATGGCGAAAAAAATTGTCGTGGTGACTGTGATTGGCAGCTGACCCACGGCAAAAAAATTAAACGTTGTCCCTATCAAAAGGACCACGGATCGCAGCAATTGACGCTTGGGGGCGCGGGAGCGGTAGCCAGAAAATCCTTCTGTTCGGGCATAATAGGCGGCCGCGCACAGGAAATGTCCCATATACCGAGCAAAGACAACCTGAACCACGGATATGCCAGACAGGATAAGCCATTTCGCGCTTGCGTCGATAAATGTAAAGCAAAGAACCGCCCCGCACATAAGAGCCATACCAAAGGTACGGCGATCCTCGCGGGGGCGGACCGCTGGTGGCATTCAGGCGGCCGCCCAGCCACCATCGATGACATGTGCCTGACCTGTCACAAACCGACTTTCATCGGACGCGAGGTAGAGGGCAAGATTTGCAATTTCATCAGGCGTTGCAATTCGGCCCATGGGTTGGCGCGCGACAAATGCCGCATGTGCTGCGTCGTAGTCTCCGGTTGCAGCCAAGCGTTCGTGCAAAGAGGGCGTATCCACTGTGCCGGGACAAATCGCATTCACTCGAATGCCCTGTGTGACAAAATCAACGGCGACAGATTTTGTCAGACCGACGACCGCAGCTTTGGTCGTGCCGTAGATAAACCGGTTTGGCGCGCCGATAATCGACGATACGACAGAGGCAATATTAATGATCGAGCCATGTCCTTTGGTGGCCATGATCGGCACTGCGGCCTGAATGGAATGCATCATCGCCATGATGTTCAATGACACCGCCATGTGAAATTCGGCATCAGTGGCTTCAAGAACAGTCCCTGCATGCACAAAACCCGCGCAGTTCACCAAAATGTCCGGCCCGGTCTGTTTTACCAGATCCTGAAGGGATGATTTATCCGTGGCATCAAGTTGATGCGTGTGTGCGGCCTCCAGATCCGTCAATAGATCGGCATTAATGTCTGTCGCTGTTACAGCCGCACCCTGTGCGGTGAACGCCTTGGCTATTTCGCGGCCAATACCCTGTCCGGCGGCTGTGATAAACGCGGTTTTACCTTCAAGTCTCATATGTGCGCCTCCTGATGATGTGCGGTACCGTCATAGTCGCCAGGCACGGCGCCACGGCGGATGGGACGGCCTGTTTGTCCCGAATAGGCACAAGCCAATGTAATTTCCAGAGCAGATAGACCCTCGCTTGCGGAACATAACCCTGATGTGGGACCGCCGGCAATCTCGGATGCAAAACGAGAGATCTGATCAAGCAGTGGATCAGCTGACAGCTGTGATTGTCCGGGCGTCAGATGCAACCTGTCGCCCCATGTCGGGGTCTCGGTTTCGGCCCCCGTCCAAATTCGTCCAGACGGGAGTGAAATCGCGCCTTGTGTTGCGGAAATACGTAAGTAATCCATTCCACTATAGGCAATGTTCGGGTTTTCGCCTGTGGCTGCCTCGAATGACCACGGACTGGCACCTGCGTCTGATAAAATGATCGTTCCGACAACGCCGTTGTCGAAGCGCAGTGCCAGTGCCGCGCTGTCTGAAATCTCAAAGCCACGCCTTGCATTTGAAACGAGCGCTGTGACCTCGGCAATGGGGCCAAGAATGACTTGCAACAGATCAATGTCATGGATCAGGTTAATCAGGATCGGTCCGCCACCCGGGCCACGCCTCCAAGCCATATCAAAATAGGGTGTGTCCTTACGCAAGGACCAAAAGGCCTGAACTGCCACGGGATCACCCAAAGCCCCCAACCGGTCGCGTGCATGTTTTATAAAGGGATGACAGCGACGGTGATGGCCGACAAACAGTGTTTTTCCCTGCGAAGCTACGAGAAGCGTACGCGCTTCGTCCAATGTTCCGGTGATGGGTTTTTCAACAATGACCGGCCAATGCTGATCAAGGCAAAAAAGCGTGTGCTCGCGGTGCAGCGGTGTTGGAGTGGCGACAATTGCGGCCCGTGTTTTTGCAGATACAGCTTGTAAAGAGGGTACAACGGGGTAGCCCATAATTTCCAAACGCGCCCGGGTTTTGGGATCGGGTTCGACAACCGTTGTCAATTCAGTCAAAGAGCAATCGTTTAACGCAAGTGCGTGACGCACCCCGACAAGGCCGCCGCCGATTACAGCTACAGGTAAAGGCGCTGTCACATCACGCATCCTATTTGCCACGGTACAAATTCAAAATCGCCGAGGCCCTGTGCCTCGGATTTCGAAGGTTGTCCACTGGCAACAGATAGAAACATATCGTAAATTTCGCGTCCCATGGCGTTAATGCTGACCCCATCTGACAAGATACGTCCTGCGTCTATGTCCATGTCTTCGTGCAAGTTTCTGTACATCAGGCTGTTGGTGGCAACTTTGATACACGGCGCAGGTTTTGACCCAAAGGCCGAGCCTCGGCCGGTTGTGAAACATACCAGATTACACCCTGACGCAATCTGACCGGTGACGGACGCGGGATCATATCCGGGACTGTCCATAAAAACAAAACCGGACTCTGTAATCTGTTCGGCATATTTATAGACGCCGCGCAACGGCGTTGTGCCGCCCTTGGCGGCTGCACCCAAAGATTTTTCTAGGATCGTCGTCAATCCGCCCTTTTTATTGCCGGGGCTGGGATTGTTATCCATACTTCCTCCGACTGCATCGGTGTAACTTTCCCACCAGCGGATACGCTCCAAAAGGCGCTCGCCGACGTCGCGGTTTGCAGACCGTGCCGTCAATAGATGCTCTGCGCCGTAAATTTCGGGTGTTTCAGCCAAAACACCGGTGCCGCCCTGCGCCACGAGCAGGTCGCAAGCATGGCCAAGTGCAGGGTTGGCTGTGATGCCAGAATAGGCGTCTGAGCCGCCACATTGCAGGGCAACCCTCAACGCAGAAGCAGGGCAGGGTGTGCGTTCGATGTCATTGACCAAAGGCAACATCGTCTCAATCTGGGCTATTCCAGCCGCGACGGTTGCGCGCAACCCTCCGCTGTCTTGAATGTTGAGCGTTTGGAACAGGGGGCCTGGTGTCATCCCATAAGCTTCGATCAACCAGTCAAGCTGCATCACCTCGCATCCAAGTCCCGCCATAAGAACCCCGCCCACGTTGGGATTGCGGGCATACCCCCATAGGGTCCGTTGCAGTGTTTCAAATCCTGTACCATCGCCCCCCATGCCACAGCCTGTTCCATGGACAAAGGCCGTAACCCCGTCGATGTTGGGATAGTCTTTCAGCTTGTCCGGCGTGAAATGACCCGCGATCAGACGCGCGGCCGTCGCAGAGCAGTTTACCGAAGTCAGTACTGCGATGAAATTGCGGGTTCCAACGCGTCCATCGGCGCGGGCATATCCCATGAACGTATCACTCTTGGTTGCTGGGGCAACAGGCGACAGATTGGTGGAAAATTGATACTCTGTCTCGACCGGTCTGAAGTCCAGATAGTGGCTGTGCACATGATCACCCTTGGCAATGTCCACAGCAGCATAGCCAATCAACTGGTCATACTTGCGCACTTCTTGGCCCGCGGCGATTGCATCGAGCGCAATTTTATGTCCCCGTGGGATCTGGGTCAAAGCGCCGCTGTCGCCAGCTGCTAAAGGTTGGGCGGCAACAGCGACGTTGTCTTCGGGGGATAGCTGAATAATAGTCATAGATTAGGCACAAACCGGAGCATTAGGATCCCATCTGTGAAACGGGATGTGGGGTTGTTCGGACAAATGTTGACGTGTTTGCATCCACATATCGTTCCATTGGACGGGGTCGTGTAGTTCTGTTTCGGGATGGGCACGGGATCGCGCGATAAACTCCGGAAAATGAGACCTGCCCGTGGGTTGACCGGACCTGCTGTAACGAATGTCAAAGGACCAGCGAAACTGATCCGACACATTCGCAAGTGATGCATGTGGCGTCAGGGGGTGAAAAAGAACCGCGCCACCAGCTTTAACGGGCAAGGCAACAGCAGAGGTTTCGTCAAGAAAGCCCTTGGCAATACCTGATTGCTTGTTTCGCGGACAATGAGGATACATCTGCGGCCGGCCCGGCACCACCGTCAGACAGCCATTTTCTTCGGTGGCATCATTTATGGCCAACCAAACGGTGACCATATCTGTCTGATCACCGCTTTCGTGTGCAACGGCCCGATCCTGATGCCAGACGGTTGTCTGAAGATGTGCTTTTTCTTCGTCGGCATGCAAATCACGCGCGGGCGGTTTTAGTCGAACATGCTGGATCGGACAGGATGTAAGCTCGGGCCCGATCAGATCCTCTACAACGTCCAGAAGGTTGGAATTGGTCATCATGTCAAAGACAGCCGGACCAAAATGACAGGGTGTGTCTGGCGTGATATTTGCATCGGGCAGGGATATGTCCATCGGATTGAACCAATCCATACCGGCCTCATATGAGGTTATGAGCTTGCCCCAAAAGTCCATATTGTGACCGCTCGGGACGTGACCGTCTGCTTCCCACTGGGCGTAAAGCCGATCCAGTATTTCGCTATATTCGTCAATAACCGAGAGACGAACTGGATCTGGCAGGACATTTTCTACAACAAGAAACCCTTGTGTGTTGAACTGATCGATTTGTGCATTGCTAAGGATGGGCATTTCAACCTCCGAAGGATGACTGACGTTGGTTCCGTGGCGCCTTTAAATCTATCAAGACCAGTGAAAAAAGGGGCAGGGCACGCCCGCCCCCTTTGCAATCTGCTATAGCAGAATTGTGACGATCGATGGCCAGATCAAAAGCACGGACAGCGCAAGGATCTGAATACCGATAAAGGGCAGAAAGCCCCGGAAAATATCGGTCAGGCTGATATGCGATGGCGCAACAGACTTCAGATAGAACGCGGCCGGACCGAATGGTGGGGACAAAAAGCTGACCTGCATATTCATACAGAACACCACACCAAACCAAACCGACAGGTATTTGGTGTCCAATGTGCCAATGAATCCGATCTCTTCAATCGGTAGCTTGCGCACGATGGGCAGAAAGACCGGGATAATCAGCAACACGATGCCGACCCAGTCCATAAAGGCACCCATGAACAACAAGATCAGCATCATGGTCAAGATTACGATCATGGTCGGCATTTCAGAGCCTACAATCATGTTAGCGATATAGTTCGGGCCACCCGCCAGCGTGTATGCCCCGGCAAGAGCGGCAGCCCCGATTGTCACCCAAATGATCGTTCCTGTGGAGCGTAACGTCCGCATCAAAGCATCCCAAAGCAAAGCGATTGAGGCTTCGCCCCGCGAGACTGCGATAATAAAGACGGCAAGTGCGCCCATGCCTGCGGCCTCGGTGATACCGGTGACACCCCCGTAGATAGATCCCAGCACCACGCCAATGACCGTGAACGGCGGCACCAAACCTTTGCCGTGTTCCCAGCCGAGTTTGCATTTTTCCCGACCAAATACGAACAACGCCAAGCCGATGCATATCACGAGGAACCCGACGATATAGGGTATATGGTATGGCATACCCAAGACGATATCGTCTTCGCCTTCTTCCAGTATGTTTTGACCTGTCACCGTAAAGAACAAAACGCGGGCCAAGATAAGGGCGGTAAAGCCACCAAAGAGGATCGACAAGAAGGCCCCGAAATAGCTGGCTTTGCTCCAACCCTGTGGACGGCTGCGGATTTCATCCAGTTCGGTCTGCATGGACATCCGGTCTGGATGGTTAGCGGACATCGTTTCCAGATCGCTGGCCAGTTTTTCATCCGGCAATGGGGCCTGACTATGATCCAGACCCACACGGATCAAAATATAGATGATGATCATGCTGGCCAGCATGAAGCCGGGGATAAATGCTCCGGTGAACAGGGCCTTGATCGACGTCTCCGTTATCAGGCCATAGATGATCAATACGATTGACGGCGGGATCATTGTGCCCAACGATCCAGAGGCACAAATCGTTCCTATGGCGAGATTCTGGTTGTAGCCCAGACGGAGCATTTGAGGCAGGGCAATCAGACCCAGCAAAACAACTTCTCCGCCGATGATACCGGACATAGCAGCCATGATCACAGCCATGATCGATGTCACAACCGCAATTCCGCCGCGTACGCCGGACAGCCAGTAATTCAGGGCGTTGTACATTTCCTTGGCGATGCCTGATCGTTCAAGCAGTGCCGCCATGAAAATGAACAAGGGGACTGAAATCAGGACATATTCTGTCATGAGATCGAATATTTTCTGCGTCAAAAGATAGAGCGCACCTGTTCCCGGTCGACTGGTTAGCATCCCCGGGATCCTGACCCCCTCGCAGGTTTGCCAAAGGTAACATCCGGTATGTGTGAGCAGGGTAGGCTCAAACTTCATTACCATCACGAGCAAGGCAAGTGATGCCGAAGCCAAACCAAGAGGCATGCCAATCGCAAGGAGCACCAGCAGACCCAGCACAAGGATCATTGAGATCGTTCCGACATCCATTTTAGTTGTCTCCCACGGCGCGTTTAAGCGCTTCCAGTTCGTCTTGATCGATATCGTCAGCCGCGGAATGCACCTCCGGCTCGAGGTTCCAATCTGCAATCAGGTTCACCACGGCCTGAATTGCGACGAGCGTTATGATGATCAAAACAGCTGGCTGAACGGTTGCGGGAATGGGCGGATCAAAGGCTGTACCAAACATTTCCCAATTATAGAATTTGACGATGAAAACCTGTTTGTAGCTGCCAAAGACCATGCCGATGGCAAAAATCACAAATATAAGCGTCCATGTGGTGTCAAAAACCCGTTGCAACCAGCGCGGCACGGCATCGTACAAAAGAAAAATCCGGATATGGCTGCGTTGTTGCATCCCGTAAAAGCCCGAACACAGGAAAACAAAGCCCCCCAACCACAGTGTCAATTCATTGGCCCAAAGCGTCGGCGCCTCGATCGCATACCGTAAGAAGACTTCGTACAGCATGATACATGTCATCGAAATGATCAGCATCATCGTGACACGGCCGATAAAAATCGCAAATCGGTCTATCTGCCGCCAATGCTGGAATTCCATGCTGGCGACTTTTACCCCACGCATGCCGATGATCGTGAAAACCGGGATCAGCAACAAGGCCAGCCAATCGACGATGTCGGCAACGCCACCGAAAAGCCCTGGCAGGTTGGGCAAGACGTCCTTGGATTCGTGGATTGCAGTTACCTGACCCAATTTGGACAGATTTTCATGTGGGGCCAGCGTCAGGATATAGGCGGGTAAGTGCCAGATCACCCAACTGGCAGATATTACAAAGCCAAAAGGGATAAGCCACTCCCAAAGGCTACCAGTTTTTTGTTCCACGTCTACGTCTCCCCTAAAAACCGATGATCGAAGTTACGCGATCCGGTATTGGTCCAGAATCTGGGGGTCTGGTATCGCCCCGTGTCCCGGTGTCATGGGTACGGCCACCGTACCATTATTATTGCGCACCTGCGTTTGAATATCGAGTGGGTCAACCAGCAGATCGTCAAGAAATCGGTTGTCTGTTGTGTCGAATTCCAACCAGGGTTCGCGTGCGAACAATCCACCGGGCAAAGGCGGCATAGCCGCCAATAACTGAAGGTTGGTGGATACGGCCACGGCCGAGCCCCAGACATGATTTACCACTGGCGTAAAATGGGCATGGCATAACGCAAGAACCCGTAAGTATTCACTGATTCCCCCCAAAGCGCAGACTTCGGGCTGTGCGATATCAACTCCGCGATGATCCAGCAGCGCCTTCCAGCCCCACCGATTAAACTCTGCCTCGCCGCCCGCAATATTGACCTCTAGTCCTGCCCTCAACTCCGCATAGCCTGCGTGATCTTCGGGCGCGATGGGCTCTTCGAACCAATAGGCGCCCAATTCGCCCAAGGCCCGCCCCACGTAGAACGCATCATGTGTCGTGTAGGCGTGATTGGCATCAGCCATAAAATCAAAGTCGTCCCCGACGCCGCGACGAACAGCCGTTGCCAACCTGACGTCATCGCGTGGTCCAAGTCCAATCTTCATCTTGGTGGCGCGAAAGCCCGCGTCGCGAATGGCCGCAGCCTCATCTATGAAACGTGCCTCCAGCTCGGCAACAGGTTCCGGGCGCAGCATCATGCCATATCCATAAACGGCGATATGGTCGCGGTGACATCCCCCGATCAGGGCATGGATGGGCAGGCCAGTCACCTTTCCAGCGATATCCCAAAGGGCAATATCGACCCCTGACAATGCCTGCAGCGGCATCCCCTTTTGTCCATGATCTCGCAGAAGGTTATAGACCTTGTGCCAGATCACATCGCGATCCAGTGCCGACATTCCCACGACCATCGGCTGGATGACCTGTTCAACGATTGCTTTATTGGCCAGTGCAATCGTGCCGGGACCAAAACATTCCCCCCAACCCGTCACGCCTTCATCGGTGCGCACTTCGACCAAATGAGCCGTGCGCCGGTCATAATACTGCTGCGAATAGCCAAGACGGTCTGGCATATCGTAGGCAAGCACATGGCTGGTGATGGAAAGTATGTTCATGCTGAGACAAAAACGGCAGGACTATTGCCCTGCCGTCTCCATTTGGAATCCGGAAGGACCGTTATTCCATAGCGCCAATGCTACGCAAGAAGGTCAGGTGGCTGTTCAACAGCTCCTTGGACTCAGGCGTTGTTGCAAACTCACCCCACGCTGCCTGAACGGCATTGCGGTACTTTGCCAGCTCTTCGGGTGACCACTCATAGAGGTTCACGCCAGCTTCGGCCAATGAGACCGAGTTCCGTGCGTTCATGACTTCGTTGACCGTGGTGTTGCGCAGAGCAAGCGCCTGCATGCCGACCTTCATAATCGCCTTATGATGTGCAGGCATTGCGTCCCAAACGTCCTTGCGGCATGCAAGGTGATCCGCTGGCATCGAGTGGAAGCCCGGGTAGTTGGTGTGCTTGGCGATGTCATACAAACCCAGACCGATGTTGTTGGTCAGGTTGGCCGCGTCAGCGCCGTCAATAATACCGGTTTCCAGCGCGGTGAAGATCTCGTTGAAATCCATCACGATGGGCGAGGCACCAAGCTGGTCAAAGATCATTGTGATCACACCGGGAGGTGAGCGGAATTTCCAGTTTTTGAAATCGTCAACACCGCGAATTGGGGATGTCGATGACAGCGATTCAGGTCCGGGGATCCACCAGCCGATGAATTCCATACCATGGTCATTGTAAAGCGCGTTCAACGCGTCATAGCCGCCACCGTGCAACAACCAAGACATCTGCTGGTAGGGGTTTGCATAACCGCCGTTCAAGTCGCCTGCAAATTGGAAAGCAGGGTTTTTACCTGTTTGGTAGGCCCCACCCGTCATATCACAGTCAAGAATGCCTGTGGCAGCAGCGTCAAAAGTTTCCGCGGACTTCACAACCGATGATGCATAGAACATCTCGACCTGAATTTCGCCGTTGGACATCGCAGTAATGTCTTCGATGAACTCTGCGGCCATCTGACCCGAAAGTGTTTCGGGTGAGAAGTGTGTCTGGATACGCAGCATGGTATCGGCCGACGCTGCTCCGCCAGTCACAAAGCAAGCGGCTACTGCCGCTTTCAAAGCGGTTTTCAACTTCATAATATCCTCCCTGTGGCGTCTGGCGCCAACCTGTTCTTTTGGGGTGCTCCGATTTGCTGGAACACCTTCCATATGCGACGCTAGACAAAGGTTGCTCGACAATCAACGCTTTTTGGTATGCCAAATCGCAAATATTGCTAAGGCATATGCGCAGAGGGGCTTTCTGCGCCGCAGCAACTTAGCTACTTTTTTCGTTAAATAGCAGGCCTACGGAGTGTGGATAAAGAGTTTGGGGCGTGTGTTTTGGTACTGGCGGCGAGCGCACCGCAGGTGCTGATATCAAACTTGATCACCAAAGTCGCTCCGTCCTGATTTTTGCGAGGCAGACCTCGGTTCCGCAACGTTAAAAACTCGCGGCGATTCGCCAGAACTCTGGAACAAGGTACGACGCAGCGTTTACAGGTATGCGGAGCTGGCGCTCTGAAAGATTGAATGCGAAAGGTAATATGTTTAAG
>JAYQEA010000104.1:0-14147 GCA_038138625.1 Roseivivax sp.
GACGGCCTCACGGCGATCTTTCGGGTTGATTGTTCGCCGTAGGTAACGGCGCGCCTCTAACGCGGCCACGGCCCGCGAAATTTTGGTTTTGTGAATAGAGGCACGGGTTGATATCGCGCGTGCGGTGAGCTCTCCGTACATTCCCAGATGGAACAGCACCCGCCATTCCGTTCTCAACAGGCCATATCTCTCTTTGTAAAGGCGCTGAAACGATCGGCTTGCCGCTTCTGCTGCTTGACTCAAAAGATACGGTAGGAAGTCTTCGAGGTCGAAATCGTCGTAGCGCATGCTCGTAAATTTCCAGTTGTTAGTTACAAAATCAACCATTATCCGAATGTCATAAACGTCGGGAGAATACAATGAACCGTCCCAGCCATCCCAGTCGCTTGCAGGGCGCTGACGCGACCGCCAGCACCACCACCGGCTACATGCCTGGTTTCGGTAATGATTTTGAAACCGAAGCTCTGCCCGGTGCATTGCCGCAAGGTATGAACAGCCCGCAAAAGTGTAATTACGGGCTCTATGGTGAACAGTTAAGCGGAACAGCGTTTACCGCGCCCAGCCATCAAAATGAGCGCACATGGTGTTATCGTATTCGCCCATCGGTAAAACATTCGCACCGATACACGCGGATTGATCTGCCTTATTGGCAAACTGCACCCAATGTCATCGCGGATGTCACCAGTTTGGGTCAGTATCGGTGGGATCCTGTGCCGCATCACGGCACAGACCTGACATGGTTAACCGGCATGCGCACGATGACCACGGCCGGCGATGTAAACACACAAGTTGGCATGGCCTCCCATATTTATTTGGTGAACAAAAGTATGGAAGATGCATATTTTTACAGTGCTGACAGCGAAATGCTTGTTGTCCCCCAAGAAGGCCGTCTGCGGTTTTCTACGGAATTGGGGATCATTGATCTGGAGCCCAAGGAAATCGCAGTTCTGCCACGAGGGCTTTTGTACCGGGTTGAAGTGCTGGATGGGCCATGCCGCGGATTTATCTGTGAAAACTATGGTCAAAAATTCGAATTACCCGCCCGGGGGCCCATTGGTGCGAATTGCATGGCCAATCGGCGAGATTTCAAAACTCCGGTTGCAAAGTTCGAGGACCGCGAGGTGCCGTCGCGTGTCACTGTAAAATGGTGTGGTCAGTTTCATGAAACCCGGATTGGGCATAGCCCGCTGGATGTGGTTGCTTGGCATGGCAATTATGCGCCATACAAATATGATCTGCGCAATTATTGCCCAATAGGATCGATCCTGTTCGATCACCCTGATCCGTCGATTTTTACTGTCCTCACTGCGCCGTCCGGAGTGGCGGGAACAGCAAACATAGATTTTGTTTTGTTCCGTGAACGTTGGATGGTGATGGAGGACACGTTTCGTCCGCCATGGTACCATAAAAATATCATGTCCGAATTGATGGGTAATATTTATGGACAATACGATGCCAAGCCGAAAGGGTTCATTCCGGGTGGGATGAGCCTGCATAACATGATGTTACCACATGGACCGGACCGAAATGCGTTCGAAGGGGCATCGAACGCTGATCTACAGCCCCAAAAGCTTGATCAGACAATGTCGTTTATGTTTGAGACACGGTTTCCGCAGCATTTGACCCGCTTTGCTGCAGATGAAGCCCCCTTGCAGGACGATTACATCGATTGTTGGGCTGATATTGAAAAGAAATTCGATGGTACACCGGGGAAAAAATAGCTGGCTCTGGTTAGGGTGCGCAGTCGATAATTAGCAACGGCTCGCAGGAAAGGTTGCAAATATGTTTTGGGTGATCAGGCAATGACGCTTACGCTATATTCTTATTGGCGATCGACCACATCAGTGCGGGTGCGGGCTGCGCTGAATCTCAAGGGGCTGGCCTATCAGATAAGGTCAATAAACCTGATCGAGGGCGACCATCTCCTACCGGAGTACAGCTCGATTAACCCCAACAAAGGCGTTCCATCGTTGGTATTGAAAGACGGACGCATATTGACCCAGTCTATGGCGATCTTGCGGTATCTGGATGAGCTTGAACCTGATCCGCCTTTGCTGCCGAATGACCCCGTCGAGCGCGCACAGGTCGAAGCCGCAGCCCATGTGCTGGCCTTGGATGTGCATCCGGTCAACAATCTTCGCGTGGGACAATATCTGAAATCAATCGGACATAGCCAAGACGATGTCATTGTATGGATGCGGCACTGGATGTCAGAGGGTTTTGATGCGTTTCAAACGATGATCCGGCGCGATACGCGTTTTGCATTTGGTGACACACCCGGCCTTGCTGATCTATGTCTCGTGGCACAGCTCTATAATGGACGTCGTTGGGGGGTAGATCTGGCACCCTTTGCACGTTTGGCTGACATTGATGCCGCCGCTCAAGAGATCGAAGCCATTGCCAAAGCCATGCCGGACGCGCAACCTGATGCCACCGTCTAAACACAGGACATACCGATGCCTTTGATGCCTTCTTGGGTCGCTAGCGCCAATGCCGCCGACCATCCGTTTCCGCTCAACAATCTACCCTATGGTGTCTTTAGCACCCCCCAGCAAGAGCCCCGCTGCGGGGTTGCTATCGGGGACATGATCCTTGATCTGGCCGCGGCCGAGACCGCGGGTCTGGTGGTTCTGCATGAAGATGCCGTTTTTGATGTGCCATTCTGGAACGAAGTCATGGAATTGGGCCCTGAAAAATGGGCCTTGCTTCGCGGGCGTCTGATTGAGGTTCTGGCCCACGGCAGCCCGGACCAAAGCGCTGCCGAAACCATGCTTGTGCCGCAGAGTGATGCGGAAATGCACATGCCTTTCCTCGTTGCAGAATATACCGATTTCTACGCAGGTCGGCATCATGCGACCAACGTTGGGACAATGTTCCGCGGGGCTGAAAATGCGCTTCCACCGAACTGGTTGCATATGCCAATTGGATACAATGGTCGTGCATCGTCAATCGTTGTATCTGGAACCGATATACGGCGGCCATGGGGGCAGCTGAAGGGGCCAGACGACAACGCTCCTCGGTTTGCCCCATGTGCACGTTTCGACATGGAGCTTGAGATCGGCGCCGTTGTGGGCAGCCCCAGTGACGGTCCAGTGTCAGTAGACGAGGCTGACCAGATGATATTCGGATATGTTTTGCTGAACGACTGGTCTGCACGGGATATACAGGCTTGGGAATACCAACCGCTTGGTCCATTTCAGGCAAAGGCGACAGCAACATCCATCAGTGCCTGGATTGTAACACAGGCTGCACTTGAGCCATTCCGCTGCAATACACCGCCTCGGGAACAGCCCCTGTTGTCGCATCTGCAGGACACAGGGCCCATGCTGTATGACATTGACCTCGAGGTGACCTTGGCTCCGTCAGGTGGGCAGGAAACGACGATTGCTCGCACGAATTACAAAGAGATGTATTATAGCTCGGCACAGCAACTGGCGCATCATTCAACCTCTGGGTGCCCGATGACAGCTGGTGATCTGTTGGGATCGGGAACGATTTCTGGGCCGCACAAAGATCAACGTGGCAGTCTGCTTGAGCTGAGCTGGGGGGGCAAAGAGCCTCTGACGCTGCCGGATGGCACCAAGCGCAGCTTTCTTGAAGACGGTGATCGGCTAACGCTTTCGGGTTATGCGCAGGGCGATGGATATCGTGTGGGTTTTGCCGACTGTAGTGGTGTCGTTACGCCAGCGCTTGAAAATCCGTATGAGAGATCAAAATGATGATAACGGAAGGTCTCAATCCGGACTGCGTATCAAAGGCGAGCAACGCTCTCGACGTTCCCAGCTTGCGTTTTGGCGCATCTTCTAGCGTCTGTATCCCCGTGATCACCTCTGGCGTCCTAGCGCATATCAAGCCCATGATAAAAGCGACCCATGTCTGACGATCTACCTATCATCCTGAAACTTGTGGAAGTGTAAAACTATGGCCAAGGCATTTGCATCGCAAAGCGATACCGCAGAAAAAAATATCAGCTTCACCGAGGTCGGGGATGGTCTTTATGCCTTTACCGCGGAAGGTGATCCAAACTCTGGGGTCATTATTGGCGACGAAAGCGTGATGATTGTCGAAGCGCAAGCCACCCCACGATTGGCGCAGAAGGTAATCGATTGTGTGCGGTCGGTAACGGACAAACCCATCAGCCATCTGGTGCTGACCCATTATCATGCCGTTCGCGTACTGGGGGCATCGGCCTATGGTGCAGATCAGATCCTTATGTCGGACAAAGCCCGTGCCATGGTCGCTGAACGCGGCCAAGAGGACTGGGACAGCGAATTCCAGCGGTTTCCCCGTCTGTTTGAAGGCCATGAGAGCATCCCGGGCCTTACATGGCCGACAACGACATTTAACGACCGCATGACTGTCTATCTTGGGGATCGCCGGGTTGATCTTATGCATTTGGGCAGGGCCCATACAGCCGGCGATGCCGTGATTTATGTCCCGGATCAAAATGTAATGTTCACTGGCGATATCGTCGAATATCATTCGGCCTGCTATTGTGGCGATGGGCATTTTGGTGATTGGGGCAACACACTTGATGCAATCCAGTCATTTGATGTGGATGCCATTGCACCGGGTCGCGGGGACGCGCTTGTCGGTAAAGAGATGGTGGGCAAAGCCATCGCCAGCACACGCGATTTTGTGGCGTCGACCTATCGCCCAGCAGCGCGCGTTGCAGCGCGCGGTGGCAGCTTGCGGGACGCATGGGATGCGGTCCGTGCAGAATGTGATGCGAAGTTTTCAGATTTTGCTATCTATGAACATTGCCTGCCCTTCAACGTTGCGCGTGCCTTTGACGAGGCGCGCGGAATTGATACGCCACGCATCTGGACCGCGCAGCGCGATTTAGAAATGTGGGAGGCGTTGCAAAGCTGAGGAGCCCGCCATGAATGCTTCATTACGTGACCGCTATGATCTGGCCTTTACGCTCTACCCTTATGCGCGATCCTCGGACCAGGACAGCGCCAGCCCGGTCCGTCATCCAGTTGTGATTGTGGGCGGTGGTCCGGTTGGTCTTGCTGCGGCATTGGATCTGGGACGCATGGGTGTGCCGGTCGTGGTTCTGGATGATCACGAAGGGGTGGGTGCTGGCAGTCGTGCCATTTGTTTTGCCAAGCGAACGCTTGAAATTTGTCAGCGTATGGGGGCTGCCAAACCCATGTTGGACAAAGGCATCGTCTGGAATATTGGAAAGGTCTTTCATGACGCAGGGCTTTTGTACGAGTTCAACCTCCTGCCTGAGGATGGGCACCGGTTCCCTGCGTTTATCAACCTACAACAGCCATATTTTGAAAAATTCCTGTATGACGCCATTCGCACCGAGCAGGCCAAAGGTGCCCCTATTCAGATCAGGGGTAAAAACCGGGTCAATGCAATTTTCACTGAAGCGGATCACAGCCTCTTGGATATCAGTACACCCGATGGCGACTACCAGATAAAAGCGGACTGGATAATCGCCTGTGATGGCGCGGGCTCCCCTATTAGATCAATGCTTGGTCTCAACTTTGAAGGTCGGGTTTTTCAGGACAACTTTCTAATAGCAGATGTGCGTATGACTGCGCCCTTTCCGACCGAGCGCTGGTTCTGGTTCGAGCCCCACTTTAAATCTGGCGACAGCGCCCTGCTGCACAAACAACCTGATGATATCTGGAGAATCGACTTCCAACTTGGCTGGGAAATTGATCGTGACAAAGAATTATGCCCAAAAAATGTGCGCGCGCGTGTCGATGCGATGTTGGGTCCTGATATCGATTACGAGCTTGTGTGGACATCAATCTACACGTTCCAATGCCGCCGTATGGCCAAGTTCCGTCACGAAAATGTGATCTTTGCGGGCGACAGTGCCCACCAGGTTAGTCCCTTTGGCGCCCGCGGTGCAAACTCTGGAATTCAGGATGTCGACAACTTATGCTGGAAACTGAAAATGGTTCTCGATGGCTCCGCACCAGAAAGGTTGCTGGACAGCTACCATACCGAACGTGCGCATGGTGCGGATGAAAACATACTAAACAGCACGCGTTCGACAGATTTCATCACTCCCAAATCGGATATTAGCAAGCTTTTTCGAAATGCTGTTTTATCCTTGTCTGCTGATCACGCATTTGCGCGGCCGTTGGTGAATTCGGGACGGTTATCCGTACCCTGCGTCTATGATGGGTCGCAGCTCAACACGGCTGACGCGCTGCCCGATGCCCCGATGCGCGCGCGTCCAGGAGCGCCCTGCCCGGACGCCCCTTTAGGCGATGGCTTTTTACTTGATCGTCTTTCCAAGGGGTTTTCGCTGCTTTCGGTTAATACTCAAATTGCATCTGATGAGCCGTTACACTCGATCTCGGTAACATCGCAGAGTGCGCCTGACATCGCAGTCCGTTACCTTGGCGAGGCGCAAACTGGGGTTTATCTGATCCGACCCGATCAACACGTGGCCGGGCGTTGGCCGACCTATGATGCGCAATCCATTGCGCAGGCGCTCGCCTTGGCCACTGCGCAAGAGGCAAAAGATGGCTGATCTCATAACAACAGAAAACCTCAACCAACCCGATGATTTTTATGCTAAACTTCTTGAAAGTCACAGTGATTTATCGACTGAGGACAGTCATGCGTTGAATGCGAGGTTGGTGCTGTTACTGTGCAATCACATAGGAGATCATGAGGTTTTGGAACAGGCCTTAGCGGCGGCGCGATCCGCAGGTGGTCACACGGATTTATCTTTGACAGCCTCGCGCCAGTGACGTCGGCAAAGCGAAACATAGGTTTCATTTCCACCAATCTGCACCTGTTCGCCATCCAGCAACGCATTACCAGCCACATCACAGCGGATGACCATGGTCGCCTTCTTGCCGCAATGGCAAATTGTGCGCGCCTCTCGCATTTCGTCGGCTAATGCCAAAAGTGCTGATGACCCGGGAAAGAGCTCTCCACGGAAATCTACGCGTAATCCATAGCACATGATCGGTACGCCCAGATCATCAACGACACGCGCCAATTGCCAAACCTGCTCTGAGGTCAGAAACTGGGCTTCGTCCACAAAAACACAATTAATTTTTGCGGTGTGAAAAACGCTCTCCAGGTGTTTGAAAAGATCTGTTGTTGTTGAAAATACTTCGGCCTCTTCCGAGATGCCTATGCGGGATGCGATGCGTCCTTTACCTGCGCGATTGTCTATCGACGCAGTCATCAGATAGGTTTGCATGCCTCGCTCGCGATAGTTGTGCGACGCTTGCAACAGCAGGGTCGATTTGCCCGCATTCATGGTTGAGTAGTGAAAGTATAATTTGGCCATGCCCTGATATGCCGCTGTCCGAATTTCAGTGCAAGGCTCAAGATAGCTCTCAACTGCGTGATCAACTGTGCTTTGACAGTCATATACCTGTTGTTCCAATTTCGTACAGGGCTTGGCGGTCACGCCTGCCACAAAATCAAGTATTCATGTTTGGAGCAAATCGGGAATACTTGTAAGTATAACCGTGTAGAAGCCGGAGAGGGACTGTGCGACGTCGTCTAAAGGAACCAACGAGAAATTTGCTGCAAGCTGAGCAATACGTCCCGGACCTAATGCAGGCTTTTACCACTGCTCTCGAAGAGGCGGAACATTCATCCCATGTGTGGGACCTTATTGTTTCCCTCGGGCAGGAACTGAATCTGCCGTTCGTAGATTATATTGTCGCAAGCTCACTCCAAAACTGGAAAAAGACGCTGTTTATCCGAACATCGTACGACAGTTCTTGGCTAAATTCGATGAATGATGATCCAGAGGTCCATAAATGGTCCTATTTTCGAAGCCATGCCATGCACAAACTCACACCAGTGGCCGTTGGATTAGAGTTTTTGGATGAATATCACAAGCTGCCAGACAAGCGGGTTCAAGTGCTGCGTGTTGCGGCCGAACATGGAATCAAGGCAGGTTTTGCGATCCCGCTGAGACAAAGTGCACCGCCCCAAGCAGCGATCATTACCTTTTCTGGTGGGCAGTCGCGGCGCGAAATGCGTACTTTGATCAAGGCACATGGATGGACATTAAATTGTGCTGCTCTGATGGCACATGTGCGGTATTCACAGCTTTTTGCAGCAGAATTTACTGAGCGTAATCAAATAACGCCCAAGCAGTTGGAACTGATCGAGTTGATCGACCTGGGCTTGCAGGATAAAGCCATTTCTGAACAGCTTGGAATTTCGATTTCAGCAGTGCGTCATCGAATGAATGCCTTGCTTGCCAATACGGGCCTCGGGTCGCGGGCCGAGCTTGCGGCTTTGGCCATGTCAGCAGGCATCCTGCCGCATCCATTCAATCGCCCAGACACTCCCTTTGAAACCGTAATTGATATGGACGATGTCGGTCCACATTTGTGCAGATCGCCTGCTGCGTAACCTGCCCGGATGCCATGCAAAAAACAGTGGCTTTTATTGAATAGACGGTTAAGTCCTGATCGGCTCTGGCTGTGAATCGGGCATTTTCAAAGCCTTGGAGCGCTGCACATTGAGCCTTGCAGGTCCCGTTACGTGACCGCGTGAAATCCGTATTCAGGCACGATGCCTTTTGCCCCAAAGATCATATTCACTGGCCTCATCAACGGTGACAGACACAATGTCACCCGGTGCCAAATCTGAAAATTCTTGATCAATGAAAAGATTACCGTCGATTTCGGGCGCATCTGATATGGTGCGACATGTTGCAGCTTCATCGTCGACCTCATCAACGATGACCTTCAGGCGTTGTCCAACCTTGGCGCTTAGTTTTGCCTCTGAAATTGCTTGTGATTTTTCCATAAACCGGTTCCAGCGATCCTGCTTGATATCGTCTGGCACATGATCTGGCAGCGCATTGGACCGCGCGCCTGCGACATTTTCATATTGAAAACAGCCGACCCGATCCAGCTGCGCCTCATCCAGCCAATCCAAAAGATGATTAAACTCCGCTTCTGTTTCGCCGGGATAGCCAACAATAAAGGTCGATCGAAGGGTGATATCAGGGCAAGCCGTACGCCAAGCCCGGATTTCATCCAAGGTTCGGCTCGCCGCTGCCGGGCGGGCCATCCGGCGCAAAGTATCGGGATGTGCATGTTGAAAGGGGATATCCAAATATGGCAATATACCACCGTCGGACATCAAAGGCACTAGGTCGCGGACATGCGGATAGGGGTAGACATAATGGAGCCGTACCCAAGCGCCGAGGCTGCCTAAATCCCGAGCCAAATCCAGAATTGGAAACTTTGCATCGCGATCTTTACTATCCGTACCATAGGCGGAGGTATCCTGGCTGATCACCAACAGCTCGCGTACCCCGTTATCCACCAGCTTTTCGGCTTCGCGCATGACGGCGCGCTGTGGACGACTGGCCAGCTTCCCGCGCATATCCGGAATGATGCAAAATTTGCAGGCGTGGTTACATCCTTCGGAGATCTTCAAATAGCTATAGTGGCGCGGGGTTAACGAGACACCCGTGGCGGGCAGAAGATCCACAAAAGGATCGGGGTCGGGCGGTACAGCCGCATGTACCGCATCCAACACTTGTTCGTATTGGTGTGGGCCGGTCACTGCCAGAACCCGAGGATGCGCGCCCGTGATAAAGTCGGGGTCTGCGCCCAGACAGCCTGTGACGATAACCCGGCCGTTTTCCGACAGTGCCTCTCCAATCGCGTCTAGGCTTTCAGCTTTTGCACTATCCAGAAAGCCGCAGGTGTTCACAATGACAGCATCAGCTCCGCTGTAATCAGGTGACACGCCGTAGCCCTCGGCGCGCAGCCGGGTCAGGATCCGTTCGCTGTCGACCAACGCTTTGGGGCAGCCCAAGCTGACCATCCCAATGGTGGGTTGGCCTCGGCGGCTGGAATGGGTCAGGCTGGATCGTGCAAGGTCGGGACGCAGGTCGGGCGGATTGACGGCCATTCTAACACGCGGCGTTTAACGCCGACGATCCCGACGCGACGACATCGGCTGAAATGCCACGCCGACATGTGCCTCACAATAGGGTTTCCCCTGTTGTACCGGCAGACCACAGAACCAAAAATCCTCCGTCGCGGGATCACCAACAGGCCATTTACACGTTCGTTCTGTCAATTCCATCAAAGTCAGCTTTTTGGCATGCTTTTCGATTTCACTGACTTTTGCCAATGCTTCAGGACTGATTTCGTTTGCAGATGGCTGCGGTGGCAAAGGCTGGCCCGCAGGTATGATTTGTTTGCGGGGCGGCAATGGAACCGGACGAGTCTCCGCCACTGGTGCGGGCTTGACCTCTGGCTTAGCAGCGGCAGGTTTGGCTCTCGGCTCTGGTTTTGACGCGGCAGCCGGCTGCTTGGGGGTCGCCTTGGTTTCTGACTTGGGGGCAGCCGAAGAAGCAGACGTCCCTCCGGTCGCACGATTCGATAGACCAAGACGGTGTACCTTGCCGATAACGGCATTTCGGGTGACACCACCAAGTTCCTTGGCAATCTGGCTGGCGGATTGGCCCTCTCCCCACATCTTTTTGAGGATATCAACCCGTTCATCGGTCCAAGACATGCGGTTTCCTTCGCACAGTGACACCTCTAAAGATGTCAAAAAACAACTAGCAGACACCTATACTAAACCTCGCAGCCAGAGTTACAAGCTGGCAAGCGCCCAAACATAGGAGAGCGTCATGTCACAGTCACATGCGCAACGGAGATTCGGTCGTGTCAATTGGCTAGGGCTATACACGCTAATCCGCCGGGAGGTCATGCGTTTTCTGACAGTTTGGATGCAAACCCTTCTTGCGCCCTTGGTAACCTCGGGATTGTTTCTGTTAATTTTCACAATTGCCGTGGGATCACGACGGGGGGATGTGATGGGATTGCCCTTCACCACCTTTATTGCCCCGGGAATAATGATGATGGCCGTGATCCAAAATGCTTTTGCGAATACAACCTCTTCGTTGATGTCTGCCAAGGTGCAGGGCAACATCGTGGATACCTTGATGCCGCCACTAAGCGCGGCAGAGCTTACTGCGGGGTATTTGGCAGGGGGTATTGCACGCGGTGTTTTGGTCGCCTGTACAATCATCGTGGCCCTTGCATTCGGTCTTGGTGTTTGGCCGAAATTTCCGATGCTGGCGCTGGCGTTCATTTTTTTGGGGGCTGGTGTCATGTCCGGGCTTGGCATTCTTGCAGCGATTTATGCGCAAAAATGGGATCAAATGGCTGCGATCACAAATTTTCTCGTGACACCGTTGGCGTTTTTATCAGGCACTTTTTATTCGATCACGGCCTTACCGCCAGTGTTGCAGGGGTTTAGCCAGGTTAATCCGTTCTTCTATCTGATTGATGGTGTGCGTTTTGGTATGATCGGCGTTTCCGATTCACCCGTTGCACTGTCGCTTAGCGTTTCGGTTGGTGTGTTCGCGGCTGTGACAGTCTTTGCCTGGTGGCTGTTCCGAATCGGATATAAGCTCAAGCCGTGACCCGCGAGGGGATCATTTGTTGCACTGCTCCAACGCCCAAAAGGTAAATCGAAGTAATGAGCAAAGCGATTTGTAAGACGCTCGGTGTGTTTAAATCCAACAAAGCCGCCCATATGGCCAGCCCAGTCCAGACAAGAGCTACAGGTAATGTGAGCCGACGCCAGCGTTGCGTTCGGACCGGGTGAACAAATCGCAGGGGTAAAAACATCGCAATTGCAAGCACAAGTACCACCACCAACGTCATCATGGGCGGGGGTGAAATCGCGAATACGACCAGTATCACCATATTCCAGCATCCTGGAAATCCTTGGAAAGACTTGTCTTCTGTCTTCATCCGCGTGTCGGCAAAGTACATCGCCGAGGCAAAGCTGATAATGATGATCGCACCCCAACCGGTCCATCCCGGCAATAGGCCTGACCAATACAGAGCGCAGGCTGGAATAAAGACATATGTCAGGTAGTCAATGATCAGATCCAGCAGTTGACCATCAAAGCGCGGTGCGTTGAGTTGCACGTCGTAATGTCGGGCAAGTGGGCCGTCGATGCCATCTACAGCAAAAGCAACAAGCAACCACAGATACATCCGCGGCCAGTTTTCGTCAGCGGCCGCTAGAATGGCAAGCAGGGCAAACACAGCACCAGTGGCAGTCAGCAAGTGCACACTGAGCGCGCGAAGGGAGGGAGCATTGGTCATGGATACGTTCATGAACGCAACTGTCACGTCACGCAAGGTTTATCGAACAAACGCGGCCTTATGCGGCACGTTCCCCCAAAAGCTTACCATTTTTGTGTCCTGTGATCATGGTTGGGATGATCTGGCCTTCGGGTTGCGGCTCGGAAAAAACAACTTCGGCAAAATGTTGGGTGCGACCCAAGTTTGGTCGCTCCATTAAGACGGCATGCGACGCGTTGATTTGAGCTGCCAGATGGCGATCCACGGCGGCCTTGCCAACGTCGCGCAGGCGTGCGGCCCGTTGTTTTATTATACGACCATCGACCTGGGGCATTTTAGCCGCGGGTGTACCGGGGCGCGGTGAATATGGGAAAACATGCAACCAGGTCAGGTCACAGTCCTCGACCAACGCCAGAAGATTGTCAAAATGTGCGTCGGTCTCAGTCGGAAAACCCGCGATCAGGTCCGCGCCAAATGTGATGTCAGGGCGCAGTTTTTTTACTTCTTGCACGAAATCAATGGCGTCATCCCGCAAGTGGCGTCGTTTCATCCGCTTGAGAATCAGATTATCGCCATGTTGCAGGCTAAGATGCAGATGGGGCATAAGCCGCGGCTGAACAGCTATCGCATCCATCAGGGCGGGATCAACTTCTATCGAATCTATAGACGATATCCGCAATCTAGGCAGATCGGGAACAAGTTTTAGGATGCGCTGAACAAGGTCGCCAAGGCGGGGCGTCGCAGGCAGATCCGCGCCCCAGCTTGTCAAATCCACTCCCGTCAGGACAACCTCGTTATAGCCTTTGTCTACCAAACGCTGGATCTGGCTGACGATCACACCCGCTGGCACAGATCGTGAATTACCGCGTCCAAAAGGAATAATGCAAAAAGTGCATCGGTGATCGCAGCCGTTTTGCACCTGAACATATGCCCTCGACCGGGTTCCAAAACCATCTATCAGATGTCCTGCCGTTTGTGTGACTGACATTATATCATCCACTTGAACGGGTTCGGTTTTGCCCACAAAATCAGGGGCTATTCCGGCCCATGTCGCAGGGTTCATTTTCTCTGCATTGCCAATCACCATGTCTACTTCCGACATTTCGGCAAAGCTTTGTGGATCGGTTTGCGCGGCGCAGCCCGTCACCAAAATGCGCGCCTCGGGTCGCTCGCGCCGCAAGCGGCGAATCTCTTGTTTGGCTTTGCGCACCGCTTCGGCTGTGACGGCACAGGTATTCACAATCTCGACATTCTGAACACCGGCATCGGCGGCCAGCGCCTTCATCGCTTCGGTTTCATAGGCATTCAGACGACAGCCAAAGGTGGTAAAGCGCGGTGTCGTCATGTCAAAGACGCCAGAAAGTCTTGTGTAAGTGTTCCATCAAACACATGGGCTGTGGCGCCAGTCATCCAGACGCCATCGTCTGCCCAGTTGATCCAGATATCGCCGCCATCCAGTGTGATGCGTACATTCCGCTCCGTCAGTCCGCGACGGGCCGCAGCGACTGCGGTCGCGCAAGAGGACGATCCCGACGCCAGCGTTATTCCAACACCGCGTTCCCAGACCCGCATACGCAGGTGATTTTTTGACAGTAAACTGGCGTACTGGACATTGGTGCGTTGGGGGAACAAGGGATGATGTTCGATGGTCCGGCCACTTTTTGATAGATCAACTGCACCAACATCCTCGACAAAAAACGTGCAATGGGGGTTGCCCATGCCCGTGGCGACCGGATCGCCGGGTATTGGCAGATGCAGACTGTCCAATTGCTCGGACAAGGGGATATCAGCCCAATCGGTTTGTGGCTGACCCATGTTCACGGAAACAAAACCATTCGGCATCTTTTGTGCGGGCAACAGACCGTTTTCCGTCGCAAGTGTGATGGAGGACTGCCCTGTTTCATTCATCAAATACGCAGCAATGCACCGCGTCGCATTTCCACATGCGGCAGAAGACGACCCATCGGCATTGTAAAACGCTAGGTGAATATGTGGTCCAGCCTGCGTTATGACGGCCAGTTGATCAAACCCCACCCCGCGATGTCGGTCTGCCAATCCCTGCAC
>JAYQEA010000105.1:0-14084 GCA_038138625.1 Roseivivax sp.
GACCGGGTCAGATGGGAACATATTCAAAGGGTGTACGAGCTTTGCGACCGCAATGTATCTGAAACCGCCCGCAGGCTGAACATGCACCGTCGAACGCTGCAACGTATCCTGGCCAAACGCAGCCCGAAATAACCCCTGTTAAAGGTCGAACCGCGTTTTCAGCTTGTCTACGATCTGACCGTTTTCAAGCCTAACGCCCGCAAGCCGCGCATATGGTTCGAAACCACGGCTTTGGTAATAGATCAGCCCGCCTTCGTTATCCGCGCGAATGGTTGCGTTTATCCACACGTATCCTTTTTGGCGTGCGGCATCTTGTGTGGCATTAAACAGTTTGCTGCCAATGCCCATGCCGTGCTGATCAGGCATTACAAATGTCGCGATATTCAGGACGTTTTTTGGTAAATCCAGATGCGGCTCCACCCATTGGAACCCTAAAACCGTCCCATCATCATCCTCGGCAAGGTGCCATATGGACTGCGTCGGGTGGGCGCGCATCCATGTTTGAACGTCTTGCGGGGTTTTAGGGGTAACCAACGCCGTTGTGCCGCCAATTGCAATAATCTGGTTCAGCAGATCCGCCATGGGACGTGCATCCAAGACACCGGCAGACCGAACTGTAATCACAAAGCCGCCATCAGCAGAGCGTGGCGCGCAAGCAGGTCGGTCCGCACCTGCGCGGGCGGTCTAAGCGACACATTCAGTCCTTCGACAATTGCTGCATCCGGACACCCAAAAATCCGCGATGCATCATCGTGTGAAAACCCCGCTATCTGCGTGGCTTCCATCCAGGCGCTTATCTTGTCTGCTTTCTTGATCCAGCGTTTCAAAGATGCAGGCACCACAGCAGGCAGCCCAAATCGGATATGAATTGCAGAAGATAGTCTTTGGTCCAACTCTTCGTATCCTGGTCCAACAGCAGCTTTTACGGGGCTAATCATATCCCCGATGACGTATTCAGGGGCGTCGTGTAACAGCGCAGTCAGACGCTGCGCCGGTGTTGCCTTGGGCATTAAACGCGCAAGCAGTGTTTCCACCAACAAAGAATGTTCTGCTACCGAATAGGGGTAATCCCCGAGTGTCTGACCGTTCCAGCGCGCGACGAAGGCGAGACCATGCGCGATATCCTCGATTTCGATATCCATCGGTGTCGGATCCAAAAGATCCAATCGGCGTCCCGATAACATACGTTGCCACGCCCGAGGCTGACCACGGCTCATAGGCTCTGCCCCCCCATCAACACTTTGGCTGCTGCCAAGGCTTCGGGGGTGACACGATCACCAGCAAGCATTCGCCCGATTTCCTGCGCTCGGGCATCGGCATCCAACGCCACAACACGTGAGGTCGTCACATCAGACGTAACGTCTTTGAAAACACGCCAATGAAAGGCACCAAGCGCCGCCACCTGCGGAGAATGCGTGACCACCAATACCTGCCCTTTTGCAGCGAGTGCAGCAAGCCGGCGCCCGACTGCATCAGCCGTTGCTCCGCCAACACCGCGGTCAATCTCGTCGAAAATCATGGTTCTGCCACCGGATCCGGCTGCGGAAAGACAAACCTTTAAGGCCAGTAAAAACCGGCTGAGCTCCCCCCCGGATGCAATTTTGGCCAGTGGTCCGGATGGGGCACCGGGATTGGTTGCTACCGTGAATTCAACCATATCACGCCCAGTCGCGCCGTCTTCACCTTGGGTGATCACTGTATGAAACACCGCGCGTTCCATACGCAGGGGGGCAAGCTCTGCCGCCATAGCAGCATCAAGCCGCGACGCGGCCTTGATCCGAGCATCGCTGAGAGCCCGCGCCACCGTATCATACCTTGATTTGGCCTGAGATATCGCTGCTTGTAGTGCTGCCAAGTCTTCGGCACCCGCATCCAGACGATCAAGCCTCGTTGATAATTCAGTCAAAAGCTCGGGCAGATCATCAGGTGCGACTTGATGCTTGCGCGCCAGTGCCCGAATTGCGAACAGTCGTTCCTCACAAGCCTCAAGCTCATGTGGATCAAAACGCAACGTGTCCAGGCAGGCCTCAATTCCAGACAAGGCCGCTCCAAGTTCGGTCATTGCCCGATCCGCAGCACAAAGCGGTTCATCCAACTGGCCATCAGCCTTGTCGGCAACTCCGTCCATCCACCGCATCGCTTGGGACAGCGCACCCTCGGCACCCTCGTTTCCCAGAGCATTGGCAGCCTGCAATATATCAGCACGTATCCGTTCTGCACCTTGCATCAAACGACGGCGGGCATCCAGTTCAGGCTCTTCGCCAACCATTGCATCCATTTTTGTCAATTCATCGACAGAATGCCGAAGAAAGTCTTCTTCTTCGCGCAGGGCTTTCAGGCGTGCCTCGGCGGCATGCTGTGCCGCCGTGGCTGCGCTCAGGGCCGACCATGCTTGCCGCACCTGATCTATTTGTGCGCCAACCGCAGCAAATCCATCCAGAATATCACGATGCCCCCGCGCATTCAGCAAACCGCGGTCGTCGTGCTGCCCGTGCAACTCGACAAGCGTTTCAGAAAGGGATCTTAACAGATCCCCAGATGCACGGCGATCATTGATCCACGCGGTCTTCCGCCCGTCCCGCCTGTTTATGCGTCGAATGACCAGCCCGTCTTCGGGATCGAACCCAGCCGCATCCAAAACCGCAAGCGCAGGATGATCCGGTGCCAGATCGAACTCGGCAACAACCTCGCCCTGATCCGAACCTTCGCGAACAAGCTCTGCTCGACCACGCCAGCCCAGAACGAAACCAAGCGAATCCAACAAAATAGACTTTCCCGCGCCCGTTTCACCCGTCAGCACGTTCAACCCCGGCTGCAGGGACAGCTCTAGGCGATCAATCAACAGCAAATCGCGGATATCCAGTGCTGTCAGCATCGTATGAACCCGTTCACCTGCGATCCTGTCACTCGAAAACGATACGGATCAGAGCCAGCGACCTTGTACCATTTGACGATAGATCTGCGCCAGCCAATTGTCACCTTGGACCTCGGCAGCCAAGCCCTGCGCATCCAACAGCGCAAATGCATCTGCATACCAATCCGTGGCTTGATAATTGTATCCCAAAATGGCGCCTGCCGTTTGCGCTTCGTCCGATAGTCCTAATGACAGATAGGATTCGACCAAACGATATAGCGCCTCTGCCGTATGCGTAGTGGTCTGGAAATCTTCGACAACAACGCGGAAGCGATTAATCGCAGCACCGTAATGTTGGCCACGCAGGTAGTAGCGGCCAATCTCCATTTCTTTGGCGGCAAGATGATCAAAGGCCAGGTCAAACTTCAAAATAGCAGAGCGCGCATATTCGCTGTCTGGATGGCGTTCGATCACAACACGCAGTGCCTGCAAAGCCTGAAACGTGATTCCCTGATCCCGGCCAACTTCTTCGATCTGGTCATAATAACTCAGGGCCAAAAGATAGGCTGCATAAGCCGCGTCTTCATCTGCAGGAAAGAAATCGATATACCGCTGCGCTGCGCTGCGGCTTGCCTCGTAATTGCGTTCCAAGTGAAAGGAATAGGCCTGCATAATCAGCGCGCGTTTGGCCCATTCCGAATACGGATAAAGCCGCTCGACCTCGGCAAAGAACATCGCAGCCGTTTCCGCGTCTTTGCGCGATAGTTCATATTCGCCACGCTCAAATATTTGCTCGGCAGTAAAGGTTTCCAAAGGTTGTCCGGCGGGGCCTGTTAATTGCCCCGAGGGCCCAACACCATCATTGCTGCATCCCACCAAAGCGATTGTGGACACCAACGCTGCGATGCGTATCAATCGAATGCTTTGATCGGCCATGACGTTTCCCCGGATTGCCTTGCTTGGCTTTGATCTAGCACATAAGTTCGGCAGGCAAAACGTCTTGATCGCACGTAAGCGATTTGAGCGCAAAGCTATGCTGATCTGTCACGTTCGCAAAGTCGGTTCAGGCGACTTTGGGAATTTCATGATGCGCAACCCCCGCCCCTGGCAGCGCTGCCGCGCGACGTCCGTCACAGCGACGCAAACGGACAGCACCAGGGGTCTGAAACATTTTGCGAAGCAGGCTGTTCGTGATGGCATGCCCAGAGCGAAACCCTTCGTAGTGGCCGATGATCGGCGCACCTGCCAGTGCAAGATCACCCAAGGCATCCAGCATCTTGTGACGCACGGGTTCGTCTTGATGACGCAAGCCCCCGGGACTAACAACAGCTGCACCGTCAAAAACCACGGCGTTCTCGCCCGGTATCCCCCCCTGAGCCAGGCCATTTGCCAGCATATGGTCTACATCCTGCTGACGACAAAACGTACGGCTGTCGCTCAGTTCCCGAACAAATGCTCCATTCGCCAAATCCATATGCTTGTTTTGATCACCGATCGCTGCATCCGGAAAAGATATATGGAAATCCATGGACATGCCTGAACCAGGGCTCAGACGCGCCCATCCCGCGGCACACCGAAATTCCACTGGCTTAATGACTTCGAGAACGCTTAGAGGGGCCTCTATCTGGGATACCCCGGCACTTAGAATACCACGCACAAACGTCACCGAGCTACCATCCAAAATGGGGACTTCTGGTCCATCAATCTCGGCCAGAACGTTGTGCACGCCACATCCCGCCAACGCCGCCATAAGATGTTCGACCGTCGACACCGATGTGCCGCATGGCAGTTCCAGACGCGTGCAGAGAGGCGATTGCGCAACCAAATCCCACCGCGCGGGAATATCAACCGGAGTATCGCCAATATCAGTCCGCCGAAAACGGATACCGTGTCCCGCAGGAGCGGGCCGCAGCGTCATAAGGGCGGACTTACCGCTATGCAGCCCATGCCCCCGGAAGCAGACCGGAGCTTGTATACTCGTTTGCACGTTTCATATCCCCAAGAACGCGATATCGCCTGCGGCGTCGGGCACCGCATGCGTTGTGTTTAAATGGTTAAGCAGCTGCAGCTACAGGTTCAAATAACGGATTGTAACGTTATGAAATATGAAACAGAGATCGGCGAAATCTTGCCTGTTTTAAAATATGAAGAAACCAACAGTCTGATATCTATAAAAAAACGCCCCTGAAAGTCAGGAGCGTTTCTTCACAATTTTTGAGTCCAGCCTAATTTGCCTGCCGACGCAGAAAAGCCGGTATTTCAACCCGATCGTCATCTATATCTGATTCGGCCTTTGGCGCAGTTGCAGCACGGACCGCCTGCGTCGATGGACGACGCGCAGGCGTGGTGTCCCCTCCATGACCCGTCAAACGCCCGATCAACGAATTGATCCCCAGTCGCGGACGATCCACTTCATCCATTTCCACGTCTGCGGGGGCCGCATATTGCCGTGCCGCTGCCGCCTTCAGACGTGCAATTGTCTCAGGGGACGGCTGACCCGGTTCAACGGGTGTATCAGCTTCTATCGAGGCGGCGGATGGCTGCGGCTGATACGCTGGCGGAGGAAGCTCTTCTTGCACAGACGATATCGACTGGTCTTCTAGCTCGCGGCGTTGCGCCTGTAGAAAGGATGGCAAAGCTTCGGCTTGATTACCGGCGACATCAGCTTGAGCTTGGCTGGCCGCGACATCAAGGTCGTCATTTACCGGCTCTTCAACCACCGCGACAGGCTGATGAGACACAGCGCGGTTTGGCACTGGCGTCTCTAAATCCATTTCCAGAGCATCAATGCCCGTGGCAACGACGCTGACACGCATGACGCCCTGCATGCTGTCATCCAGCGTGCTTCCCACGATTATGTTGGCGTCAGGGTCCACCTGATCACGAATGACATTTGCCGCGTCATCCAGCTCAAAGAGGGTCAAATCGGTGCCGCCCGTGATATTAATCAATACACCGCGTGCACCCTTGAGGCTAATTTCGTCCAACAGCGGGTTCTGGATCGCTTTTTGGGCGGCGTTGCGCGCGCGGTCTTCACCCTCGGCTTCACCGGTGCCCATCATGGCCTTGCCCATCTCATCCATGACGGCCCGAACATCGGCAAAGTCAAGATTGATCAAACCCGGTCGCACCATAAGGTCTGTCACACCTTTTACACCCTGATATAACACGTCGTCAGCCAGACTAAACGCTTCGGTAAATGTGGTGCTTTCATTGGCAAGGCGGAACAGGTTTTGGTTGGGAATGATGATGAGGGTGTCTACAACTTTTTGTAGTTCCTCTACACCAGCCTCGGCCTGACGCATGCGTCGGTTGCCTTCAAACTGAAAAGGCTTGGTGACAACGCCCACAGTCAGAACACCCAACTCGCGGGCAGCCTGCGCGACAATTGGCGCAGCCCCTGTCCCTGTGCCGCCACCCATTCCGGCTGTGATAAAGCACATATGCGCACCAGCCAGATGATCTACGATAGTTTCAATGCTTTCTTCCGCCGCCGCAGCACCGACACTTGGTCGTGCTCCTGCTCCCAAACCTTCGGTGGCCTTGACGCCCAGTTGCACCCTGCTTTCGGACTGTGACTGTTGCAACGCCTGCGCATCTGTGTTTGCCACAACAAAATCGACGCCTTGCAGCGCTTTTTCGATCATATTGTTAACGGCGTTCCCGCCCGCGCCACCGACGCCGAACACAGTTATCCGTGGCTTTAGGTCCGCCTGCCCGGGCGCCGAAAGGTTCAAGGTCATTTTCTCTACCGCCTGTAGTTAGGCCCAATTTTTTCGGGCCGTTTTCTGCCTGTTTAGAGTAGTGTAACCCAACTAAACCCCGAAGGTCACGCAAAAATCAGCGTCTTAGCGCAATATATAGTTGAGCCAAGAGACCCTTATCCGGCATTTTGTAAATACCGCAATATGTTGCGGTCACCAGTTGTCACGAAACCAGCGCACTGCACGTCTAAAAGAACGCACCGGATAGCGGTCAGCGGGGATGTCAAAGTCCCACCATTCGTCCTGAGGATGTGCCGCAAACAAACACAAACCCACTGCAGCCGCAAAACCCGGACCTGTTGCCGCTTGCGGCAAACCCTGCACACGCAGCGGGCGACCCAGCCTGACTTGCTGGCCAAGAATACGCGAGGCAAGACTGTCCAATCCGGGTATTTGGCTGCCATCACCCGTCAAAACAATCTGACGTGAGGGCAAGTGATCAAACCCAGCCCCATCCAAGCGCTCTCTGACGGCTTCAAGGATTTCCTCAACACGCGGCCGCATTATGCCAATCAGCACAGCACGGCTCACTGTCCGCCGATCGTGTTCCCAATCTCCGGTTTCTCCACCAACCTCGATCATGTCGCTATCGTCACGCCCAGTGGCGACCAATCCACCACGCATATTTTTGATACGTTCGGCAACCTCGCGCGGGACCCGCAACCCATGACTGATGTCTGATGTCAAAAGCTCACCCCCCATGGGCACACTGTCTGCGTAAATCATGTGCTTGCGCAAAAATATCGAAATCCCTGTGGCCCCACCCCCAAGATCAATGCACGCGGCGCCAAGCTCTTGTTCATCTTCGACCAACGCTGAAATTCCCGCGGCGTAAGCGCTGCTGGCAACGCCTGCAAGCTCCAGATCGCACCGTTTCACGCAATACGCGAGATTCTGAATAACCTTGGCATCAACCGTGACCATGTGCATGTCTGTCGCCAGCCGCTGCCCAACCTGTCCGCGCGGATCAATAAGACCTGAGCGGTGATCCAGCGCAAAGTTTACCGGCTGCGCGTGCAGCACCTCTCGTCCCTCGCCAATATCCGGGACATCGCAGGCAGAAAGGGCCCGCGCGACATCTTGCTCCATCACGGCGCGACCAGCCACTTCGACCTCGCCTGCCAGACCATAGCTACGCGGTTCGGCGCCAGCAAAACAGGCAATCACATGGTCTACCCGAACCTTTGCCATCTTTTGCGCAGCTTGCACCGCAGTCCGTATGGCACGTTCGGTCTCAACCATATTGTCGACCTCACCGAAACGCACACCGCGCGATTTTGTCGTCGCCGCGCCGATAACCCGAAAACCGGACTGTCCGGCGAGCGACCCCACGCCATCGTCCAGACCACCGTGCTCACCATCAAACTGCAAAACTAGGCAGGCAATTTTAGAAGATCCGACATCCAGAATTGCAACGACCCCACGCTGCATGGCCGCTTTGCGCATATTACGCATTGCACGCTGAGATTCATAAAGCTCGATCATTTGTCCACATCCAGACCTTGAGATTCAGAATAGGCGATATATTCGATCAGCCCGCCAGACCTAAGCCTTACCGTTGTTCGATAAGGCAGGCGCATGTCCACCAAGGCCACATCCCGCGAGAGTAGCAATATGGACTGATCATAGGCGAGCACCCGTCGCAACGCATCTACGGCGTCCTCTTCGGGCAAAAGAATTCTCTGACCATTTGTCAGCACCAAATCCCAACGACGCGCGCCACGGCGTTCCAATCCACGCAAGCGATCCGAAACCGGCTTAGCCACCTTTAACAGGGTCAGCGCCTCGCCAACGACCTCGTCTGCGCCTTCGCCTGTGATCACTGGAAGATGTGGCCAATCAGTGCGTCTTTTGGCAGGGCCAACCAGAACGCCCTGGGCGTCAATCAATTCCAAACCGCCGCGCTTGCGCCAGATAACAACCGGGACCCGTTCTGTCACTGTCACGGTCAACACGCGATTTTCTATCTGTAGATCTGCCGTTTCTATCGCATCCAGACCCACCACGACCGAACGCATCAGCGGCAAATCCAGCTCGAAGGAACTGATCGGAAAATCCAATGCCAAAACCTCACTGATGTCCTCGGTCACAACTGGCGATGCCCCCTGAAAGCGCAAGCTTTGCACCATGAACACGTCTTGGCTTTGAAATTGCGCCCAAAGTCCAGTGTAGATTCCATAGGCTGCTTGCCGTCTGCCCGCATCCGACGCCCACCACAGCAAAAGCGCTAAAACGATTGCTGCTGGCAAAATGACTTTTAGAAATATCCACACCACGGGCGTAAGCATCAACCGGTTCAGCCGATAAGCCAGCCGTGATGGGGCGGGATCGTTCTGGGTTACCTGTTGCATGACGCGTCCTCGACCATCCATCTGCAAAACGCACCAAAATCGTAACCAGCCAATGCAGCCTGTTCCGGAGATAAAGACGTAGGCGTCATTCCAGGCTGGGTATTGGTTTCGAGCAGAACCAATCCGTCAGGACCAAGCGTCTCATCCCAACGAAAATCTGTTCTCGAGACCCCGCGACATCCCAATGCGGAATGTGCACGTACCGCATAATCCAAACAGTTTTTGGTTATTTCAGGTGGGATATCTGCCGGAACGATATGGCGTGAGCCTCCGGCTGCATATTTTGCATCATAGTCATACCACCCCTCGGTCACGATATCGGTGACACCCAAGGCAAGATCCCCCATCACCGTTGTCGTCAGTTCGCGACCCGGCACAAACCGTTCCACCATTACGACGTCCGGCATAGAGCTGTCTAATTGTGGCGGGGCCTGATTGATTTCATGCACAAGAAAAACGCCAACTGACGACCCTTCATTAAAAGGTTTCACCACATAGGGTGGCGCCATTATGTGGGTGGCTCGGACATTTTCACGTTTTGCCAGAACGCTTTCTGCAACCGGTAGCCCTGCAGACCTGTACACAGCTTTTGTACGGTCTTTGTCCATCGCCAAGGCCGATGCAAGAACGCCCGAGTGCGTGTAAGGAATTTGAAGCCATTCAAGAATTCCCTGAATGCACCCATCTTCTCCCCATCGACCATGAAGGGCGTTGAACACCACATCCGGAGACGTGGCCTGTAATTGAGACACGACCTCGGGGCCGGCATCCAGCTCGACCACTTCGAAACCTTCGCTTCTCAAGGCTGCCGCACATTGCAAGCCCGACACAAGCGACACTTCACGCTCCGCCGACGGCCCGCCTTTGACTACTGCTACCTTGGAGATTGCCCTGCTCGACATCCCCGTCCATCACTATTTTGCGGGCTTATGCCCTATTTGTTATGTGCGATCCATGTCTGGCCACACTTTATCCCGTATCCGGAACGCCAATGCGAACCACTTCCCAGTCTAACTCTATTCCCTGTGTCTCGAAAACCCTTTTTCGCACAAACTCGCCAAGGGCTTCCAAATCAGCCGCGGTAGCGCCGCCAGTATTGACCAAAAAGTTCGGATGTTTGGGGCTCATTTGTGCAGCGCCCAGCATGTGACCGCGCAATCCCGCCTTGTCGATGACGGCCCAAGCTTTCAGGTCATGGATATCATCGTCCCGACCGGTCGAACTGTAGCCCACCGGATTGCGAAACGTACTGCCGGCGGTGAGGTCTTTGGTCGGCTGACTGGCATCACGCCTTGCTAATTGATCGGCCATGCGCGCCGCCAATACGTCCGGATGGCCCGGTTCAGCGCGTAATGTCGCGCGCGTCAAAACCCATCCATCTTTCAGAGCCGAATGCCGATAGCCAAAAGCCAAATCCTGCGCGCTCAGCGTCACTATATCGCCCGCACGCGTTACGGCCTCTGCCTCAATAAGATGATCCGCGATGTAACTCCCGTAGCACCCTGCGTTCATACGCACGGCGCCGCCAATCGACCCTGGTATGGTTCGCAGAAATGTCAGATCGCGCCCCGCGCGCGCAGCGCGAATGGCGACATGTGAATCCAATGCCGCTGCGCCAACGACCACATTTGATCCATCAACGTCAAACGCGTTAAAGCCCCGTCCAAGGCGTATGACAACGCCACCCAAGCCACCATCCCGGACAATCAGGTTGGACCCCACGCCCATCGGAAACACAGGTATTTGGGGATCCAGCCTAGCCAGAAACATTTGCAGATCAGCCAGATCCAGAGGTTGAAAAAACCATTCTGCGGGCCCGCCCACGCGAAGCCATGTCAAATCTGACAAAGCCCTGTTTGGGGTCAGGCGCCCGCGGGGGGCAGGCATCTTTTGCATTGGAGTGCCTCGTTTAAAATGTCTGAAGACGACGTAACGGTTTGCTGCCTGATTGAAAAGCACATCGCGTCAAATTCGCCATCAGCCCTGATAACCGATGAATGAACCTTTTGAGCCATCGAACAATTCAGCAAAACTATACATCAAGTTGGAGATTGGCGTCCCAGTTCTACGCAATCCAAGAGGCCGTACGAGCCACGACATGCCATCTGGATGGCGCTGCCATGAACCGCGGTGACACCAGAGTTTGAGTGTGAGAACCACGCGCAGGTTTTGCGTTCTGAACCACCTTGACAGGACCCATTGCGTGGCCACTATCGCAAAAATCTAATGTGTTCGGCTACATAATACGGTTCCGAACACGCGCGTTTGCAATCTCCGCCAAAAGATCGCTCTACACCCTGTCAGGCTTATTTGGTGCGGTCGAGACGCACTGGGAACCGAACTCACCACTTCTCACCACCTCTCATGAAGTGCATATTTTCAATAAATAAGGAACCAAACGGCCTCACCCTCTCTTGCCAAGTCTCATGCCATTGCACATATCATGACTTTGGCTGTGGCGGGTGCGACGAGCTGTCCATAGGAAGAAGGCCAAAGGATCGGCCCTACAGCAAGTTTTTAGGGCTTATTTGTATCCGTTAGGAGAGCAACCGGCCTTTTCAGATGCAATGACGGGATTTAATCATCAATTAAAAACATCTGATTTTGACAAAGAGCTTTCATAACGGCTTGTGCAGTTGTTTCAACATTCAGGGCTTTGCGTGCCAGACGCAGATGTTTTTCAACGGTTGCCTGTGAAAGCCCCATCAATGTGGCGATATCTTGGCTTGTCTTTCCGTCTCCCACCCATTCAAGCGCTTCACGTTGGCGAGACGTCAAAGTCTGATTTTCAGGATTAAAGGGCAGAGTAAGGATTTTTAGATGCGCCACATTGTTCAGCAAGATAATGGTCTCGCCATGTACAGCCCAAATTGCATCAACTTCTGGCTGAGATAACCCAACTTCTGCGGTCAGGCCAATGGCGCCTTTGGCTCTTCGTGAGACAGATTTAAAGCCGATCGAATAGCCTGCCGAAATCTGCTGAGACACGTTTAGATCAATCACGCGTTCTTCTTCATTCGTTAGATTGTCTTTAGCCGTTGAGTCTCTAATTACACTCCAACTACAGGCACCTTCGTTTTCCAGCGCCCAATTGACCATTGGCGCATTCTGGTAATGTCCGTCGCCAATAAAGGTTGTGATATAGGACGGTTCGTGATTACTCAGCAGCAGAAAATCGCCCGGATCGCCCAGACCCTTGGACGTGCGAGACCTTGTGAAACCGTAGAAAAGTCTATCAAAACCAAAATCGGCCATTGAAGCGACCAACACGGCCCATGTCTCTTCAATTGTGCTCGCGTTTGTCATCAAGAGCAAATTCCCGAACTGCGCATTTGTCATTCTTCCAGATGACATTTCGGTAAACTTACTATGACAAGAAAATGATGTGATTTCGTTCAAGTGTTGGGCTCTCGCGTTAAAATTTTTGGATATAAGCAATCTAATTCTCCAGAAAACTTCTGGAAATGGACTGTTATTTTGTGACGGATACTTGGGTGTACGATCAGACTTATTTCAAAGCTAAGGATCGCAAAAGTGCATGTGGCGACAAACCGGCTGACAGGTGTGTCCGCACCAAAGCTCATAATAGTCTCCCCGTTGGTAACCTTATGCCTTGCAGCTATGGCGATGTCACTATTGGCCGCGTACACATGCAATAACAAATCGACACAAACACCTGTCAACCTGGCTTGGCGCGCTCACTGAAGATTGAGACACTCACGCAAGAAAAGCGGGATTCTGGGAAAAGTTGCTCGAACCTATGTTGCAGGATAGTGACAGTTGTATTGTCATTCGCGTGTGAGTTGTCTACGTTCACAACAAAACCTTATCATTGAGAAAGTCACATACGGGCAGAGTGCAACGGCGATCCCTATGGCTAAAACCGATAAAACTATCCCATCCTCGATCAACGAAAGCCGTTTGAACAGATTGTCCACTGCGGCAGAGCAGCGCATTTCTTTCGAGACCGGGGAGGTTTGCAAAACTCATCAATACGACTACTGGGTTGATAAGATCGAAGCGTTTTTTGACATCGAAACCCCAATCACCAAGAGAAGAAATTGTGCCTTCAATGGGTCCATGTCGCTGCTGCATCTTGAAGATGTCATTTTCGGAAAAGTGAAATCTGACGAACAGCTGTTTACTAGATCAGACACGCGCATCGCGCGGGATGGCCTCGACCACTTTATCGTTCAGGTTTTTCTAGACGGCGGGGGCCCGATTGATGGCGGCCATGTCGTACAAAAAGGTGACGTGTTGGTCATTGATATGGGCCGGGCACACGCGCGCGAAAGTCACGCGTTTGAACACCTTTCCTTTGTTGTTCCCAGAGATAGAGACCGCAACCTGACCCGCATGCTGGAACGGTTCCATGAAAGCTGTTTGCCGGCGGCGCATCCGGTCTCCAAATTAATCCTCACGCAGATGGATCAATTATGGTCGTACCAATCAGACATGACTCTTGCGCAATCCAAGCTCGTTATCGATAGTACACTGTCGTTGATTGCTGGGATTTTTGCTGACCAAAGGCCACTTACAAGCCACAACCACGTTCTGGCCTCAGCTTCAGTCGGCCAAGCTATCCGAAGCTATATTGAAGACAACCTCGGGGCTATAGTCGGAACTGAGAGCATTTGCAGTGCCTTCGGCATTTCAAGAGCGCAACTTTACCGCTTGTTTTCGGAGGACGGGGGGGTGATGCGGTATATTCAAGAACGGCGTTTGCAGCGTGCATACAGCCTGCTCACTAGGTCTGGTCCGGCGTCTCCGAAAATCATGGCAATCGGCGAAAGTGTTGGGTTCAGGTCTGACAGTCATTTCAGTAACTCAGTAAAACAGAGATTTGGGTTTTCACCAACTGATCTGAGAAATTGCGCGTTACCGCGACCGATGGAAGGCTCAAGCAAACGCTTCATGATCGACGCGTGGCTTCAAAGCCTGCGACAGTGATTCAGGTTTCGCACTGCACGATTAAGCGCAATCAAATCAAAGATTACGCGAAAGCGTTGTTTGCAAAATCCTGCGCGAACGAAAGCATGGAAGGCTTGTCCGGCCCACTGCAGCCATTCACGGGTCGTGTGGGATGCTGCGGCGCGGCGCGAAAAACCGGACCCC
>JAYQEA010000106.1:0-3065 GCA_038138625.1 Roseivivax sp.
CCGAGAGACCGCTACGCAAGCGTGACAGGTCCAGTTGTGACGAACGTTGAAACGCATGATACGACAACGCGCTCTGCACACCTTAGTACGAAACCTTATATCGTGGGTGAGAGACGCATGTTATAGATAAGGCCATAACTTTGCAGTCAGCTAGGTGCGCCCCAAAAGTGCCAAAATCTGCATAATCGCGATTGGAGGCAAAGGTGAAAGATAGCAATTTTCTAAAAGAAAACAACGCACGATACATGTGGCACCCTATGGGACCGCCCTCTGCCAATGCCTTAATGCCGCCGATAATCATCACAGGTGGGGACGGGGTGTATATCACCGATGTTGATGGTAGGCGCGCCATTGATGCGGTCGGTGGCTTGTGGAACGTCAACCTAGGGTACTCCTGCGCTCCGATAAAGCAGGCCGTCACAGCACAGATGGAAGAGTTACCATATTATTCAATCTTCCGCGGGACGACGAACGACAAAGCAATTGAACTTTCATGGATGTTGCGGGAATTTTTCACTCAGGAGCGGCTAACACGGGCCTTTTTTACGTCTGGTGGGTCGGATTCTGTGGAGACAGCGCTCAAGCTTGCCCGCCAGTATCACCGGCTGCGCGGCGCGGCGGGACGGATTAAATTCATTTCACTTTTACAAGGGTATCACGGAACACATATAGGCGGCGCCAGTGTCAATGGCAGCGGACGTTTTCGACAGGCCTATGAACCATTGATGCCGGGATGCACGCAAATCCCCGGCCCCTACCTGTATCGCAATCCCTTTGATGTGGCTTCGCCCGAGACACTGGCAAAGAAAGTGGCCGAGTCCCTTGAAAGAGCCATCGCGTTTGAAGGCGCAGAAAATATAGCCGCCTTTATAATGGAGCCTGTGCAAGGCGCAGGGGGCGTCATCCCACCACATCCAACGCTGATGCCTCAAATCCGTAAAATTTGCGACAGACACGGAATCTTGCTTATTGCAGACGAGGTCATAACAGCCTTTGGCAGAACAGGATCACCGAACGGATCCAGACATTATAACGTCGCTCCTGATTTGATGTGCGTGGCCAAAGCAATCACCAACGGATATTTTCCTTTTGGGGCAGTCATGATTGCAGACCATATCGCCCAAACCTTTGAAGATGCAGGGTCGGATGGTGGCGTCTACACAGGTTACACCTATTCAGGTCATCCCGTGGGCGCGGCCGCCGCTATTGCAACGCTAAATGAAACCAACCGCATTAAACCGTGGGAAAATGCGGCCCTTCGTGGTGACGAACTGATCACCGGATTGCGGTCTTTGGCACAAACGTACGACCTGATCGGGGACGTACGCGGCGAGGGTTTGATGTGCGCGATAGAGTTGGTTTCCGACCGTTGCTCCAAAACACCCGCCGCTGCCAAAACGATGGACGCCTTCCAACGTGCGGCCTACAAAGCCGGGGCGATGATTCGTGTCTCTGGACCCAACGCAATTTTTTCTCCGCCTCTTGTGATTACAGCAAGCGAGGTGAGCCAGATTTTAGAGGCGACCGAGGCAGGGCTGCGCGCCGCAACGCACTAGGCTGCCAGATCACTGGTATCAAATGTTAAAAATCTCTACCCAGTTTTCTTGGATCCAAGCGGGCATAAACCGTAAATCGCGCCTGCGATGATCGCTTAAATTCATGGAAACGCTGTCTTTCCAGTCAGCCAGATCAGGAATATCAGATAAATCTTCCTCTGTGCACAAAAGGACAAGTTCAGCCAACCAATACGCAACCTTACTGTCGTAGGATTCGTTAATTTGCTCTGGTGTTGGGCGGACTGTTTTTGATCTATCCGCCGCCAAAAGCCCGCGAAGCGCCTGTTGTGATGATCGACCAGACACCATTCGGATGTGAAGGTCGGGATCAACCACGGATGTGACAAGCAGCGCACAGAGGAGATCATGCATTTTTGTGTCATCATGTGCTTCATTCGGCAATAAGGCGATTTTGAACATAATCTTTTCAACGTCTCGCAAAGAAACAGGCCGCCCCTTTGCAACATATCCAAGCAGGTCAATACATCGGTTCGAAACTGCGTGTGAAAGGGCCATATCCTGCACCAATTTCCGTGCATATTTTGAAATCACCAAATCCCTTTGGGCACCAATGGTATCAGGAAGCGTGAATGACACATGTATAAATTTTCGAAGGTAGTTTTCGGCGTCAATCTCGGCCCCATACCGAGCCTTCACACTGTTTTGAAGCGCGCTCGCGTTGATACCCAGCACAAAATGGACCTTGGGAACCGAAAAAAAATGTTTGATCACTTCCAGTACAGACAGGGCGTAATCTGGACGGCATCGGTCTAATTCATCTACCACAATGACAATCGAACCACCGGAATGTTCTACCACATTAGCCAACAGCGTTTTAAACGACTTCATGTCTTCTTCGCGGTTCAACTCTGCGGTCCACAATTGCTGCGTGGCGTTTTTGACTTCGTCCCCGGCAGTTTGAGATACTGCATCTAACGCTGGCGAAAAATACTGTGATAGCCCTACGGTCAAAACCGACAGGCCAATATTGATTGATGGTCTTAACAGACGTCTCGCAACATTTTGCAGGGTCTCGAACTTGTCGGAATGTTGCGGTTCAATCCGCGAACCGACCGCGGCGATCAACGACACAAGCGGGTCCGACACATAGTCGCTTGCGAAGGCATCAAAATAAACGGTCGTTGCCCTTCCTGAATTTTGTCGTGTATGCGCGCCGACCCATCGTTTGAGGAAAAAAGATTTCCCGGTACCCAATTTGCTGTCCAGGGCCAAGATAGTTGGATCATCTATTTGGTCCACCTTCTGGGATACAATTCGGACATCCGCTTGCGGCCAAGGATGTCATCATCATTAGATCCGGTTTCACATAACTGAAAAATTGTGACCTTGTAGGAAAACGTTCACCGTAAACCCTCAAAATTTGTATTCCGTTTTCGTATCCACCGGAGTTTGGTCACAATCCATCTTTGACCCAAGTCCAGAAACAAAAATTCAGATCAAAAAATACAAAATTCTGGTTGGTGGATGCGACCTGTCGTGCGGTCGTTG
>JAYQEA010000106.1:3075-13904 GCA_038138625.1 Roseivivax sp.
GCAGAATAAACATGGCCGCGAATCGGTATGGAGGGTGGGCAGATATAAAAAACCGCCAAAGAGCGGGAACAGGTGCCAAACGGCCAACGGGCCGCAGAGTGCCGTAAAAAACCAAAAGCCCCCTAAGGTATAAACCTTAGAGGGCTTGATATGGTGCCGGCAGAGGGACTTGAACCCCCGACCCCGAGATTACAAATCACGTGCTCTACCATCTGAGCTATACCGGCGTTGCGGCGCGTATTAGCAGCACCCTCGGTCCGGCACAATCCCCTATCACACGTGATTTCGCCAAGAATGTTGCGGTGCAAAACCCAACAAGCGTTTTGCCTTGTCGCACACATAAAAAGTCTCGTGCTCACTCAACTCTCTTTGAAGAGGTACGCCAGCATAGTACCGTTCGCGAAGCTCTGAATTCCCAAGGCTCACTGACAAATCATCATTGGCGACGTTAAAAACCTCATAGCCCAATCCATCGGTTTCAAGACATCTTTGCACCATGTGGCCCAAGTCACGCGCATCAATGTAGGCAAAGAAATTTCTGCGGCGTAAATCGGGGTTTTCCAGATAGGCAGGAAAATCGCGTGCATAGTCCTCTGGCGCGATGACATTGTTGATTCGCAGGCCATAAATGTCGATACCCGAGCGGGCGTGGAAGGACCGGCCGCAGGCTTCATTGCAGACTTTGGACATGGCATAGCTGTCTTCCGGCACAGTGGGGTGATCTTCATCTATCGGCAGATATGCAGGTTTCATCTCGCCATCTGCAAAACACACGCCATAGGTCGTTTCAGAGCTGGCAAAGATGACCTTAGGTATGCCCAGTTTTACCGCTGCTTCCATTATGTTGTAAGTTGACAGGGTATTCACACGAAAGGTTTCATTGTCTGGCTTGATCAAGATCCGCGCCAACGCCGCGAAATGAACCACTGCGTCGAATTTGGGCACGCCCTGACCTGCGTCTAGTTCGCCGAAATTTGCCAAGGACGTGAGAGCATTAAAGACCTGTCCCGAATCAGTCAGATCAGTAATGAGCGTGTCGGCACTTTTCGTCGGAACCAAATCCAAGTTTAACACATGGTGACCATTTTCCTGAAGATAGGGAATGACGATCTGTCCGGCTTTGCCCGAACCACCCGTGAATGCAATACGCATACAACCTCCTGTTCATAAATCATAATCAACGCACCACTGTCGGCATGGATGAATGCTCTAGCCGCCACAGCCTGCCCGCCGAAAGACACAAAGGCAAGGCAGGGACCCAAAAGCGAAATACGACCGCCATTTGACGATTATGCACAAGTATCAATATGAAAAGCTGCGCAGTTGTATCTGCATGCAGTTGTTGATTTCTTTTGCCGCGCTTTTTTTATCCGTTATCCTCCTGCAACTCAGTTCGGGCGGTGTGGGGCCGTTGGATGCCTTGTCGGGATTCGCGCTTGGATTCACGACCGAAGAAATAGGCCTGCTTGGATCGGCCCATTTTGTTGGATTTTTTATTGGGTGCTGGTGGGCACCGCGTTTGATGGGCTCTGTCGGTCACAGCCGCGCCTATGCCGCTTTTGCGGCCAGTGGTGCAATCGGGCTTCTGGCACATATGCTGATCATTGATCCGGTTGCATGGGCTGTCATGCGCGTGGCCACCGGCATGTGCATCGCTGGATGTTACACGGTGATCGAAGCATGGCTGAACGCCAAAGTCACCAACGACATCCGGGGTCGCACCATGGGCCTATACAGGATCACGGACATTGGGGCCGCGATGGCGTCGCAGCTGCTCATTTCAGTTTTGCAACCCGCACATTACGTGTCCTATAACCTTCTGGCTTTATTATGTTGTGCAACATTGCTTCCGGTTTTGTTGACACGCGCAAGCCCCCCCGCAACACCTGATGCGCCACGTCTGAAACCAAGGTTGGCGCTGGAACGGTCCCCACTGGCCGTGGCCGGTGTTCTGGTGGCTGCGCTTTCCGGAGCAAGCTTTCGGATGGTCGGCCCAGTTTATGGCCAGAGCATGGGTCTGGATACAGCGCAAATAGCCCTTTTTCTTGCGGTTTTCATGGGCGGCGGAGCAGTGGCGCAGTATCCCGCAGGATGGTTGGCCGACAAGTTTGATCGGCGGTGGGTACTGATATGGCTCTCGATTGCTGCCATCTTCAGTTGTCTGTGGACAGCTTTGATGACAGATGTTTCAACCTTCATACTTTTAGCTGGTGGATTTGTTTTTGGTCTGACAACATTCCCCATCTTTTCGGTGGCCGCATCACACGCTCATGATTTCGCCAAAAGCCATGAACGGGTAGAGCTTTCAGCGGCCTTGATTTTCTGGTTCGCTTGTGGCGCGATTGCGGCGCCCTACACGGCTTCGTCATTGATGCAGGCTTATGGCCCCGGCGCTTTATTTTTGATGATTGCGGTGGGACATGTGGCATTGGTAGTTTTCGGCCTGGCCCGAATGCGTGCACGCCCGACAGCGGACCTGCGTACCCCTTACGTCTACACGCCGCGTACGTCTTTTTCGATTGGACGTCTTCTGAAACGAAGCCGCGATAAAAAATAACTGACCTTCTTAATCACCCGACCCAAACAATCTCGATCTTGCTGGCCCTTCCTTGTTGTTTGATCTAAACCCATGCGCGTATCTCGCGCAGAAAGCCCATCATGACCCGCCACCTCATCACCTCTGCCATTCCCTACATCAATGGGATCAAGCATTTAGGCAATCTGATTGGATCGCAGCTTCCTGCCGATCTTTTTGCCCGCTATCATCGTGCACGCGGTCGCGATGTTCTTTTTCTATGTGCCACTGATGAACACGGCACTCCGGCTGAACTCGCAGCCGCAAAAGCCGGAAAACCTGTCGCAGAATACTGCCGTGAAATGCATGCCGTTCAGCTGGAAATAGCCAAAGGCTTTCGACTATCTTTCGATCACTATGGCCGATCTTCTAGCCAACAAAATCGGGATCTGACACAACATTTCGCCGGAGCGCTGCAGAAACAAGGCCTGATTAGCGAAGTCACCGAACACCAGATGTATTCGCCGGCAGACGGACGGTTTCTGCCAGACCGATATGTTGAAGGGACCTGCCCAAATTGTGGTTTTGAAAGTGCCCGTGGGGATCAATGCGATAATTGCACCAAACAGCTGGATCCGACCGACCTTATTGATCCCCGTTCGACTATATCAGGCTCAACCGAACTGGAGCTACGCGAAACCAAGCATTTGCACTTACGGCAATCTGCTATGAAGGATCAGTTGGACGCGTGGATCGATAGCAAATCTGACTGGCCGGTTCTGACGACTTCTATTGCAAAAAAATGGCTCCATGACGGGGATGGATTACAAGACCGTGGCATCACGCGCGATCTCGACTGGGGGGTTCCCGTCAAAAACGGGGATGCAGATTGGCCAGGTATGGAGGGCAAAGTCTTCTACGTTTGGTTCGATGCACCAATAGAATATATTGCCTGTAGTCAGGAGTGGGTAGACGCGGGCAAAGGCACGGATTGGGCGCGCTGGTGGCGCACCGACAAGGGTGCCGAAGATGTGACCTACACCCAATTTATGGGCAAAGATAACGTTCCATTTCACACGCTGAGCTTTCCTGCGACAATTCTGGGGTCGGGTGAGCCATGGAAACTGGTCGACTACATCAAATCCTTTAACTACCTGAACTACGATGGCGGCCAATTCAGCACCTCGCGCGGGCGTGGTGTCTTTATGGATCAGGCGTTGGAAATTTTGCCTGCGGATTATTGGCGCTGGTGGCTGCTTAGCCATGCACCCGAATCCAGCGACAGCGAATTTACATGGGAAAATTTCCAGCAATCCGTCAACAAGGATCTTGCTGACGTCTTGGGAAATTTCGCAAGCCGCGTGACCAAATTTTGTCGGTCCAAATTCACAGAGGTGGTTCCTGCCGGCGGCGCACAAACCGACCGCGAGGCAGCTCTTGTCTCCGCATTGCAGACCCGTCTTGCCGCATATGAAACCCAGATGGAGGCCATCGAGGTGCGGAAATCTGCGCAAGAACTGCGCGCGATCTGGGTTTTGGGGAACGAATACCTGCAAGAGGCTGCCCCATGGTCGACGTTTAAATCAGATCCAGAGGCCGCAGCCGCACAAATTCGCCTAGCGTTGAACCTTATACGGCTTTACGCAGTTTTATCCCGACCATTCATTCCAGACGCTAGCGAGGCCCTGATGACTGCGTTGAATTGCGATGACTGGAGCTGGCCTGAAGACATGAGTGTGGCGCTGACAACCCTGCCAGCAGGCCATAGATTTTCCGTGCCTGACGTGACCTTTCGCAAGATCACTGACGCAGAGCGCGAGGACTGGCAAGCACGCTTTGCCGGCGTGCGCTAAACAATCGATCCTCTTTATATTTGGTCATGCTCAAGGCCCCTGTATGATCGGGCCGTGGCGGATGCAGCGCGACCTGAAAGTCGGCCAACATCCGCACACCTTTCCCTTCTAGCTTTTCGGGTTGTCTTCGCTTTCGAGGCGATATGCCTCAAACAACTTTGCCTGCGAGAACATGAATACAAAAAGCGCAGCGGTGAGACCGAAGGTCTTGAAGTTCACCCAAGCATCGGTGCTCATAAACCGCCAGACAAGCTCATTGGCGGCCGCAAGACCAAAGAAAAAGAGGGTGAACCGGCGCGTCAGGATCAGCCAGCCATCTGGGCGCATTGGCATGAGCTCACCCATAACAATCTTTAAATAACTTTGTCCACGCAGCAGTCCAACCCCAAGGATACCCGCGAAAATCAGGTATATTATGGTGGGCTTCATCTTGATGAATCGCTCATCATTCAGCCACACAGTCAGCCCGCCAAAGACGACGACAAGACATAAGGTCACCAACTGCATCTTGCTCACGGTGCCTGTTAGTCTCCAGATCAAAAAGGTGGTGAGCGCAACAAGAACCACGAATCCACCGGTGATCAGAACAAACGCGCTGTATTCTGCGCCATTGATCACAAACACCTCGTCCCGCAGCCAGATATAGGCCACAAAAAACAAAAGCACCGGGCCGAACTCCAATGCGGATTTCAGGGCTTGAGAGACAGATTTTTCAGACATGGGACCTCGGACCTTCGAAATGATAAGGTGTATATGACGTCATGGCCCTGCAAACTCAACAACCACTGCGCCCAAAGCGATCAGGAACATGAGAGCCACGCGACGCGGCCCAACGGTTTCTCGCAAGACTAACCAGCCAATCAGTGCTGCAAAAACCGGTGATGTCTCGCGTAGAACGGCTGCCTCGCCCACTTGTCCAAGACGCGTTGCCAACATGATTGCGCCAAAGCTGCCGTAGGCAATCAATGCACCTGCAAGCCCGCGCCATAGCAATGGCCGCAGTGCCAAAGTCTCAAAACGCCGTCGAAGCGAAGGCCGAAATATAAAAAGAAGTGGAAAATCCAGTGCCGTCAGAAAGAAAAACCACGCAAGAAAAGTAAAGGGGTTCTGGGTCGCACGAATACCATAGGCATCATACGTGGTATAGAGCGCCACAAAAAGGCCCGTCGCAACAGCCAATCCCAGCGCTGGCAAGAGAGTGTCGCGATCCGTTGCGAGAAAGATAAGGTTATAAATCGCCAGTCCAAAGATCCCCGACAACAATACGAAGACACCGAACCATTGTCCGATAGAAAAGCTCTCCCCAAAGATGAAATACGCTCCGATGACCGTGAACAAAGGACCCGTTCCGCGCACCACCGGATAGACGACTGTGAACGCTCCCTTTGAATAAGCCTGTGCCTGTAGCAGTTTGTATCCAAAGTGGATCGGAATGGCGCCGATAAGGATTGGCCACAAATGTGGCTCTGGCCAAGGGACCAGTAAAATTGCAACAGGGCAGGACAGTGCTGCCAGCCAGACATCAATTATTGTTCGGCTGACCCAGGGATCATGACGACCCTTTTGCAAGGCGCCAAAGACCGCATGAAGAAAGGCGGCCAACAGTGCCAACCAAAGCGCCAACTGCGCACCCGCTGCTGTTCCTTCGACGGCGAGCAGCCAGTCTGTCACCCGCGATCCGCCCCGGTCAATGCGATGGCAAAGTCTTCTGGATCAAAAGGAGCCAGGTCATCAATCTGTTCTCCAACACCGATGGCATGGATAGGAAGACCGAACTTATCTGCCAAAGAGACAAGGATGCCACCTTTGGCTGTACCGTCCAGCTTGGTCATCACCAAACCTGACACATCAGCCATTTTTCGAAAGGTTTGCACCTGATTGATGGCATTCTGCCCCGTAGTGGCGTCCAGCACCAAAAGCGTATTATGCGGAGCATCGGGATCGACTTTGCGGATCACGCGCACGATCTTTGCCAGTTCCTCCATCAGATCGGCACGATTTTGCAATCGACCGGCCGTGTCGATCATCAACAAATCGGCTCCGTCGTGCTGCGCCTGAGTGAGCGCATCAAATGCAAGACTGGCAGGATCACTGCCTTCGGGTGCGGTTAACACAGGCACACCGGCTCGATCCCCCCAAACCTGTAGTTGCTGAACCGCAGCTGCACGAAAGGTATCACCTGCGGCAATGACCACCGATTTCCCCGCAGCCCGAAACTGCGAGGCCAGTTTACCAATCGTGGTCGTCTTGCCAGACCCATTCACGCCAACCACCAATATGACCTGAGGCGTTTTGGGGAATAGTGGCAAAGGCCGTGCGACAGGCTCCATAATGGCTGCAATCTCTTTTGCCATTAGTGACTTGATTTCGGATGCGGACAAACGTTTGCCGAAACGTCCTTCGGCCATATTGGCTGTGACGCGAAGGGCTGTATCGACGCCCATATCGCTGGCAATCAACAGCTCTTCGAGCTCTTCCAGCATATCATCATCCAAAACCCTGCGCGTGACCGGACCTGTTACAGATCCGCCTCCAAAGACGCGTGACATCAGTCCTGGTTTTGCAGTCTTGGGCGCGACCCTTTGGTCTTCGGATGTGGATGCAGACAGGTCTTGGGGCGTCTGCGTCGCAGATAAGGCCGTATCGGTCCCGGCTTGTGCCGGTTCAATATCGGAGACGTCTGTTGTTTCGCCTCCATCGTCCACAATTGCATCCAGTCCCTCATCCAATTTGGACGATGATTTGAACAAACGGTCTCGTAATTTGCCGAAAAAGGACATCAAAAGCGCCTTCGCTAGGGATTTCAATCAAGGTATGGCACTGTTACGGACCAATAAACAAGACCAACGCGAAGCCGCGCCCATCGGTGAAAGGCCTATGTTTGCGGTCGAGGTCCCAAAGATGGCTTTAGGCCATACCCCCGTCCACCAGCCGTTGTGCAAGTTGATGATAGGCCTGCGCGACGACGCTGTCTCCGGTGGCAATAGGACGCCCCGAGTCCCCCGCAAGACGCGTATCCAAATCAATCGGAAGCGCACCCAAGAAAGGTAAGCCCAAGTGTTGCGCTTCGGCGGCCACACCACCGTGTCCAAAGATCTGAGATTCATGTCCGCACCTGGGACAGTGGAATGTAGACATGTTTTCAATCAAACCCAAGACCGGAGTGCTTAACGTGTTAAACATGTCAATGGCCTTGCGAGCATCCAGCAAGGCCACGTCTTGCGGTGTACTGACCACCAAAGCACCCGAAAGTTTTGTTTTTTGACATAATGTCAATTGAACATCCCCGGTGCCGGGTGGGAGATCAACGATCAGCACATCCAGTTGCCCCCATTTCACCTGACTGAGCATTTGTTGTAGGGCGCCCATCAACATTGGTCCACGCCAAACGACGGCTTTGGCCGGATCAACCATCAGGCCGATGGACATCAAGGTCACGCCATGCGCATGCAATGGTTCGATTGTTTTACCATCAGGACTTGCTGGGCGCTTGTTCACGCCCATCATGCGCGGCTGAGACGGTCCATAAATATCAGCATCCAATAATCCGACACGACGTCCGGACTTTGCAAGAGCAACCGCAAGATTGGAGGACACTGTCGACTTTCCTACGCCACCTTTGCCAGATGCCACGGCCAGAATGCGGTCCACGCCGGTTGGTCGGATTGGTCCATCTTGCGGCTTTGGATGTCCGCCGACTTTTAACGTTGGTGGCGTTTGTGGTTTTGCGGCTGGGCCATGCGCCGTCAGCAAGGCCTGCACCTTTGCGACACCTGGTAAGGCTGCCACTGCTGCTTCAGCCGCGACCCGTACGGGTTCCAGCGTTTGCGCTTCGGCGACATCGCGTCCTTCGATCACGAAGCGAACCTGATCACCTTCGACTGTTAGTGCACGAATCAAATCGCGCGAAATGAGTGTTCCACCTTCTGGTGCCGAAATACTGGACAGGACGGCGCGGATCTCTTCGGAAGTTACGGGCATAAATGACGGCTACCTTGGTGAATGGTGGTTTGCAACAATCATACCCGTGCACAGAACATGGGCGTGACAAATATAAAATGGCTGGAAGTTGAGCAACGTCAACCACCCGCGGCGACCGTAGGTCAACAACATCCAAGTTCCAGTCCAACTCCTTGCATTTGTTGCATAGCTGCATTGCAGCACTGTTTATTGTGCAATCGCAGCATTGAGTCCATATTCAAATCAACAAATGAGAATGACCGCACGGAGTGGATGGATGGCCCTGGTACAAACGAACGTTGGATCCTCGATCTCTGGTCGTATCTCTGTCGCGATATCCGAGGTGTTGCATCGCGTTGGCCAGTATCGGGCCTACCGGCGCACCCTTGCTGAACTGCAATCTATCAGTCCGCGTGATCTTGCCGATCTTGGTTTGGACAGATCGATGTTGAACAGCGTCGCTTGGGAGGAAGCAAAGAGACATTAATGAAATTGGGCAGTTCGCGTTCCTCCTCCCTGCGAATTGTCTAATCTCTGGACGCTTGCATCGCCTCCTCCCTGATGCAGCAGTCCGCCCTTCCGACGCCTTACCTCCTCCCAAGGCTTAGGAACTTGTCGACGGTGGCGCGCCTCCTCCCTTGCGCCGCCGTCACGAATTCGCTGATCGCGAAAGCGCCCGGCACAACAGATCGGGTCGCCCTCTCCTCCCTTCGGGCACCCGTGGACTGAAGCGGCGACACATTCTGACAATGTGTCGCCGTTTTTTTATTTGTGCGTTGAGGTGCACAGATTGATCTGGACAGCCCTCTTTGGCCCTTTCCCCGCGTTGCGCGTTTGGTTACATCATCCCAAACCCGTATGAGCACGAAAGGCCCGCCCCGATGACAATTGCTGACAGCTTTAATGCCGCCGAGGCAGAAGCCCGCATCACAAAAGCTTGGGAAAAAACCGGCGCTTTTGCAGCAGGTGCCAATAAGCGCCGCGATGACGCCTTCAGCATCATGATCCCCCCGCCCAATGTGACCGGATCGCTGCATATGGGACATGCGTTTAACAACACGCTTCAAGACATCTTGATCCGCTGGCACCGCATGCGTGGCTTTGACACGCTGTGGCAACCGGGTACGGATCACGCCGGAATCGCGACGCAGATGGTGACCGAACGCGAAATGGCTGCAAACGGCGAACCACCCCGGCGCGATATGGGTCGCGACGCCTTCACCTTGCGTGTTTGGGAACAGAAAAAGAAATCTCGCGGCACGATTATAGGCCAGTTAAAACGTCTTGGTGCGTCCTGCGATTGGTCGCGTGAGGCATTTACCATGTCGGGCGCGCCGAATGCGCCCGAGGGCGAGGATGGCAATTTTCACGACGCCGTCATTCGCGTTTTTGTCGAGATGTATAACAAAGGCTTCATCTATCGCGGCAAGCGTTTGGTAAACTGGGACCCAAAGTTCGAAACCGCGATCAGTGATCTTGAGGTCGAAAACGTCGAAACCCCGGGCCACATGTGGCACTTTAAATACCCGCTCGCGGGCGGGGCCACCTATGAATATGTCGAAAAGGATGAAGACGGGACTGTCACCCTGCGCGAAACACGAGACTACATCTCGATCGCGACGACCCGCCCGGAAACCATGCTGGGCGATGGTGCCGTGGCGGTACATCCGTCGGACAACCGTTACGCGCCCATTGTCGGGCAGCTGTGCGAAATACCGGTTGGACCCAAAGAACACCGCCGGTTGATTCCGATCATCACCGATGACTATCCCGACCCCGAATTCGGCTCTGGCGCGGTCAAGATTACGGGCGCGCATGATTTCAACGACTACGGTGTGGCCAAACGCGGTGGAATTCCTTGTTACCGTCTGATGGACACGCGCGGCGCGCTGCGCGCCGATGGTGCGCCCTATGCCGAGGCGGCCGCGCTGGCGCTGGCGGTGGCCAAAGGAGAAAAGACCCTCACCGAAGCCGAGGTCGATGCCGTCAACCTCGTCCCCGACCACCTGCGTGGCATGGACCGGTTCGAGGCCCGCAAGGCCGTGGTGGCTGAAATTACTGCCGAGGGTCTGGCGGTTATGACCCGCGCCGATGATGCGCGGTTGGGCACAAAGCTGGGTGAAGATGACGATCCTTCGGCCCACGTGCCCTTGATCGAGGCAAAAGCCATCATGCAGCCCTTTGGCGATCGGTCCAAGGTTGTGATAGAGCCGATGCTGACCGACCAATGGTTCGTGGATGCAGACAAAATCGTTGGTCCTGCTCTGGACGCGGTCAAGGACGGTACTGTAAAAATTGTTCCCGAGAGCGGCGAGAAAACTTACTATCACTGGCTGGAAAACATCGAACCATGGTGCATCTCGCGCCAGCTGTGGTGGGGGCATCAGATCCCGGTTTGGTATGGGCCAACAATCGTCGCGACATCAGATAGTGATATTTCAGTCGATTATTCAAATCTGAAGCACTTTTGCTCAACAAACGAAGCGCAAGCCGTCCAGGAG
>JAYQEA010000107.1:0-13467 GCA_038138625.1 Roseivivax sp.
GGCTAACGGCTGCGCGTGCGGCATCCGAGGACGGACAAAACGTGTGTCTGGTCGATGATCAAAGGCTCGCAGGTGGCAGCGTCTACCAAATGCAATCGGTAGATGGGCAAGACCCAAGCGATTGGGTGGCAGATCAATGCAAGGCGATACGCACCGCAGGTGGTCGCATTTTGAACCGGACAACGGCCTATGGTGTGTATGATCATGGATTGATCGGGCTGATACAGACCCATCGTTTCGGCGCTGCTCCCAGTTTGGTCCGGATGCGCGCAGACCGCGTCGTTTTAGCCACTGGCGCTTTGGATCGCCCCCTCACCTTTCCCGAAAATGACCGGCCCGGCATTATGTCCTTGGCTGGCAGTGCAGAGCTTTTGGCACGCTACGGCGTGTTGGTCGGGCGAAATCTGGCCGTTGTCGCAAACCATTCACTTGCAGAGTCCTCGATTGCCCTTCTCACGCGTGCAGGAGCCAAAATTACCCGAATTGACCCCGAAGCACGTCCGTTCAAAGCGTATAAAGGAGCAAGATCCACGGGTCTGAAACAGGGCGCTCACGCCCGCCTTTTTGACGCTGTGCTGACATCCGGGGGGATGACACCGGTCATCCATTTATGGCGCCATATGGGAGGAAAACTGGATTGGTGTGAAACCCGACAGGCGTTTTTACCAGCCGAGACGCCTGCCAAAATGATCGCCATCGGTGCAGCCAATGGAACATTCGAAATCGATGTTGCATTGGAAGAAGCCCGATGCGCGGGTATAGGCCAGGTGAGCTTACGTAGCGACACGCGCTATCACATCAACGCACTCTGGCCGGAGCCTGCCAGCAAAGGACGGCAATGGATCGATTTCCAGCATGATGTCACCCTCAAAGATATCGAGATCGCAGCGCAGGAAAACTATGTCTCGGTTGAACACCTCAAACGCTACACCACACTCGGTATGGCGTCAGATCAGGGCAAGACATCAAATATGGCAGGCCTTGCAGCCATGGCCGCCCTTCAGGGGCAATCTATCCCAGAAGTGGGAACCACGACGTTTCGCCCGCCCTTTGTCCCTGTTCCGTTGGAATTGTATCGCGGCCCGCACCGGGAACAAAACTGGCACCCGTTAAAACGACTGCCGTTGGAAAATACCCACCGTGCGATGGGTGCAGCCCTTGGGGAATACGGCGGATGGTTGCGGCCCGGTTGGTATGGTGATGGCGATCCCAAAACGCAAATTGCCGCAGAAGTCCGCGCCGCTCGTACATCTGTGGGTCTTTTTGATGCATCTCCCCTTGGTAAAATCGATGTCATGGGCCCCGACGCTGCCGATTTCCTGAATTTTATTTATTACAACACAATCAATACCATGACGGTTGGATCTATCCGGTATGGATTTATGCTGACCGAGGCGGGCGTGATTTACGATGACGGCGTCGTAACACGCGTGGCGCACAACCATTTTATTGTTTCATGTTCATCAAGTCACGTGGACGGCGTGCGCATGCATCTGGAAGCGTGGCGTCAAGACGGCCATGATCCGGATAACATTTATATCCACGATACAACGCAGCATTGGGCAACTGCGACGATCACCGGCCCAAAGGCACGGCATGTCTTGAACAGTTTGGGCTTGGGCATTGATCTTGACGGCGCTGTCTTTGCCCATATGAGCCTACGCGAGACCCAGTGGCAAGGAACGCATGTGCGGATCGCACGCGTGAGCTTTTCGGGGGATACAAGCTTTGAAGTTTCCATTCGCGCGTCGCGCGCGGCGTCCTTGTGGGATGCCTTGGTGCGGGCTGGTGCTCCATTTGGCCTGTGCGCCATTGGAATTGAAGCCATGTCAATCATGCGCGCCGAAAAGGGATACATCATAATTGGAAAAGACACCGATGGAGAGACGATGCCGCATGATCTTGGCTTTTCCGGACCAAGGATCAAAAAAACATCTGCCTTTTTGGGCGATCGCAGCCTGCACACGGACAAAGCCAACGATAATGCCCGCCGCCAGCTTGTTGGTCTCATCAGTGAAAATGGTCTGTTGCCGACAGGAGCCCATATCGTTCACGCAGGCCAATCTCGTGGATATGTGACATCCAGCTATGACAGTCCCACTTTGAATAGTCCGATTGCCTTGGCATTGATCGCGAACGGTCATGCCAGAATAGGCGAAACTGTCGAAATTTGGCATTTGGGGGAAACGCAAACAGCGGAAATCTGCGCCCCATGCTTTTTTGATATAAAAGGAGAGCGACTTCATGCGTGACGATTCCGCGCGTTGGGACGCGCCCTCCGGCTTGGACTATGCATCCGAGGATCTGTCGATAACCGAAGTCGCCCTGCCCTCGCAAATATGGGTGTCAGGCAGAAATGTTCTTCGGATTTATAAAGACGAACTCGTGTCTTGGCCCGGTATTGTCGAATCTGAAACATACGCCCTCGCCTTGCGTCGCGATCGAATCTTGCTGGTCGGAGCAACGCTGCCTGTATCGGGTTTTGATCCACAATCTGGACAGGCAATCAGTGACGTCAGCGATGCATATACGGTGATCGATATTTCAGGAAAAACCGCATTTGACAGGCTGCGTCATGGCGCAGAGCTGAATTTGAACAAACCATCTGCGTCGGTGATGCGTCGAGCCTTTGGAGCAGAAGTAATGCTCTATCGTGTCGACACTGATCGAAAATTTAGGCTGCATGTACCGCGGACATTGATACAATCCGTTTTCCACCAGCTTGTTTCCTAACTAGGTAGATCAATAACTTATATATTTATTTCATTATTTTACAATAATTTCTTCATCCATAGGCTAGAGCCCTTGCCCTAGGTTTAACCGGCTAGCATCGAAGGCTTTGCCCGCGCAGGTGCATCTGGCAACTGGTACCGCTTGCACGCAGAAATTTCAGATCTGACTGCCCCAAAGAACACTCACGATCTTTCGTCATCTGAGCCAAGGCCCGAGGAGACTACCAAGAAATCCGAAAGAGCCATGCCACGCCCCGATCACACACAAACGACACCTGAGGGATCACACTTTACCAGACGCAGTGATTAATTGTCGCCATCATGCATCAAGCCACTCTCCGACCACAGACGTCCCAAGGTTATTTTCTTGTGTCCTTTCTTAACACGCATCAAGGAACGTCTCACCAGCACGGCTTCATGTTGGAATTCGTAGACAAGCGGCTCTGGATTTCCAGATCAAAAGTATGCAAAGACACTCGATATGTTCAAAAACGCCAAACCGATACAACGCGACAAACTGCACGATCAGGTATACGACCGCCTCTGTATGCTTTTGCGAGAAGGTGAATTCACGCCCGGCGAAGCGGTGCGTGTCGCCCGTGTCGCCGAAGCCTTTGACGTCAGCGCCATGCCCGTTCGGGAAGCACTGACAAGACTACTGGCCATTGGTGTCGTCGCGAATGTATCGGGCCGGTCCGTCGGTGTGCCAGCCCTTGGCTACGAAGAGCTGACCGACCTGCGCGATGTACGGCTGGAAATCGAGACTTTGGCCGTCAGATGGGCCGTAAAAAACCGCGATGACGCCTTTGTCGCCGATCTCGCGGATCTGCTGGAACGACTGGAAAAGACCGAACGGTCTGGTGATGTCAGCGGCTATATAAAAACCAATTACGAGTTTCATCTCAGGCTGTATCAGCAATCGCATTCACCGGTCTTGATTGACATCATTGACACGCTTTGGCTGCGCGTCAGCCCGCATCTTTATCAGCTGGATCGCGAAGGCCAATACAAGGTATCCAATAGCCATCATCGCAAGATCGTGCAAAGCGTTCGTGACGGTGATGAAAAAGCAGCCGCTGAAGCGTTGTTTGAAGACATAAGCGATGCCTATGACGTTTTGGTAAGAGCGTTGTTCACGTCTGCGGATAAGACCCCATAGAATATGTGCGCTGTCTATGTTGGAAAAGTGCCACCAAATCACTGAATACGGCGTTCGATTTAATCGGCTATTCCGACGACCACAAACATCTCAACATTCTGAAACAATCTAGAAACGCAAGCTTGATGTTCAGTCGATTTGACAGAGAGAAAATTCAGTCTGGTGCTGTCCATGATAGCTTGCTTTATTGCTGTAGATGCTGCCGCTTTGATCGTGTGCTTGGCAATTATGGTTCTCGACAGGGGGCCAATGGCTCTTCTGCAGGGGATCGCATTATGGGCAGTTGCTCAGCCAATCATCCTGATCATCGCGTTCGCCTCAATGCCAATTGGTGCGCTGGTACGATTTGTTTTGGGGCTGACATTTAATCAACACCAACCGCGTTCAGTTGCTTTACTATCCGGGGCGATTATTGGCCTTGCCGGCGCATTGCTTTTTAGTTTGTCAACGCACGACAGCTTTTCAGTCTCGCCGCACATCGTTTTTATTGGATTGGTGACTGGACTCGTCGGAGAATGGGTCTGGTGGCGCATCGAGAAACCGTTTCTTGATCGACACTAAAAGTAGAGTTTCGTTTACATCCTATACGATGCTGTCGTTGGCAAAGTAGTCGTGACCAACAGGAAAGCCCACATTCCAAAATTCTGGCATAGGACAGTCCCCTCACCTCAATACTGTGATTGCTGCTACCGAAGAGGGTTGCCCGTATCACGCCTATTTTGACCTGATGAAGAACGGGTGGTCCAGATCAACCTGTTTTCTTAAAGATGCGGGCCGATGATTACGCCAATAACCCCAAGGGTCCGAACGGGCTCCTCCAGCAAAAAACGCATTAGACCGCATTCATCTCCCAAAAATAGAAGAGACAAACCAAAGCCAGTACGGCGAACCGAAGGTGGGCTTTCCTCAATCGCGCAGCAATCATCAAATTCTAGATGCAAGACCTGAGCATGAAAATCAATCTAATCCCTCAATACTTTTTACAGAGTGCACTGGGAATGCTGCCTCTAACAGACTGTTTTCAAGCACAATTTCTCCTTTATAGAAAATCTCTTGATTTTTGATCAAAAATCAAACATCAATTTACACCGGATGCCTGCTGATTGAGTCTTTTTGCGCAAATCATGACGGGTACATAAAACGGGAGGAAAACAGTGAAATTTTCGAAATTTGCAGCAACCATTGTCGCAGGCTCCTTGTCCATTGGAGCATCGGCAGCGAGCGCGGATTTGCTTGATGTCCATATGAGCATACCCAAGGACCTGACATTTTTGGCCGACAGCGCCAAGCTGATGGATGAAACGCTCAGAAACATGAGTGGCGGTGAGTCGGGCCTTACCCTTTATGGGTCGGGCGAACTTGTTCCCGCCGGAGAGATTCTGGAAAACGTAAGCTCGGGCGCAATTCCGGCTGGGTGGAGTTTCCTCGGCCAATGGGGTGGTAAGATTCCCGTGGCTCAGATCGGCGCAACACCCTTTGGCGCAGGACCAGAGGCACTGGCCGCATGGCTGCATGTCGGCGGTGGTCTCGAAATCGTTCAGCGTGGTTTCGACCCTCTGAACGTCAAGGTTCTGGCCTGCCATATCACCGCGCCAGAACCCGGCGGATGGTTTAACAAAGAGATCAACTCCATCGAGGACTTCAATGGTTTGAAAATGCGTATGGCGGGTGTCGGTGCGCGCGTTTTAAATGAATTCGGGGCATCTGCCCAATTCATGCCCGCAAGCGAGATCTATCTGGCGCTGGAACGCGGACGTATTGACGCCACCGAATTTTCCTTGCCGATCATCGACAAGGATTTCGGGTTCAACCAGATTGCGAAGTTCCAATACTATCCGGGCTGGCACCAGCCGGGCAGTGCTGATGTCTTGATGATCAACATGGACGTCTGGAACGACATGAGCAGCACAGAGCAAGCCATGTACGAAGCAGCCTGTCAGGTAAGTCTTGCCTGGACGTTGCAATATGCGCCAGCCGCGCAAACACCCCAGATTGAAGTCTTCGAAGCGGGCGGCACAATTGTGAAATCTTTCCCTGACGAGGTTCTGGCGGAACTTCGTGTCGCCACAGAACGTGTGCTAAATGCCGAGGCCGAGAAAGATGCGCTTTATGGTGAAGCCTATCATTCGATGAAGGCGTTCGTTGGGTCTTCGGGACGCTGGACAACGCTTCAAACCTTGCCGGCAAACTAACTCGATATGGCACGCGACAGGGATACGCCGTCGGGTGATTCAGATCGTGGCACCGGTCCTATCCAAATGATTCTTCATGGAATTGTTTGGGTAGGCCGGGTTGCGGCTTGGTTCATTATCCCAATCCTTGCGCTTGTGTTGATCAGCGTGGCCCTGTCCGCAGCCAAGGTTGGTACGATCTTTCGGTGGGACAATGACGTCTTTCTCTTTGGCTCCAAACTGACGCTGGCCAGTCTGGGAGACCTGCAATGGCATCTGTTTGGCATTATGTTGTTGCTCACCATGGCGGGAGCTTTTGTCACGGACAATCATGTGCGCGTCGACTTTCTGCGACAAAACATGACCCTGCGGCAAAAACAGATTGTGGATATTCTGGGACATCTTTTTTTCTTGCTGCCGCTTTGCGCGATTGTCGTCTACCACGGGTATGATTTCACCCTGCGCTCTTTCAACATGGGCGAAGGGTCGGACTATGACGGGCTCTATGACCGCTTTGTTCTGAAGTCCTTTATTCCCATTGGCTTTGCGATGATATTTTTAGCAGGGATAGGCATGACGATTAGAAGCCTGCGCGCGCTTTTGAACCCGGTAAAAAGGCCATCTGATGATTGAGCATATCATTCCGCTGTCCATGGTCGTCTGTTTGCTTGTTGGTATTTTCAGCGGCTATCCGGTAGCATTTGTGTTAGGTGGCATCGGGATCATATTTGCCTTTATAGGTGGACTGCCCTTTGTTTTCCTCAAAATTGGTGTCTCGCGAATCTATGCAGGCGTAATCGAAAACTGGCTGTTGCTTGCGGTACCGCTGTTTGTCTTCATGGGGGCAATGCTGGATAAATCGGGGCTCGCGCAAAACCTTCTGTATTCGTTGGAACGGGCCCTGGGGCGCAAGCGCGGCGGGCTGGCCATCTCGGTCGCCCTTCTCGGCATCATTATGGCCGCAAGCACTGGTATTGTTGGCGCGTCGGTTGTCATGCTCAGCACTTTGGCACTGCCCATTATGCTGCGTGAGAAATACAAGCCTGAACTGGCCGTTGGTACGATTGCCGCATCCGGAACTCTGGGCATTCTGATCCCGCCGTCTATCATGCTGGTGCTGGTGGGCGATATCTTGCAAATCTCGGTGGGGAACCTGTTTCTGGGCGCAATCGTTCCCGGTCTTTTACTGGGAAGCCTGTACATAGCCTATATTGTCTTTATCGCACTGACGAAGCCAAATGATGCGCCCGTTTCCGCACAAGTGCCCGCCGATGGATCGTTAGCACTAGCATTGCTGCGGGATCTTTTTGCACCGCTCATTCTTATCTTGACCGTACTGGGCTCCATTGCAACAGGCACCGCCACCCCGACAGAAGCAGCGGGATTGGGCGCCATTTGCGCAATGATTCTGGCAGCGATCAACCGACGACTGACCTTTGACACCCTTTCGAACTGCGTCCGTGAAACGGGCAATACCTCGGCCATGATCCTTGGCGTTTTGGTTGGCGCCACGATTTTCGGGATGGTCTTCAAGGGTCTTAAGGGCGACAAGATGATCGAGAATGCTATTTTGTTTTTCGATCTCGGTGCCTATGGGACCTTGGGGATATTGCTGCTGCTGATTTTCATTATGGGGTTCTTCCTGGAATGGGTCGAGATAAGCTTTATCGTTCTTCCGCTCTTTGCGCCGATTGTTGCGGACTTGGATTTTGGTCTCGGAATTTCCAGAGAAGCACAACTGTTATGGTTCGCGATGCTTGTGGCGGTGAACTTGCAAACCAGCTTTCTGACACCACCATTCGGCTATTCCCTGTTTTACGTCAAAGGTGTGGCCCCGCCCGATATTACCATTCGCATGATCTACAAAGGCATCATTCCATTTGTATGTTTGCAACTTGTCGGATTGGCGCTGTTGATCATTTGGCCTGATCTCGTACTTTGGGCGCCTGACACGGTGTTCGGGAAGTGAGGGAACCAAATATGAACGACAATCAACAAGTTCCACCATCCAATACACAGACGCTGGTTCTACCTGGAATAAAAGGGAAGCGTGTTGTTATCACAGCAGGGGCCGCCGGTATCGGCTATGCCATTGCACGACTTCTGGTGCGCTTGGGGGCACGGGTTGCAATCTGCGACGTTGACACCACCGCTTTACACCATGCCAGTACGACGCTCGGGGAGTGTATTGCAGTGCAGGCTGATGTTTCCGATGAACACGCAGTGGCAAGCTTTTTTGAAACGGTCCAAGCCTCCTTTGGTGGGCTTGATGTGTTGGTGAACAATGCCGGGATTGCCGGACCAACAGGAGGCATCGAGGATCTTTCGCCAGACGACTGGCGGCGCTGCCTCGACATATGCCTGACAGGCCAATTTTTATGTGCGCGTCAGGCTGTTCCGATGATCAAGGCAAATGGCGGAGGGGCTTTGATCAACATGTCCTCATCAGCGGGCAAACACGGCTATGCGTTTCGCACCCCCTATTCAGCTGCCAAATTTGGTGTGATCGGTCTGACGCAGAGCCTCGCCAAGGAATTGGGTCCGGACAATATCAGGGTGAACGCAATCCTGCCAGGTATTGTCGAAGGCCCCCGAATGGAGGGCGTCATACGCGCGCGTGCCGACGCCACCGGTGTCAGTTACGCGACAATGCGGAACGAATATCTGAAAAATATTTCCTTGCGCCGAATGGTGTCTTCTGACGATGTTGCCGCCACAGTGGCGTTCTTGATCTCTGATGCGGGCGCTAACCTGTCTGGGCAATCCCTTTCAGTCGATGGAAATGTTGAAACATTATGACCCAAAGCGGAACCGTTAAAATGGACACTTCGAACAAACTCGCCAACAAGGTCATCATAACCTGTGCAGTCACTGGGGCCATTCATACGCCCTCTATGTCACCACATCTGCCGGTAACGCCCGAAGACATCATCAAGGATTCTCTGGCCGCAGCTGACGCGGGGGCCGCGATCCTGCATCTTCATGCCCGCAATCCCGATGACGGCCGTCCCGACCAAAGCCCGGAAGGGTTTTCCCAATTTCTGCCGCGGATCAAACAAAACACCAATGCGGTGATTAACATAACCACCGGCGGCAGCCCGTATATGACGGTTCAGGAACGCGCTGCCCCTGCTGCCCAATTCCAACCCGAGCTAGCCTCTCTGAACATGGGTTCAATGAACTTTGGCCTGTATCCGATGCTAAAAAGGTTCAAAGATTTCAGACATTCTTGGGAACGAGATCATCTCGAAGGGTCACGTGATCTTGTCTTTCGTAACTCGTTTCAGGATATCGAATATGTTTTGAAAACATGTTACGGAAACGGAACGCGGTTTGAATTCGAATGCTACGACATCTCGCATCTGTACAACCTTGCCCATTTTGCTGACCGCGGCCTGGTCAAAGCCCCGTTCTTTGTCCAGTCGGTCTTTGGCTTGCTGGGCGGTATAGGTCCTCATCCTGAAGATGTCTTGCACATGAAGCGCACGGCAGATCGCCTTTTTGGCAATGATTATCGTTGGTCCGTTCTGGGCGCGGGTTCCAACCAATTCCGGATTGCGACACAAGCCGCAACACTTGGCGGAAATGTCCGCGTCGGACTGGAAGACAGTCTGTGGGCGGGAAAGGGTGAATTGGCCTCGTCCAATGCGGTTCAGGTTCGTAAGGTGCGCACGATCATCGAAAGCCTCGGATTAGCGGTCGCAACAGCAGATGAGGCGCGCGAAATACTGGCGCTCAAGGGCGGTGATCAGGTTGCCTTCTGAAGGTACCGCCTGAAGGTGCTTGCCATCCAAATCAAAGGAAAAAGATCATGGGAAAGATTGCCGTAATTGGCTGTGGATTGATTGGTCAGGGATGGGCATCGGTGTTCGCTCAGGCAGGCTACGACGTGGCCATGTATGATACGTCCCCAGAGGCCGCAGACAGTGCAGTCTTGTCGATGCAGACACGTATTTCAGATATGGCTGATTTCGATTTGATTGCGCAGGCCGATGCACCGGCGATATTAAACAGGATCCAGATTGCGACCAGCGTTGAACAGGCCTTGGAGGGCGCGATCTACATCCAAGAAAACGGTCCTGAATGTGTTGATACCAAGAACAAAATAACCAAAGCACTAGATGCCGTTGCGGACAAAAATGTGCCTATTGCCAGCTCTACCTCTGGTATTTCGGCGTCACGTTATTGCGAAAACATCTCTGGCCGGCATCGTTGCCTTGTTGTCCACCCTATCAATCCGCCTCACCTTATTCCGGCTGTGGAAATTGTTCCAACACCCTGGACGGCGCCGGAGATCGTTTCAGCAGCAAAGGATCTGATGATCCGATGCCGGCGGGAAACGATTGTGTTAAACGAGGAAATAGACGGCTTTATCGTCAACCGGCTCCAAGGCGCTTTGTTAAAAGAGGCGTTCAATCTTGTGGGTAGGGGCATTGTATCAGCCGAAGATCTGGATAAAGCGATTTGTGACGGGCTCGGGTTGCGCTGGTCCTTTATGGGGCCAATGCAAACCATCCACCTGAACGCACCGGGCGGTATTGCGCAATATGTTGAACGCTATGCCAAAATGTACCGTGATTTCGGATTAGGCGGCACAGACGACACTGATTGGGCCAGTATTGTAAATGAGAAGCTAAAGGATGCATTCGAGAAGAAAACACCAGTGGCAGAGATACCCGACGCACAGCTGCATCGTGATAGAACATTGATGGCCCTGCTTCGCCACAAGGCAAAAGACGCCCCCGATCCTTCGATCATCTAGAACTTTTACAAATCGCCCGACCTACCCTGCCGGATTGCAAAAGGCCTAAAAAAATCGTCGGTCTTTACACCGATTGAGTTTGATTCATGATCCTTGGCAGCCTGTTGGCCACGCAGAGGCCTCATTTACGTTCTGCGGCGCAATAGCCTCTGGTCAATTGCGCGTAACACAGGTAGGGCGCTGTGACTTTCAGTTCCCAGCTACAGGCCTCCGATAATGGACCTCCGCAATATCGCGATCATCGCGCACGTCGACCATGGCAAAACCACACTCGTGGACGAGTTGCTTAAACAATCCGGTGCATTCCGCGAAAATCAGTCCGTGGCAGAAAGAGCCATGGACAGCAATGATCTCGAACGTGAACGTGGGATCACCATTTTGGCCAAGGCGACGTCGGTTGAATGGAAGACCACGCGGATCAATATTGTGGATACGCCCGGACACGCCGATTTCGGTGGAGAGGTCGAGCGGATCCTGTCGATGGTCGATGGTGTCGTTTTGTTGGTCGATGCCGCCGAAGGCCCCATGCCACAGACCAAGTTTGTGACATCAAAAGCACTGGCGCTTGGCCTGCGCCCGATTGTTGTATTGAACAAAGTCGACAAGCCAGACGCAGACCCCGATCGGGCACTGGATGAATGCTTTGATCTGTTTGCGGCCTTGGACGCAGATGAAGACCAGCTGGACTTTCCTCATCTATATGCCTCGGGCCGCTCAGGCTGGGCGGATGCGGAACTTGATGGACCACGCAAAGATCTGGCAGCCCTGTTCAACCTCGTCGTTAATCACGTCCCTGCCCCAAAGCAGATCAACCGGGCTGATGATGATTTCCGGATGCTCGCGACAACTCTGGGGGCCGATCCCTATGTTGGCCGCATTCTAACCGGCAGGGTCGAAAGCGGGACGCTAAAGGTTGGCGCAACAGTACAGGCACTCAGCCGTGTTGGTCAGAAAATTGAACAGTTCCGGGTCACAAAAATTCGTGCTTTCCGTGGCTTGGGACAGCAGGACATCGAAGAGGCCGTTGCAGGTGATATCGTGTCAATCGCAGGCATGTCGAAATCTACTGTTGCGGATACGATATGCGCGCTTGCCGTAGACACGCCTCTGGATGCACAACCCATTGACCCACCTACGATTTCGGTCACGTTCGGGATCAACGACAGCCCCTTTGCAGGTCGGGACGGCAAAAAGGTTCAAAGCCGCGTCATCCGGGAACGCCTGATGAAGGAGGCAGAATCAAACGTTGCCATCCGGATAACCGACACCCCCGGGGGCGAGGCCTTTGAGGTCGCCGGTCGCGGTGAATTGCAGATGGGCGTGTTGATTGAAAATATGCGGCGCGAGGGGTTTGAGCTGTCAATTTCACGACCTCAGGTGCTGATGCGCGACGACGACGGACAACGGATGGAACCGATCGAAGAGGCCACGATCGACGTTGATGATGAATACACCGGCGCCGTGATTGAAAAACTGACAGGGGTCCGTAAGGGCGAGTTGGTCGAAATGCGTCAGGCTGGTGCGGGGAAATCTCGCATTGTCGCGCATGTTCCCTCGCGCGGGTTGATTGGCTACCATGGCGAGTTTCTGACTGACACAAGAGGCACGGGCGTCCTGAACAGAGTGTTTCACGGCTGGGCGCCGCACAAAGGATCCATTCCCGGACGGCGTGCCGGTGTTCTAATTTCAATGGAACAGGGCGAAGCGGTTGCATATGCGCTTTGGAACCTCGAGGAACGCGGGCGGATGTTTCTGGGGGCCCAGACCCCTGTCTATCAAGGCATGATGATCGGTGAGCACAGCCGCGACAACGATCTGGAGGTCAACCCGCTCAAGGGCAAGAAGCTGACCAATGTGCGCGCCAGCGGCACTGACGATGCCGTACGCCTGACAACCCCGATCCAGTTTAGCCTGGAAGAAGCCATTGCGTATATAAACGATGACGAGTTGGTCGAAGTAACACCCAACGCCATTCGCTTGCGCAAACGGTATTTGGATCCGCATGAGCGCAAACGCATGGCCCGAGCGGGATAGAAAGAGAGACAAATTTCTGTCCTATAATTAAGTGCGATGCTGTGAGCGTGATGTGTTAGTTGGTCGCTTGCTAACGGCCATTTTTTGGTCATTCGTCACAAAGGCGCAATCGTCCGTCCATCGCTGTTGAGATGACCACTCGCGTATGTCCGCCCCACATGTTTTGCACTTAGGCCGTTATGTCAGGGACGGCGGGATCAGGCGAATGGCTGGGCGAGCTATATGCCAATTGCAAAGATGATGGCCTGAATGCTCTGTGGCAACGGGCTTTAACCATCGCCTGCACTGCCGAATTCCTGAAATCCTTTGCCAGGGCCAGACCGGTTGCATCGCTCTGGCCTTCTTTGGATTTAGGGGTCCGTTCGCGCACTGTGGTGCAGAGCTCTTGATGGGGCGTGCTTGTGCAGTTGCATCGCAGCGTCAAAGGCGATCGCAAAAACAGTATCCTGTTTGATCTTTTTGGCGACAGATGCCAGCTCACTGTCGCGGTAAATATCACTTAAGACACCGAAATTCGCGTTGGCATTGATCTAAGTGACAGCCCGTCAGGTGTCGTGCCAATGGTGCCAATGGTGCCAATGGTGCCAATGGTGCCAATGGTGCCAATGG
>JAYQEA010000108.1:0-10026 GCA_038138625.1 Roseivivax sp.
GCCGTAGTATTTAAGGGTGCGCATAGAAAACAGGGATCTGGATTGTGGATGGTGTCATCCTAATGTTACGGATCGACACGGTCATAAACGAAACGGTATTCTTTTCTAAGGGTGTTGGATAAACCATACCAAAAACGGTTTACACTGGATCATTTTGGTCTGCCCTATCCCCCGGAAAGCAACGCCGCATTCCCTCCAGCGGCCGTTGTATCCACACAAAGATGACGTTCCAAAAAGACATGTGCCAGGTCCGGGCAATCCGTTAGCAGCGGTACAATACCATCTGTTCGAGAGGCCAAAGCCAATGCGTAGTTGCGCGCATAACTTTCCGGCCCCCACCACACTACAGCCGCCAGTTCAGGCAGGCTTATCAGTCGTTCAGGCGCAAAGTCCTCGAGGACAACCCAGGGCCGACCGCCGAGCGCTTCGACCTCGGCCGCCTGCCTCCGAGCAGCGTCCAACCCGGGCCCGAGACATAGTACAGGACCACGGGCGCGTAGGGTTAACCGGTTCAGCTCTCCCGTGGGGCCCGGCAAAAGGCGGTCGGCTACAGTATGTTCTGTTTTTTGGGGCCTGATAGCACCCCGCAAGGTTTGCGCCGGACTGCCCATTTTGGAACCGGATCCAGATGTGGGTACCGGACTGCGAAGAAACCGCGCCAGATAATGTGGCCCACCAGCCTTGGGTCCGGTGCCAGATAACTTCTCACCTCCAAAGGGCTGCGATCCGACAATAGCACCGATCTGGTTTCTGTTCGCATAAATGTTACCAGCCTCAACCGTTTCAGCCACATATTGCACGCGCGCATCAATGCGACTGTGCAGACCAAACGTCAGACCGTAACCGGACCGGTTCACGGCCGCGATCACATCCTCAAATTCATGTCCGTCAAAGGTAGCAACGTGCAGCACCGGGCCGAACACCTCGCTCTCCAACGACTCTATCCCGTCAACACGGATCAGGGCCGGACCCACGAAGGCGCCCTTCCGCGCGAGCGATGATTGATACACCAAACGCCCGGTACGGCGCGCCGCATCCACATAGGTTTGGATCGACTTTGCCGCAGCAGGTGTGATCACTGGCCCTAAATCGGTAGACAAATCCCAGGGATTACCCACACGCAATTGTTGCATCGCACCAACCAGCATATTGATAAATCGCGGTGCGATATCCTTTTGCAGATACACGCAGCGCAAGGCAGAACATCTTTGACCTGCTGATTGGAACGCAGATGCTACGATATCCCGCACTGCTTGCTCTGGCAGTGCAGTGCTGTCGACAACCATCGCATTTAGACCGCCAGTTTCTGCGATCAAAGGCGCGCCGGGGGTCGCATGCGCCGCCATACGACGCTGGATCACCCGCGCGGTCGCCGTTGATCCGGTAAATGCAACACCAGCCACCCGAGGGTCCGAGACCAGCCGCTCGCCTATCTCAGTCCCAGTGCCCGGCAACAGTTGTACAGCAGTACTTGGGACACCTGCAGTCAACAGATGCGTGATCGCCCAACTTGCAATGCCAGGCGTGGTTTCCGCCGGTTTGGCCAAAACTGCGTTACCGGTTGCCAAGGCGGCCGCAACTTGACCTGTGAAAATGGCAAGCGGGAAATTCCACGGGCTAATACAGGTCCAAATCCCCCGAGGCAGACCAACCTGACCCTCAGCCTGCGCTGCGTAATACCGCAGGAAATCAACAGCCTCCCGCAACTCGGAGACAGCATCGGACAAGGTCTTTCCCGCCTCTTTCGTGAGCAATGAGAAGGCCGTTCCAAAATCAGCCTCGAACCGGTCTGCCGCTGTTTGCAAGACCTCTGCACGCTTTGCGGCAGTCACATTCCAAGGGCGTGCCGCAGCGAATGCCTTTGAGACATCGCCCGGACTGGCAAATCTGACAGGGCCAAGCACGTCCAAAGTTGCAGGGTTGCGGGCAACATGTCTCGCGCCCTCTGCGTCGGATTGTATTGCCAAGACCGGCGCAACATCAAAGACCGGATGACAGCTGCGTGCCGCGTCGATCCGGACCAGTTCTGCAATATTGCTCAAATCAAAGCCTTTTGCATTTTGGCGTTCCGGATGAAACAGATCTGCGGGATCACAGGGCGCTGGTTCGGTTGCATCGGGCAGCGCCATCATCGTTTCAAAGGGGCACCGCACCACAACATCCACCGGAACATCGACATTCACGATCTGGTTTACAAAGGACGAATTGGCGCCGTTTTCTAACAACCGCCGCACCAAATAGGCCAGTAAATCCTGATGTGTGCCAACAGGAGCATAAATCCGGCAGCGGGTATTAGCCTGTGTCATGACCAGCGCATGCAGCGCCTCGCCCATGCCATGAAGGCGCTGAAATTCAAAGCAATCACGCGGCAGGCCCTGTGCCATTTCCAGAATAGCCGCGACGCTGTGGGCGTTATGCGTCGCGAACTGGGGATAAATCACGTCCCGGTACGTTAATAACTGGCGGACACATCCAAGGTAACTGATATCTGTTGCTGCCTTGCGGGTAAAAACAGGATAGCCGGACAATCCCTCGACCTGAGCATGCTTGATTTCAGTGTCCCAGTAGGCCCCCTTGACCAAGCGCACCATGATACGCCGATCCAGTTCCCGCGCCATTTCAGCCAGCCCGTCAATCACCTTTGGCGCGCGCACCCCATAAGCCTGCACCACAACGCCAAACCCGTCCCAAGCGCACAAATCTGGCGTTTTTAAAACCTCGGCAATCACTTGCAACGAGAGAGCCAGCCGATCAGCTTCTTCAGCATCGATATTCAGTCCGATCCCACCCCGGGCCGCAGCAATGCAAAGACTGCGCAAAACCGGCACCAGTTCGGCCATAACACGGTCACATTGCGCTACCTCATAGCGGGGATGAAGCGCGCTGAGCTTAACCGAAATGCCCGGGTTGTCCGCAATGCACGCAGACCGTGACTGCGCCGCAATGGCTCTGATCGCATCCGAATAGCACTGTGCGTACCGCTCCGCATCCTGCGCCGTGATCGCCGCCTCACCCAGCATGTCATAGGAATAGGTGTAGCCCTTTGCCTCCTGTATCGCTCCTCGCGTCATTGCCGCAGCAATATCCTGACCCAGCACGAATTGACGCCCCATCTCGCGCATTGCCGCTGTGACCGCGCGCCGGATCACGGGTTCTCCGACGCGGCGCACCAACGCACGCAAAGTCCTTGCAACTCCGGGTTGGGCATCATCCAGAACCCGCCCGGTTAACAACAACCCCCAGGTAGAGGCATTCACCAGCGGAGAACTTGACTGACCGATGTGGCGGCTCCAGTCGGAGGGTGCCACCTTATCTTCGATCAGGGCGTTGATGGTGATTGTATCAGGAACACGCAGCAGGGCCTCGGCCAGACACATCAGCGCCACGCCTTCATCCGTTGACAGGCCATACTGCGCCAGAAAGGTGTCCATCAAACCCGTTTTGCCCTGCGTTCGGATTTGTGTCACCCAACCTGCCGCCTGCACAACAATGCGCTTTCTGGCGTCCGGCGAAAGATCGGCACAGGCCACCAATGCGCGCAGTGCAGAGGCTTCATCTGTTGTTTTGTCGTGGTCCCAATGAGCGTCGAAGAAGAACATGTTGCCCTGCCGATGAATTATATAGGCAAGCATGGCGGAGATTATATAGATTTTTGACCTAAATTAGATGACAATTGTAGTGAATTGACCCATTTTAATGACATGAAACAGGCTACTCTTGATAATTATGATCGCCGCATTCTAGCAGAATTGCAGCATGATGCCCGCCAATCTGTGGCGCAGATCGCCCGTAACGTCGGCTTGTCCAAGACACCCGTTGCTGCACGAATTAAAAAGATGGAAGCAGACGGGCTGATCACAGGGTATCGCGCGCTGTTGTCTCCGCTGCACCTCGGCTTAAGCCACGTCAGTTATATAGAACTACGCCTTAGCGACACCCGAGAGGCCGCTCTGCGTGCCTTTAACACAGCCGTTCGTGCCATTCCGGAGGTTGAGGAATGCTATATGATTGCAGGAGGCTTTGATTACCTGATCAAGATCAGGACACATGATATGGCGTCCTATCGTCGCGTCATGGCAGAAAGCCTGTCCTCGCTTCCATATGTTGCAGCCACGTCAACCTACGTGGCTATGGAAGCCGTGGTCGAGGCAACACAGGTCGCGCTGGAATAAGATATGTTCCAGCGCGATTTACGGCGGAATGGCGCGCACCCTCTTGACGGAACCGACCAGCAACCGCTTCATGGCGCAGGCAGTGCGTGCAGGTTTTGACCTGATGCAGCCACGAGGAGGCAAAATATGGCGAAAAAAGCGTACTTGGGGTTGGACCTTGGCACCTCGGGTCTGCGCGGACTTTTGACCGATGGGTCTGGTTCGGTCCTTGCATCCGCCGAGGCCGATTACGATGTCTCCCGACCTTTGCACGGGTGGTCCGAACAAGACCCTGCTGATTGGATAATGGCCTTGGATCAGGTCATGGTAGCGCTGCAAAAAGCAGCCCCGAATGCGATGGCCGGTGTGCAGGGTATCGGCGTTGCGGGCCATATGCATGGTGCTGTGCTACTCGACAAGACCGGAGACGTTTTGAGACCTTGTATCTTGTGGAATGATACAAGGTCGTTTGCCGAGGCCGCCGAACTTGACACAATAGATCAGGTGCGCGCGGTCTCTGGAAATATCGTTTTTCCCGGTTTTACTGCACCAAAACTGATGTGGGTACACCGGCATGAGCCGGATATTTTTGAGGCTATAGAAAAGGTACTGTTGCCCGCAGCTTACCTAAATTTCTATCTTACAGGCGCGTATGTAGGCGATCTGTCGGATGCCGCGGGAACAAGTTGGCTGGACACAGGCGCGCGGAACTGGTCCGACACGATGTTGGCGGCAAGCGGTATGCACCACACACACATGCCGCGTCTGGTCGAAGGGTCTGAACCAGCCGCACCGCTAAGAGACTCATTGGCAAACAAATGGTCCTTACCAAAAGGAATTATTGTGGCAGGAGGTGCGGGCGACAACGCAGCCGCCGCATGCGGTGTCGGTGCACTAAACGAGGGCGACGGCTTCGTGTCTTTGGGCACCTCGGGCGTGGTGCTGGCTGCGCGTGATCACTATGCTCCAGACCCTGCAACAGCAGTGCATACCTTTTGCCATGCCGTACCGGGGCGATGGTATCAAATGGGGGTCATTCTGGCCGCAACCGATTGTCTGAACTGGCTATCGCGACAGATAGGCCAAAGCCCTGCCAGCCTAACAAATGGCTTGGGTGATGACCTAGGGCCGCCAGTGAGCTTGCAATTTCTGCCCTATCTCTCGGGCGAACGAACACCCCATAACGACAGTCGGATCAGGGGTGCCTTTGTGGGGTTGGACGTCGCGCATACTCCGCACGATCTTACAAGAGCCGTTTTGCAAGGTGTCAGCTTTGCCTTGGCCGATAGTTTGGACGCGTTGACTGCAACTGGCGCAGATTTGCAGCGCCTCATTGCCATCGGTGGTGGCAGCGACTCCAAGCTCTGGTTACAAATGCTGGCGACCGTTCTTAACCTGCCCATCGATGTGCCCGAAAAAGGGGAGTTCGGAGCCGCAATGGGCGCAGCGCGTCTGGCCATTTGCGCCGCAACAGGGGCCAACCCTGATACTGTCATGACCAAACCCACCATCGCCCAAACCATCATGCCAAACGCCGATCTGACCGATGCCTACGCCAAGCGGCGCGAAACGTGGGCCAAGATTTACCCTGCTTTAAAGGACCTTTCATGAGTACTGGATTTTTCGACGGCCTTGCGCCCGCCCGCTTTGAAGGTGCCGACAGCACGAATCCCATGGCTTTTCGTCATTACAATCCTGACGAGATCATCATGGGCAAACGATTAGAAGAACACTTGCGGTTTGCTGTCGCATATTGGCACAGCTTTGCCTGGGAAGGTCAGGATCCCTTTGGCGGAACCACCTTCGAGAGGCCATGGCATCCACAGGACAGCATGGCCAATGCCCGTTTGAAGGCCGATGTCGCATTTGAAATGTTCGAGATATTAAACGTGCCATTTTTCTGCTGGCACGATCTGGATCTGCGCCCCGATCAAGGCAATTTTGCAGATAACCTTGCCACGTTGAACGAGATTACAGACTATATTGCAGACAAAATGCAGACCAGTCGGACCCGGCTTTTGTGGGGGACTGCAAATATGTTCAGCCACCGCAGATGGATGGGCGGTGCCAGTACCAACCCCGATCCGGACGTTTTTGCGTTCGCGGCAGCGACGGTAAAATCCTGCATTGATGCAACGCATAAACTGGGCGGTCAGAACTATGTGCTCTGGGGCGGCCGTGAAGGATATGAAACCCTGCTGAACACCGATCTGCGCTTGGAACAGGATAACATGGGCCGGTTTCTGAATATGGTGGTCGATTACACGCACAAGATTGGCTTCAAAGGCGCAATATTGGTCGAGCCCAAACCGCAGGAACCGTCAAAGCACCAGTATGACTTTGACGCGGCCACGTGCATTGGATTTTTACGAAAATACGGTCTGGAAAACGAGGTTAAACTCAATCTTGAACAAGGCCACGCAATCCTTGCAGGCCATTCGTTTGAACACGAGATCGCAGTTGCGGCGGCTGATGATATGCTTGGGTCGATCGACATGAATCGCAACGACTATCAATCTGGTTGGGATACAGACCAGTTTCCCAATAATGTGCCCGAGGTCGCGATGGCCTATTATCATATTCTGAAATCTGGCGGTTTTTCGACCGGAGGTACGAATTTCGATGCAAAGCTAAGACGGCAATCTCTGGATCCTCAAGACCTGATTGCCGCCCATATAGGCGGCATGGATATCTGCGCGCGCGGGCTCAAAGCCGCCGCGGCAATGATCACAGACGGTGGGCTCGAGCAGTCCCTTTCTGATCGTTACGCAGGTTGGCAGGATCCTCAGGCGCAAGCCATGCTTGCAGGCGATCTGGACGCAATCACGAACAGGGTCTTGAATGACGACATAAACCCCAAGCCCCGGTCGGGACGACAGGAAATTCTGGAAAACTACGTAAACCGCTTTGTATAATTTGAACGAGGCACCCGATGGCCCGAGACTGTGCCCTTTCCGGATCCGACAGAATGCACCCTGTCAAAGCGGGATTGGAATCGGCATTTGGTACAATTCAGCCGTCCTCCGTTCCCGGATGACGGCCCTGATGCAACCAAACGACCAATCTGCAATCCGCAATACGGTGATCTTGTCCAATGTTATGATTGTTTTGGCGGATCCCCAGCTTGGGTTGTGGCCACCATGGCAGAGCGCCCCGTTCTGGCTATCCTACGGCGTGCTTTAGGGAGCTGCGATGGACATCTGGTGGCACAAATTAGGGTATAGGACCGCCTTTGAAACGCAGCAGTGGAATCAGATCGTTTTTCATACCGCATGCGTTTGGGTGACACTATGTGTCGCCGCAATAGCGCGCGCGTTATGGACGGACTCTGTGTTGCCGTTGCCAGTGATCGGTGTGCTGCCTAAACTGGATGCGCTGACAAACCATAATTTGCCCGAACCGAATACATCGATATGGAAAGCCTATGCAGGGATGATGCCGATCCTGCTGCGACGTCTTCGCTACAAGGATCATTACCTATGCCGGTCCTTGTCCATGGGCGCAAAACCCTATCGGCAAGATTTGAAACCGACCATCCTACGAGGAGCCTGAGAATGCCGCATCCCTTGGTGACCCAGAACGATATCGACACCTATCAACGCGACGGTGTGGTCCTGATCAAGGGGCTGTTTGTAGATCATCTGGACGCCCTTCGCGCAGGCATTGCGCGCAATATGGCAGCCCCCGGCCCCTATGCGGCAGAAAACCTCAAACCCGGAGATACCGGACGTTTTTTTGATGATTACTGCAATTGGCAGCGCATCCCTGAATTCGACGACGTCATTCGCAACAGCCCCGTGGCCGATGTTGCCGCAGATCTGATGCAGTCCACCCGTGTCCAATTGTTTCACGATCATGTGCTGGTCAAAGAACCGGGAACCACCAAGGCCACGCCATGGCATCAGGATGGACCCTATTACTTTGTGCAGGGTCGCCAAACCATCAGCTTTTGGTCTCCTCTCGATGCAGTCTCTGACGCCACCTTGCGCTGCGTTGCGGGGTCCCATCTTTGGCCCAAGCCGGTTTTGCCAACGCGCTGGCTAAACGAAGACAGTTTTTACGCTGATGAAAGCGCCTATATTCCCGTACCTGATCCGGATGCAGAGGGGATGACCATCCGCGAATGGACAATGGAGCCGGGCGATGCTGTGGGCTTTCATTTCTCCATACTGCACGGCGCGCGCGGCAACTCCTCAAGCAGTCGAAGGCGGGCCTTTTCGCTAAGACTACTGGGCGAGGACGCCCGCTATACGCAGCGCCCGGGCAAGACATCCCCTCCCTTTCCCGGGCATGATATGGTTCAGGATCAAAGACTAAGAGAGGACTGGTTCCCCGTTCTGCGTCCAAGTTGAGGCGAACTGGTCCTGACCCCGAAAGCCCTTGGGAAAGAAGAGCAAAAAACTTATCCTGTGGCACGGTGAAACGCCGCAAGTGCCCCGCCGTTTCCGCTCGGAGTGTTAAATACGCAGCGCCAATGCTCGCCTGAGGGGAGAATGGGCGCGCGATGCACAAACACGTGTTGGCACGATCATTGCGACGGTGTTTGTGCTGCTTTCATGGTCAGAGCCCACAATTTGGGTCTGGGCGGTGTCTGTGCTTTGGGTCCTATTGTTCGGACTTCTGAACTTTGACCATGCCGTGGATAGGGTTCATATCCTGAACGGGTTAAAACGGCGCGACAATGCGCGCATCCATACCAAATCGGTCGATGCAGTCGTGCGCGGGTTGCAGCACATGTTGTTACCCGCCGATGCCGTCAATGATCCAATGCCGGCCAAAATCCAGACCGCGCGATTTTTCTAGTGCTTGACCCCGCGTGCGCGCGACCCTCAGGATCTGACCCATCTGCAAACCAGCACCTTTTCTTGGCCGGTCTTGGACGCGGCGCTGAAACTTGCCGTGGTGTATCCGCTGGCATTTCTGCCTGTGCAGTGGGGGATCACAAGCGCAGAAGACCGCGGCTGGATACGGGCCACGGTGAAATGCGCTGTTATCACAATGGTGGCTGTGCGATTTGTGGCATCGGTCAGTCTTATGGCATCACGTTGCGACTGATCCGGATGGGGCGCAGAAAGCACATTTTATGACTGCAATCATCTGGATTGCAGACGGGATCGCAGCGGTGGCCCTGCTGATCGGATTGGGACTGGCCCTGTGTGGCACGGTCGCCCTTATCGACCATCTTGCCGGACAGGATTATATAGCCTTGCGTCCATTCTTTGACGATCTGAAAACGCCCGAGGGGCGCACGGGGTATTCGTGGCTGATCTGAGCGCTGCTGTCGACACTGGTGCCAACGCAGGTGCATCTGGTGCTGGTGTTTTTGTCAGCCTTTACCTGTGTGCCACATCGTTCCAAGATGTGGATCACGGGCGGAAGCGAACAGAATGACACCGATGAAATGCCCGCTTTGGTGAGCAGTACCGCAGCCGCAACACCTGGTGCGCTGTGGGCGGGGATCGTGGTCTGTGGACTTTGGGACGTCTGGGTGTTCACCAGCACGTATATTGAACCTTTGGGGTTGTCGGTTCTGGCGGTGGTCGAGGCGGCGGTCTCTTGCGTCGGATGGTTGGAACCCGTTGTCTAAGGCCCGTGCTGTCCAGCGGAACCAATGCGCATAAAGTCCGAAAGCCTGAAACTTGTCAAAGATAGCTGCGCGCACAGGCACGGCTTGGCTATATTTTGGGCAACACGGCTTGGTTGAATTTCCACACAGCATCACCAGTGCAGAAGAGCGCCCTGCCACGTCGCTGATCCACAAAACAACACGGTCCATTACACAAATGGCTTCGAAAAACGCACTGTTGTCACTGACCCGCGACGGGCAGACCACTGGGAACTGCATCGGGAATGCCCAGCACCCCAACCCGAGCAG
>JAYQEA010000108.1:10036-13359 GCA_038138625.1 Roseivivax sp.
GCATGCAAAAACGCAATGATGTCTGCGATCTCGTCATCGGTCAGCTCCCGCGGGACGATGTCCAACGCAGCTGCCTCGCGCGCCATCTCGAAACGGTCCTCGCGAATGGCAAAGTCCACGCCCGCAAGCCAGGGCACATCCGGCAGCTGCGCCATCTCTGGTGTCCAAATCGCACGCATTCCCTCGGGATCAAGATGGTGGCGAACGATCCCCTCCAACGTGGGGTAGGCCCCATTGTGTCCGTAAGGCGCCGTCAGGGCAACGTTGCGCAAGGACGGTGTCCGAAAACGGTACATGTCTTCCAAAAGATCGCTTTCCCCCATGCGACCTACATCTCGTGGCATAGGGTCAAAACGGCGCGTCCGACCCGGGCCAAATCCGGGAATTCCAAGTGCGTGAAAATCATGGTCCGTGAGCAATGCTCCGCTATGACAACTGCTACATCCAGCCTTGCCATAGAAAAGGTCCATACCACGTGCTTGATGTACGTCCAGCACACCCGTCCCGCCACGCAGCGCGGCATCAAACGGGCTGTCTGTGCTTCGAAATTCCAGTTGCATAAATGCCGCCAAGGCGTTTGCGATATGTTCAATCGCCGCCTCTTCTGGACCATTCAGATCAAAGGCCTTTTGCAAACGCTCACCATATTCGGGGATCGTCCGCACACGTTTTGCAAGAATGGGCCATGCACCGTCGATACGGTCATGCACCGCACCGGTGACCTGATTTTCACCCGGATTGCCTGCCATTTCGAATTGTGCGGTAAGCGGAAATATAGCCTGCGCTGCAAGAAGGCTTTCCAGCCCGTCTGGCAACCATTCCTCTGCCGGAGTGTCAAAGCTGTTGTCATATGTATCAAGAGCCGTCGCGCGTCCATCATGAAAAAAAACGGTGAACTCTTTCGCGCCAAGATTCCAAAGCGCGGGCGCATTGCGTGGAATTCGCTTGCGAATGCGTGCCGACCCTGTGCCTGGCAAACGATCCGGCCCCAAACCCTGTCCCCCTTCACCTATTCCAAGGCTGAGACCATCCCCCGTACCGAACTTGGGATGGTGACATGTTGCACAGGCAATGTTGCGGTTTCCAGACAAGATCGGATCATAGAACAACAACTGGCCCAAACGGGCTTGCTCCATATCGAATTGTAGGAAATCCTTGTCAGACATCGGTGCAGGTAAATCCGCAAATGCAACCGACCCCCACAGCAAAAGGCCCGCCACATGCGCTGCACGTTTCTTACCTTTGTATTTTGTCTCACTGTGCCTTTTGCCCAAGCGCAAGGACTGGAACAGGCCCGCGATCTTATGGAAAACGGGCAGTTCGAAGAAGCGATGCAAGCATTTCTGCCGCTGGCCCGCTCCGGCAATGCCGATGCCGAGGAACTGATCGGCGTCATGTATGCGCTTGGCCTGGGCGTCGAGCGCGACGACGAGCGCGCCTTCGAGTGGTACCTGCGGTCCTCGCTCAAAGGGCACCCCGGCGCGCAGTCGGGCATCGGCTGGTACTACGAGGTCGGGCGCGGCATGCCCGCCCCCGATCTGGTTCGCGCCTACCTTTGGTACGCGTTGTCGGCAATTGGTGGAGATCCCGACGCGGCCATCAGTTTGGAAGAGGTTGTCCACCGGATGACGCCCGATCAAATCGCGCGTGCGCAAATCCTGATCGATGATTATCGACCGTGGATGTATCCCTTCCGCTAAGCCCTCAGGCTCGCAGCGGTTTTGTAAATCGTTTTGGTGCACCTGTATTTGGGTCAATGATCGGCCCCTGGCTATACTGCGTGACATAGGCCCGGCGTGGCGTGCCGGTCGTATTGGCCCCCGAACTGTGGAGCGTCAGGCTAGAGAAGGCCACGATTGTGCCTGCTTTGCAAGTCATTGGCATGCCTGTTTCCGAGCCAAAATATCCATTTAGCTCGTTGCTGTCGTCTTGCCATTCGTGGGGGTCCAGATGCCCCTCGGCCTTCAGATCCCGGGGCAGGATATACACGCAGCCGTTCTCTTCGGTGGCGTCATCCAGCGCAATCCAGATGGTCAGGTAGGGTCTGTGGTCAAATCCTACATAGGCACCGTCCTGATGCCACGCAAAGCTGGCCCCCTTGCCTGCGCCTTTAACCACGAACTGCTCGTTAAAGAGCATGGGGTCTTCCATCCCGCAGACGCCGCAGATGTCAGCAATGCGCTTTCCAAGCAAGAAGTCCTCGAGCCCCGGGAATTCCTCGTGACGGTGGCGCAGGAAACGGCGCGCCTCGCCCAGGCCGATTTTGTGGATGTCGCCGTTGCCGCCATCGTGCACCGGTTCGTCCAGTAGGTGGTCGCAGGCGCCCCGCAAGAGCGCGAGGTCCTCGGCGCTGAGCGCGCCTTCGAATAAGGCATAGCCCTGGCTGCGAAAGCTTGATGCGTCGTCCAACAATTTATCCTCCCGGTCGGTGCAGGCGTCATAATATGCCATTCTGCACCTAGATCTTGTCAATTTGGGACAGGGATATTGCAAAAATGGTCGAAGACGCCCCGCACCCTCTGGTTTTGCCCCCACCACACGGTTTGATGTGGCGCCGGTCGGAACGGCGGTATCGCCCAACCGGAGCCGAAGCGCATCAGGAGCTGGTGGTTCTTTTGGGTCTGGACGGGGCCGCGCAGTATCTGGTGGACGGAGAGGTCTTTGACCTCCGCGCTGGCAGCCTGCTCTGGGCGCAAGCGGGCCAGCGGCATGTGCTTTTGTCCGAAACGGCGGGTTTTGACATGCGCGTGGTGCTGGTGGCTGACCGAGCCCTGCCCCCGTTGCGGGACGGATTGCCCCCGCTGCGCGGACCGGGGCTGCGGCCACGAGTGATCCCTTCGGGCGAAATGGCCGCGCTCGAAGCAATCGCAGCGGCTCAGACCGGGGCGCAGGGCGTGGCGGCCCGTCATGCGGGGCTCTTGTGGTGGCTGGCGCGGGCCTGGATGGCCTGGCAGGCGGCGATGGATGGAGCGGGTCGGGCGGTGCATCCGGCGGTGGACCGGGCGGCGCGACTTTGGCGGGATGACCCCACCCGCAGCGTGGCGGATGTCGCGCGCGAGGTCGGCCTGTCGCCCGGACGCCTAGGCCGACGCTTCCATGCCGATCTGGGCCAGCGTGTTGCCGAATACCGGACGGATCAGAAACTGGCCCTCGCCGCCGCGCTCAGAGCCGAGGCACCACGGCAAACCTGGACGGTGATCGCGCTAGATGCCGGGTTTGGCAGCTATTCACAGTTCTACCGCGCCTGGGTGGCCCGGCATGGAACCGCCCCCACCAGCGCGCCTCCTGTTTGACAAGACCTGTTTTTGGCCACGGAGCCCGGC
>JAYQEA010000109.1:0-13137 GCA_038138625.1 Roseivivax sp.
CGGCAAAGCCATGGCCATCGCCTTAACCCTCATCAAAACCGCCAAGATTGATGACATATTGCCAGATGCCACCACCCGCGAGTACATCTTCACGCCTTACGTTAATGGACTACTTGTTTAGTCCTGCCTGCATAAGCGCAAGATGGGATTGCAAAGTGGTTACCTGTGCTGCTGTTAAACCACTCGGGGCCGCAAGAATGGCCTGAATTTGCGTCATCGCTATCTGCATCTGTGGGACACTTAAAGTCGCCGAGGGATTGAACTGCTGCACGGCGGCCAATGGTACATTTAATGCAGAACCAGAGGGTGTTCCACTGTTGACAGATGCCTCACCAGATTGGCCTGGTACACCAGCAATTACGTTGGTTATCGGGACAGTCGTACCCGTCGCGACAACTGGCGTACCTACAGTTGGACTGGGAACCGGAGTTGATATCGGAGTTGGTGTAGGTGGCGTGTAGAAAAAAATCGTGCCAGGATTAACGACTGAAATTTGTCCGGCGTTTGCAGAAGGGGCCGCCAAAACAACCGAAATGAAGATCAAAGCAAGAGATTTTCCGATCATTTCTTTTTCCTTAGTAGGCTCATTAATATAGGTCAGCGCGCGTGATGGCGAAAGTGAGGTTCAAACGCCCATCGGTGTTCTGATTGGTCAAATCTGAATAGCTTATACCGGCCTGAATGTCCTCCCCTAGAACAGTAACAATTGTGTTAAGTCCAGCAACCCATTCATCACCGTACCATGATAAACCGGCGGATGTCTTTTCTGTAAGTGCCAATCCAAAGCCAACAAATCCTCCCGGTTCATCATCCAAGGTGCCGATATTGCTTGAGTACCCGGCAGATATCATTGCCGAGCGACCTTGGAGAGCAAATCTTCGAGAGTAAGCAAATGTTGTACCTACATCATTATTCTTTGCGTCCCCCCATTTCACAGCGTTTGAAACGGATAGGGAAATGGCTGAATTCGTATCGATATTACGAGAAAATTTGACGTTAATGGTGCCGCTATCCGCGAAATCACTCGGTAACACCGACGTGATGTTAAGGATAACCTCAAGACCAACTGCATTTATTGAATCGCCAAAGCCAAGCCCCAATGCCATTGAGCCGTCCGCGCCATTACCTTGGCCACGTTCACGCGTATCAGACAACGCAGCCACTGCAAAACCAACGCCACTGGGAAGGCCGAAACCGCTTGCAACGCCAACGGTAGAGGCATTGCCCAAAGGTAGCTCCTCTGTTTGTGCCGCTAATGCATCAAGATATGCAAGATAGGCTTCAGCACTCAGCCCTTCGTCAGCAACGGCAGCACTGGCCCACATTGTCGCCACAGGAAGTGCGGCAATCAGTAATCCTCTCTGCGGCCTAAAAGACTTTGTCATATCAATCACCTTCCACGTACAAAAGACGCGGCAAACTACCGCGTCTTTTAGTTCTTTTATTAGACCTACAAGTTAGCCAACTTCTGGCAAGGTAAAGTTCACTACAAAACCATTCAGTGAGTCACCCAAATTATCAAAGGTGCCACCAGCCTGCAGGTCGATATCGGCAATTTGTGTGGTTGTATGTTCACCCACCGCATCAATTTCGACACGCACCAGAGACGCATCCTCACCATCACGACCGATCGCGAACAGTGTCTCACCGTTACCAATTCCGGACATGCCCTCAACTGCAGCTTCAATTGCTGCTGCGGCATCTCCGCCGAAATCCATCTCGGTCGTGAAGACAAGAAGACCGGAGTATGGATCCGCAATTGTGTCACCATCGCCAACGAGTTGCATATCGTAACCACCATCTGCACGTAGGTCATCAGCGTTCAGGTTATACAGAACCACTCCGTCGATTTCACCCTTATTTGATGGTTCGAATGACGCGTCAACAGCCTCTGCCGTATTGAAGTTTGTGATCGTTACAACATCCCCGTTTGTCGCCATGCCATCCAACGCAACATAACTGATGCCATTGCCCAAATTGACTGTATCACTTCCACCGGCGGTCAATACTGCGTGATTGCCAGCTTCAACATCCAACACATCGCTGGCAGAAGTCCCAACAACCAAGTTAACGGCTAACGCGTCAATACTTACGACGGGGGTGACTGAGGTTGTATCAAGGTTCGCATAGGGCACGATCACATTAACGTCCGCCTCGCTGATTGAGGTATCATTGTACTGTGCTTCAAGATCAAGGCCCCAAACAACCACGTCATTAGCATAATGGGGTGGGTCGTTTGAGAGCCCCTCTGGGAAACCGTCAAAGGTGTTACCAGTGATTTGAATGTTCCCTGTCATGCCCTCGTAGAAGTTGCCATAAGGAGAGTCACCATCAACAAGGTCTAGGTACGTCGTGTAGAGAAATAGGCCAACAACTCCACCATCGTCAGACACTCCTTCAAAGATGGTGTTACCAGTAATTGACAGCTGGTCCTCAATTCCTTGCCCTATAAAGACGGCTGCAACAATATCCTCATTGCTCGATGTTCCAGCTTGAGCGTCCAAGATCTCCTGGGCTGAGGTTTCGACAACCTCGATTGTGTTATTACTGATCAATACAGAGGCATCGTCCGCGTCATCGCCATCAGTCAAGCCACCAACAACGTAGACAAGAGAAGCCAAATCAGAGTCGTCGAAAATTTGGTCCCTTGCTACGGTGATCGTGTTGCCGGATATTTCCAAGTCAGACGCTTGCGCATTTTCATCGGTCACAGACACAGCGATAGCACCCATGAAGCCCGATTTTTCGTCGCCCAACGCATTCAGAGGATCAGCGTTTATGAAATCACTAAATGAGTTATTCGTGATTGTTATGCCATCGAAGACTTCATCGCCACTTTCGCCGTATAGCTGAATACCGCCAGAGTTGTACTTACCATCATTGCCATCGATTGTGACGTCCGTGTTTGTGCCCTTGATCTCCATCCAGAAGTTACGACCTAGGAATGCATCCTTTGCCTCCTGCGAGGCGTCGTTATTCACACCGTAACCGTAACCGTAGCCGTAGCCGCCAATGTCGTCGAAAAACGCGCCATTTCCATCGAGGTCTACACCGCCCGCATGCACACCATGGTAGAAGAAGTTATCCGTGATGTCCGTATTGGTAAGCGACGACAAGTAGAGATGTCCGGCAGTCGGACGGATAAAGACGTTACCAGATATACTGCTGTCTTCAAGCCCGGCCAAGTATAGCGCACCGCTATTGCCGCTAGTTACGCCACCGATCAGGTTACCGGATATGTCCCAATTTGTCGCTAGCGTAGGCCCGCTGTAAGATGAAGCACTACCACCCTCTGGCGAACCCAATGTAGGCGCAGCTGCGCCATCATATGTGGTCATTACACTGTTTTTAAGCGAAAATCCGTCAAGTTCGCCACCAAATCCAGATGCGGAGTCTCCGGTCAAGATGCTGGTGTCCCAAACCAAAGGTGTATCATTATCCAGTTTCACACCGTCAATGGATACATTTGCTGCTGCCACAGTGATTGTGCCTGTCAGAACAGATTCATCATCACGACCTTCAATATCAATGGATGCAAGGTCTGCTGCATTTGCAGCTTGCTCACCGTTATATGCGCCGACCAAATTTACTGAAGTTGTAATTGTCGCATCACCGGTTATTTCACCAGCAGCCAACTGAATGGTGTCTCCGGCGTTTGCGGCGTCAAGAGCATCCTGCAATTCATCCGCCGAATAGGACTCATCCTGATCAACATTATAAATAGGTGCCAGATTAAAGGTAACCTCAGGCCCAGCCACATCTTCCGTATTACCAGCATCATCAGTGAGGGTAACTGTGCTGATGATCGTGAGTGAGGTGTCCAAGCTGGACAGGTCCAACGTTACCGTGCCATTGGCAAAGGTCCCCGAAATCTCAGTTGACCCATCAGAAAAGGTAAGTTCGGCAGATGCATCAGCATCAAGGCCAGTGATGGAAGCGGTTACTTCGGTATCAAAGAGATCATCAATGTCATCTGTCAGCGTGACGGCGACATCACCACCCTCATCAGCCGTTGTGTCCAGTTCGAATTGAACAGTCTCGGACATCTCTGAGTCTGTTGATCCAACCGTCGCAACAGCCGTTACCGAGATGGTGCCATCCTGCAGGGATGACAGATCCATGGTTGCACTAAATGACCCATCTGATTGAACATCCACAACCGGATCGAGAACGATTTCGGTGACACCATCAGATACCGTCAACTCGACTGTACCACCAGTGGACGCATTGGTTGTCGAGCCCGTGATTTCGACCGCGCCGACTGCAGCAGCATTCACCACGTCAATCGCATCTACGGATACTGTTGGCACTGTTCCAAACGAAACAGCTGCACCAGACAAACTGTGAGTGTTGCCAGCGTCGTCTGTGATCGTAACTGTTGATGAAATCGCTTTGTTGGCAGCCATAGTGGCCAAATCGACCGTTGCAGCGCCTTCAGCGTCAAAGTTAACTGGATCAAGCGTCGTTGTACCGTCCGAAAAAACGATAGTGACATCCGTTGGATCGACATCTGCGTCCAGCCCCGAAACTGTCACGTTGACAACGGTCTCGTCCACATCTTCGCTGACAAAGGCAATCGATACACTTGCGTCCTCACCGTCAACATCCGCATCGGTGTCCTTATCAGCCGTGCCTGTCGTGTCCGTGGTAACGCCAACGTCATTAATCGTAGCAGACAGTGTCGCCGTGATGGTCAATTCCCCGTCGGACAGCGAGCTTAGGTTTGCACCTGAGACTTCAACTGTCCCATCAGAAATTACAACCGACGCATTGAGCAATCCAGCCAAGTTCACCGTGTTTGTACCGTCTGTAACAGACAACGCTGTGATCTCACCGCCTTCAGCTTCGCTCTCCAAGGTGATTGTGACACTCGACGCATTAGCTGCGTTCACGCCGCCGTTAATTGAGGCCGAGAACTCGGGCGCAAAAAAGCTTGCTCCTGCCTGGTCTTCAATTTGGTTACCAGCGTCGTCAAAAATATCGTAGGTGGCGGTCACGGCTTGTGATCCATCCATCTCGGACAAATCGAGCTCGAAAACGCCATTAGCTTCAACGCCCTGGGTCAATACAGTGTCACCAGCAGTAAAGGTGATGAAGGCTGAGGCGTCGGCATCGAGGCCGGAAACTTCAACGTCCACTGTGCCATTTTCCCCGGGCGTGTAGCTGATGGCAAAGTCATCATCTACATCGGCATCTGTGTCTTTTATAACAGTGACCGTCTGATTGTCCGTATCACCCGCCCCGTCCGGAACGATAGCCGCCGTTATGCTTAGGTCTCCGTCGTCGAGGCCTGAGACGTCGACGTCATTGAGTTGCCATGTCCCGTCACCTTCGGCGTCTTCCGTTATTGAAATATTTTCGTAAGTATCTGGATTCACGCCATCCGAAATGGTCACCGTCACCGTGGCATCATCAGGGACATTTTCGATTTCGCCCGAAACAGAAAAGCTTTCTTCTGTGCTGGCATTCACATTATCTGCATCGACACCCAAGATCGCATCTTCGGAAATGGTAATCGTCGGGTCAAATTCAGTACCCGTGATGGTCACGGTCAATTTGGACGTCGCAAACTGCTCTACGCCGTCTACTAACGTTTTGACAGTGTACGAGAAATCCTCTGTGACCGTCACACCATCAGGGATATCCTCAATGTTAGCAGAGTTTTCGGGTGTCACTTCGTACAAATAATCACCAGACTTTGTGATGATCAAATTGCCAAAAGTGCCCTGAATTAAAGCGACATTGACGCTTTCCACCATACCACCATCAACCTGAACGTTACCGATCTGGTTAAAGTCGGCATCGGTCAGAACAGTGGTATCTACACCATTGCTTGCGGTTAAAGTAATGTTCGCGACCGACATGACAGAATCGACGATTGTGTCACGAACATCTGTGATACCAATACCGATTTTGTACTGTCCCGCTTCGGTAAACTCGTAGGAATAGCTTGCAGAATTAGTTCCAACAGCCACGTCTGCGTTACCATCGAGGCTCTGGAAAATACCCGCATCCGTGTAAAGTCCGGTTCCCTTCAGGTCCCTGACATCAGCGGTACCCCCGTCAGCGTCGCTGACGCCCCGCAGAATTAGACCAGTCTGCTCATCCGCCGTGCCGCCTTCTTCGGCATGAACAGCGAAGAACGAGTAGTCATTGTAAGGAAGATAATCATATGATCCGAAGTTATAGTCAAAGCTTAGAGTTGCCGCGCCATCCGCGACATCGTCCTCGGTGACAGTGATCGTGGTGTAGATCATAGAACCGGCCGTTGCCGAACCACCTGTCTGCCGTGCGGTCGGGAAAGCCGACATCAGATCTGCCGGGTTCACTTCACTGTCAAGTTCGTCATTCAGCAGAGTTGCCGAAACCGTCCGTTCCGGTGTGTTCCAATCCGATGTGGACAGAATAAACGCGCCCTGATCAGCAGATGTATCCAAAAATTCAGGGATCAATTTGCCGTTGACCGAGTACAATTCAGTGTCGCTATCCAGTGACAAGTCATTAGTATACTTATCATTCTGCAGCAGGTTGCCCTTGATGAACCCAACCTGATTTTCGACGCCACTTTTGGCGTCCTCCTGCAAATCGATCCCGAGCAGCTCCTCGTTAATGATCGCGTTGATGTCGCTTATCAAAGCGTCCTCAGCCGCGTCATAGCCATCATCGCCATCCAAATCGTCTATACTAGCGGCATCTGCGATCTCGCCCTCAATCGCAACCGACGCCTCGACAACTTTGTCACCGAGCTGGTCAACGACATCAACTTCAGTGTCGCTTAGATCGGTCTCATCCTGAATGGCCTCGCCAGACGCCACATCAACGTCGTCACCATCTTCCAGACCCGCAACCAGCGCGTCAGCGACAGCCTCTACGTCTACATCGTTATCCGAACCTTCTTCACCACCCAGAACGTCCGCGACTGCCACTGCCGTTGCGGCTTTCAAAAGGTCATCAAACGACGGCGCGGTGCCCAAAGAGCCTGCATCCTCGCTATCCACCGACTCTTTTACGGCTGCCATGGTCTTGACCATAGCACCCAAAATTTCATCTGCAGCACTGACGACGGCTTCACCCTCAAGAGCTTGGGTGCCGCCCTCACCATCATCCTCACCCTGCGCCTCAGCAACGGCAAGCGCAGTCTCAACCGCGTTTGCGATAGCGGTCGCCTTGTGCAGAACGTCTTTCGCGTTATCGACCTCGCCTGCGTCTTCAGATTCCAATGCCTCGGCGAAGTCAAAAGTCGCCAAGTCAACCGCTTCATCAATGCCCAGCAATTCCTTAACGGACGCCTCCGCCTCGGCTGCGTCGGCAGACGCACCAGTCTCAACGAATTTCTGAACGAGTGTCGAAATCGGCGAGACGACCTGATCCGCTGCATCAGCCCCGGCATCTGCCGCTGTCATGATCTGAGTGAAAATATTCTCGGACGCGGTATCGATCGTCTGCTTGCCATCATGGCTATCGATAAACGCCTGATCCCAATCCAACGCGCCGGCTGCAATCTCCGCATCTGTCGCCGCAGTTTCCGGAATTGCGCTTGTTGGAATAATTATAAACGTTCCGCCCGCGACCGGCTCATAGGAAACATTAATCGAGCCGGTAGCATCCGAATAACCAAGAAACTCGGCCTGGTTAGCCTCTCCATCGACGTTGCTATCATAAAAAACCAGTGCGTCCTGCAACGGGGCGTCGATAATTTTCAGGACCTTAGTCAGCAGGTTGCTGCCTGAACCACCGAGACCGGCAAGACCTAGCAAGCCCCCAGCCGCAACAGCGATCCCCTCACCAGTGCTCACACCGATCATACCGTAGGCCGAGTCTGACGCAAGCAGCAGCTCTTCTGCGGCCAATTCCGAAATCATCAAAGTGCCGTTTGCAGCGACTACGACGTTGCTCTGAGTAATCAGAACTTTCTGACCATTATTCAATGTTGCCCTGATCGATCCATCCGCCTGCACCTCATACTCGCGGATCGAGCTGACATCATCAATATTCACCATCACCGGACTGACTTGGGCCTCTGCAACCATCGGCAAGACGATCGCTGCACCGGTCAATCCGAACAGAGTCTTTGCGGAGCGCTCGTGTATCAGCCGAAAAATATTGCTGATTCTGCTCTGATGCTCTGAGCGAGTAGGCGCGGGAATAAAACTTAAGTCCTTCATAATGATGCTCATTCTTTCCAAGACAACAAATGTGATAATGCAGCTTAACCTTCTACGCAGGGCCGCACGGCGAACGGGTGTACCAACCAAACATAAAGACAGCGTTGATGCTTTTTACCCTGTCGGCAGCGAAAAAACAAACGAGATTCTGTAACATTAGCACTTTAATACGGAGAAGTGATCGGTTTTCGCGTCTGAAGTATGGAAAGCTGTCAAAACCAACAGGTGCGAAACAAAAGCAGTGAGCCGCGGACATGCCACAACGATGAAACGGTCACCACGCCGCAGCAGACGTAGGCGCCACACTCCCTGTGTCATCTTAGTAACACCGGCGATACCGAAATAATTAAAAAAGCCAGTCAATTCGAAGCTTTTTGCTTCTTCTAAATTGATTTTTATGTTACAAATTTACGCGACAACCATTGCCAGCTTGTGTTTTCACGACGTCAGTGTGTTAATGACGGTCAAAAAACTACAAACGACTCAACGCACACGTCACAGAGTGACCACTAAAACGGCTACTGATTGATTCAATACCGAAGGACCAAAAGGCATCTGATTATGAAGCGAATTTTTATGGCAATTGCAGTTGGAACATCGCTTTTGGCCTCAGGCTGTGGGGTGACTTACAACAGCGCAACGGTACGTGGTCAAGCAAATGGTACAAATGTCGAGGTGGTAACATTAACCCCGATGATTGCTGCCGAGGCAAATAAGGCCACATCCAAACCACGCGCTCTTCCTGCAGCCTTCTACGCAGTATCATCAGGATCGCTCGATGATGTCAGATCAGCTGGGTCACTACCCGCCCTCCCCTATATTCCGCAGGAGATCCAACGCGAACAAGTGCTCCGGCTACCGCCTGCGCTTCGCAAAGAGCCCTATAGGATTGGCGTCGGCGACGTCGTTCTTTTGGCCACCAAGCAGGCTGGCAACACAGTTGCAGAACTTTCTGGGCTCTTGGCTGCGCAAAATCAACGCCAAGGATATACAGTCCGCGATGACGGGTCGATTGCTGTGCCCGACTTGGGCACAATTCGAATTGCTGGTCTGACGATCAGTGAAGCTGAAAACAGATTGTTTGAAGAACTGGTGCGCAATCAGATTGACCCGGCGTTCTCACTAGAGGTCTCTGAGTTCAGATCACAGCGCGTCGTTGTCGGTGGTAGTGTAGCGAAAACCGGCGTCATTCCTATCGGTCTGAATACACTTACGCTGGACGCCGCGATCAGTCAAAGCGGCGGCATAACGTTGGGCACAGAACGTTTTGGAATTATACGCCTCTATCGTGATGGGAGGCTCTACGAGATCCCGCTAAGCGATTACCGAAACCGGCCAGACCTTCAAAATCTGCAACTCACGAACGGAGATGCTGTATATGTTGACACGTCCTATGATCTAGAGAGTGCACTCAAATTCTATCAGGCACAGCTCGACGTGATTTCGCAGCAGCGCATTGCCCGATCGGCGGCCTTCCAAGAACTTCAGGCGGAATTTGCAGTTAGGAACCGTGCTATGGCGGACGCCCGTTCGAATTTCCTAGCGCGGCTGGAGCTTGGTGCAGAAGATCGCGACTATGCCTATGTGACCGGCGAATTTTCTACTCAAACCCGCGTTCCGCTTCCCTTTAATCAAATGGCGTCTTTGGCCGACATTATCTACGAAGTAGGCGGTGTGAAACCCGTCACAGGCAATTCCGGACAAGTTTATGTATTACGAGCAAGCGAGACTCAGGATATCGTAACTGCTTTTCATTTAAATATGGCGAATGTTGGCAATATTCCGCTCGCAACTAAATTTATGGTCAAGCCCAATGATGTCATTTTCGCAGAAGAACAGCCAATAACTAAGTGGAGCAGAGCACTAGAGCAGTTCTTCCCAACTTTGATTGGCACAGCGGCTTCGGCCACCAATTAATGGTCTGGTATCGGGATTAACATGCGACGGTTTTCGTCCTCAAGGCTGCATTACCCATGAAGCTGTCACAGCGTCTTCTTAGATCCTTTGACAGGTTAAACACGCGATTCAAACCGTCTAAAACGGATGAAATTATTTCCAGACAACCGTTTACTGCGGCGATCGAGCCAGGCAGTCCGCTTGCCGTTATAGGGGACGTGCATGGCTGTGCAGGATTACTAGAGCGAATCCTGAAACAAATACCTGACGACAGACCAGTTCTATGTGTTGGCGACATTATTGACCGCGGGGACCACAGTCGGCAGGCACTAGATATCCTGTTCTCTCACTCCAATATCACAGTACTCACAGGCAATCATGAAGCTATGATGTTGAGCTTTTTGCAAAACCCTACGGAGCGTGGACGGAGTTGGTTGCAGTATGGCGGGCTACAAACATTGGCAAGTTTTGGCATAGGTGGCATATCTGTCCACAGTCGCGGCGCAACTTTGAACGATGCGGCAAACTCTCTTCGTGTTGCCATGGGCGATCCTGTGCTGAATTGGATCAAGACATGGCCTACAATCCAGACAGCGGGCAACGTCCTCGTCACACATGCCGGCGCAGACCCGAATCTGCCCATAGAACAACAAAATCCAAATAACTTTATCTGGGGTCATCCAAAATTTTCGACGGACCAACGTGCGGATGACATTTGGGTAGCGCATGGTCACACTATTGTGTCCAAAGCAACCGCGGAACATGGACGCATCTCAGTAGATACCGGAGCTTATGCGACAGGGATATTAACTGCTGCTCTGATAGAAGACGGCTCTGTACGCTTCATCACGGCGTAAAAATATGAGGACAGCGTAGCACAAGACCAAGCAATACCGACTACTGTTACGAACGCCACAGTAAATGGGCAGATAAACCTTTTTATTTCATCACAGACAGCAACAAAAATCAGTCTCGAGGCGCATTCTTTATTATCGCCCCTTGTTCCTTATTGCTCTAACCGGGCAGCTCCTAAATCGTCGTGCCTTACAAGAGCCGAGCGCTTCGATCATCGGATCGAGGAGCTGCTTCAAAGCCGCCTTCCGGACCCGTAAAGAGTTAGAGGCGACGCTGTTCGATACGTCTGGTTCTACAACCAACGCCCGCCTCAATCGGCTCTGGACGGCAAATTGGCTTGGAAGCGATGAAGGACTTGCGCACCCCTATGGCCGCTAAGTCACCGCGCTATCCAACAGGATCTGATAGGTAGTACCAAAAGTTTTAATACTGTCCTGCGGGCGCTGCGTTCAGCCGAGAATCAACCCGCCTATATCCCTCTACCCACTTTTCAATCACTTGATGCGCGGCCTGATCTTGTCCCGTAGCCAGTGCAGCCTGCAACATCTTGATAGCAGCGGCAACTTCAATCTCGGAGAGATGGTTTTCCGGTGCGCTGAAAATCTTGGGATGCGGGGTGCGGATCAAATTATCAGCCAAAGTCAGTTCTTCTTTTATTTTTTCTCCAGGACGCAGGCCAATAATCTTGATCTCTATTTCACCGTCTACTGTGTTTCCGTCTCGTACCCGATACCCGGCGCTTTCGATGACCTGCCGCGCCAATTGCAGAATTGATAACGGCTTTCCCATGTCCAGAACAAAAATTTCACCACCGCGCGCTGCTTCAGCCGCCCGCAATACCAGCTGTACAGCCTCATGGATTGTCATGAAATAGCGCGTCATGTGCGGGTCTGTGACAGTCACAGGGCCACCACGGCGAACTTGTTCTTGGAACAGTGGTACCACAGAACCTGACGATCCAAGAACATTCCCGAAACGTACTATCGAGAATATCGTCTTTGTGGAACGTGATGCCAGATCCTGAACGACTTGCTCTGCCATACGCTTGGATGCGCCCATTACATTTGTTGGGCGCACAGCTTTGTCTGATGAAATTAAGATGAAGCGCTCGATATTGGCTTCTTGGGCAGCTTTGGCAAGTCTTTGAGTGCCAATGACATTGTTGGCCAATCCCGAGAGCGGATTGGCTTGGACAAGCGGAACATGTTTATAAGCTGCAGCATGTAAAACCACTTGTACTTGATGTTCCAATAGGGCCTTTCGTACCTGCATAGCATCCGTAACCGATCCGAGAACCGGTACAAGCTCTGTTTGGCTTGTTTCTGCCGTCAGATTCAGCTCTTGATGTACGTTGTAAAGGGCAAGTTCATTTAATTCGTAAAGAACCAGCCGTTTCGGTTTGCACGACAGCAACTGGCGACATAATTCCGACCCGATAGACCCACCTGCACCCGAAACCAAAATCACTCGGTCTTTATATGCATCGGGGTTATTTTCTTGAGAGACATAGTTAGTTGGACGAGGTAAGAAACTTTGCGCCGCGACTGAAACCATTTTATCAAGCAGTTCGCGGTCGCCGATCAGTTGTGCAAAAGATGGTAATGCTTGAACATCAACACCCAACTTCTGAATTCGCGTCGCGACCTGGGCCAGTTTCGCCTGACTAAGAGAGGGCATCGCCAAAAGAACCCTGTCAACCTTATGATTTCTTACAATGTCGCGCATATGCGCCGGCGAATAAACGGGTAGACCCATGATGATGATGCCACGCAGCGAGGTATTATCATCAACAAATGCGACCGCATCGATTGTTTTGTGACCTCGAAGAGCGGATGCAATTTGTGATCCGGCCACGCCAGCGCCGTATATGATAACACGGTGTCGAGGCGATGCCCGCCTGTTTAACAATGTAACAATACGCGCCAAGGTTAATCTCGCGGCGGTAATCGACAAGAAATAACATATTCCAAAAATAGCATGAGTTCCGAGAGGTAAAGGATCTGTAGACCAGCTACCTAAAAAAGCGGAAAAACCGCTCAAAAACAAAGCGATTGTCGCTGCCCTAGCGGTGCCATTCTCTGCAAACGAATTCAGACGCACTGCTGGAAGGCCTAACCACAATGACATTGCAACGGCTGCAATCACAAGATACGGAATAGTCGTCGAATTTTTATCCAGGTTTTCTAATGGCGTTCCGGGTAAAGCCTGTAAGGTGAAGCTA
>JAYQEA010000110.1:0-12985 GCA_038138625.1 Roseivivax sp.
GAACCCGCGCTTTTGATGTTTCCGTATAAAGATCGGTGTGAAATATGCCTGTTTAAGGTTTGTCGTCCTCAAGGTAGTATCGGATGTTGTCCTGAAAGCTGGTGTCTGTCTGTAACCCCAAGGCCGTGCCTTTTGTTGGAACAAAGTGATATCGCCAACCTCGAACGATGCGCTCGACGTCAGGTTGGGGTTCAAAACGGATCAGTTTTGCAGGCTCCGGGCCTGCGACCGCTGTCATTGCATCTATCAGTTGTTGGATGGACCACATTTTTCCGGGCATGATCATGTTGCGATCCATGCCCAGGTCGTGAGCGTTGATCTCTGCTGCCATAACAAGATTTTGCGCACACAGGCGCGGGCTAAGGTAATAATGCAGAAAACCAGCATCTACAGGACAGATCGCTTCTTTTCCATTCAGTGGTTCGCGCAAGATAGAGGACATAAAAGACGACGCTGCGCGATTTGGCAGGCCCGGTCTTACCGATATCGTGGGGAGTCTGAAGCCTATGCCATCGACAAATCCGCGACGGGAATAGTCGTTGAGTAAAAGCTCGCCGATGACTTTTTGGGTGCCGTAGGAGGTTTGGGGATTCAGATATGTCAAATCATGGGTCGGATCAGGTGCGTCGCCGCCGTAGACTGCGGCTGATGAGGCATAGACCACGCGAGGACAGGTGCCGAGCTCGCGGGCACGTTGCAACACATTGAGTGTCCCTGTCAGGTTAACTGCCATACCGGCATCGAAGTCTGCCTCTGCGTGTGATGAGACCACTGCCGCAAGATGATAAATCAGATCTGTTCCCTCGGGAAGCGCGTCTGCAACCGAAGTTGGATCGGATATGTCCACTTGGATTGAACGGCATCCGGACATGGCAACAGGCGTGGCGACATCTGCCAAGACAAGGCTGCGGATGTCGCGGCCATCTATGTGGCCCCGTGCTATCAATGCCTGCGCGACTTTTTGGCCAATAACGCCAGCGCCACCAATTATCACAATATTCACAGGGTCATCTCCTTGGTGGCGTTGGGCACCAGTGCGCCCGGGGACGAGATCACACGGGCGGCAAGGGCGCAGGCTCTTTTCACGGTTTGATCTAACGGCAGGCTCTGCGCAAGGCCAGCCACCATCCCTGCACCAAAACTGTCGCCCGCTGCCGTGCTGTCGATTTGCTCTGCCTTGGGCGGGTGGTGTTCGAACTGGATTTCCGGGCTCCAGATTGTGCAGGGATCGGCACCGTTCTTAACGGCGATTATCCTGGCGCCTGTGGATCGGTAACGTGCAATCGTGTCGGAAGGCGTTTCATCGCCGAAAAGCATCTGCTCCTCGTCGAAAGACGGCAGCACCACATCGGCCACGCCAGCCCCCGCCAAAAGGCCCGCGCGTGCCTGATCTGCGCCGCCCCACAGATTTAAACGCAGGTTCGTATCGAAAACGATTGTCGTACCGGCTGCGCGTGCTGCTGCCAAGGCGGCGCAAAGGGCCTTGCGACGATCTGGTGACAGGATCGCCAGCGTAATTCCTGACACATAGGCCATTGAAGCCGCTTGCAGGGCGTGTGCAAGCCAGCTTTCGTCATCCGCCAAACACCGTGCCGCTGATTGAGAGCGCCAGTAGCTGAAGCTACGTTCTCCCTCGTTCAAGGTTATCATGTATAGACCCGCGGTTCGGTCCGGATGACGCTGGATCAGGTCGGTGTGAATATTTGCTTTGGCTATGAATTGTACCATTTCGTCGGAAACGGGGTCGTTGCCCAGCATGGTCGCATAGCTGACCTGCCAATGTGGAGGAAGAATACGGCGCGCGTACCATGCCGTATTGAAAGTGTCGCCTGCAAAACCCCGTTGAAACAAGCCGTCCTTTGCAGGCGCAAGTTCGACCATAATTTCTCCAAGACACACGAGACGGCCCATCAATGGTTCCCCGGAGGCAGCATCTTGCCTGGGTTGAGAATATTCGTTGGGTCCATCGCGGTTTTTACGGCGCGCATATAGGACAGTGCCGGTCCGTGCTGCTTTGTCATGTATTTTATCTTGCCCAGACCGATGCCATGTTCGCCCGACACAGTGCCCCCCAATCGCAGGGCGCATTGGGCAAGGCCTTCGGAAAATTCGGCAACGCGCGCAACTTCGTCCGGATCATCGGGATCCATCCGGATGCCACAATGGAAATTGCCGTCACCAACGTGGCCAACAATAGGGGCAACAAGGTTCAAACGCGCCCGTTCCGACTGGGCCTCGGCCACAGCTTCTGCCAGACGCGAAATCGGCACGCACACATCCGTGGCCAAGGCCTTTGCGCCGGGGCGCAATGTCGCGGTTGCGTAATGCCCTTGGTGTCGCATCCGCCACAGGGCGTTGCGTTCCTCGGTACTGTCGGTCCAGGCAAAGCCGTCCGCTCCGTGATCGTCGGCCAGTGCTCCGAATAATTCGGCCTGTTCCTTGACCGATGACGGGGATCCGTGAAATTCTAAAAAAAGGTGCGGCTTTTCAGGGAGATCACCGCCTGAATGGCGATTGAAGGCGGTCACCATTTGCTCATCCACCAATTCAATCCGCGCCATGGGGATACCGGACTGGATCGTCATGATCACAGTGTCCACGGCGTCACCCACAGTGCCAAACCGGCAGGTAGCGGCAGAGATTGCCTCGGGTTGACCCTGCAAGCGCAGGGTGATTTCTGTGATAATGCCAAGGGTGCCTTCGGAGCCGACCATAAGATGGGTCATATCATAGCCCGCGCTTGATTTGGGTGCTTGCGTGCCGGTCCGGATAATCGTGCCATCTGCCATCACGACCTCAAGCGCGAGAACATTTTGCGCCATTGTTCCATAGCGGACGGCTGTGGTGCCGCTGGCGCGGGTGGCCGTCATCCCCCCGATCGAGGCATTGGCCCCCGGATCGACCGGGAAAAACAGGCCGGTGGCGCGCAGGTCCTCGTTCAACTGTTCGCGGGTGACGCCCGGTTGCACCACGGCCAGCATATCGGCGTCCTGCACTGCAAGGATCTTGTTCATCTTGCTCATATCCAGCGTGACGCCGCCTTGCGTTGCAAGGTGCTGACCCTCCAAACCGGTGCCTGCACCATATGGAATGACCGGACAGCCAAACCCGTGACAAATGCGCAAAATTTGCGAGACTTCTTCGGTCGAGATCGGAAACGCGACACCGTCCGGTGGGGCGGCGGCAAAATGTGCCTCGTTCATACCATGGGCATTGCGAACCGCATGTGACTGGGTAAAACGATCACCAAGCAAATCTGATAAAGCGTCTTTTGCTGCATCGAATGTCATGTCCTATCCTCCTTCTGTCAGAGCCTAACGGGGCTTGCCCAGATGGCCAAGCCTACGACGACCAACATTGACAGCGCCATAGCCCGATTGATCCACGCTTGTGTTTGAGGGGCAAGGTTAAGAGCATGCAGGCGCACCCCGGCCCAGAGCCACAAAAGATGTAAAGCAGTCCAAATCACGTTTGCGATGATAAGTTTGGCGAAAATTTCAAATGTGTAATTGTCCGGTGCAAAGGGAAATCCTGCAAAAAGCGTGGTATTGACCACGTAGGCTTTTGGATTGATTGCCTGCAGGATAATAGCATCGCGGATGCCCGGTGCGCGTGTGGCAGCAATAAATCCGATACGTGATCCTGCCAAAGCAATCCGCATGGCCAAATACAAAAGATATCCCACCGAAGCCACGCTCAGCAGACCTCGCAAAACGGGTTGGGCCAACACCACCGCGCCGATACCTGTGATCACCGCAAAGCCAACCAGATTTGTGCCGATGAACAGTCCTGTCAAATATCGCAGCCCCGCCCGCGTGCCATAGGCCGCGCCCACACCGGCAAGCGAAAGCACACCCGGACCGGGCGTTACAATGAGAAAGAAAACAGCACTGGCAAAAATTAACATGCGAGAAAGTCGATCTGGACCTTCATTGATTGGCCCGGTGCTGCCGCGGTGTCAAACGCCGCAATATAATCGTCTAACCCATAGCGATGGGTGATAAGAAATCCCGGATCAATCAATCCGTCCTGCATGAACCTTATGGCGGTTGCAAACTCTTGGTGGAAACGAAAGGATCCGTGCAGATGCAGCTCTTTTGCAGTCAGCGCTTGCAGGGGTAGGGACACATCGCCGCCCAGACCGAGCTGCACCAAAGTGCCGCGTGGGCGCAATGCAGCGATTGCAGAAGCGATGGCAGGGGCCGCGCCAGAACACTCCACTGCGACATCGACACGCCCTTTGTTGGTCGTGAACGGGTCCAGCGCCTCGGGTGTTGCGGCTGTATTCAAAGTGATATCTGCGCCGGACCGGCGCGCGTAGTCGAGCGCCGCGTCGGTAATATCGGTTGCTATGATCTCGCCCGCGCCTGCGCGGCGCGCCGCAAGAATGGACAGGCATCCAATTGGGCCACATCCCGTTACCAGCACGCGCCGTCCCACCAGTGGTCCCGCCCGGTTAATCCCATGCAGGCATACAGCCAGCGGTTCGGCCATGGCCGCTAACTCTGCTGTTAGACCATTTGCCGGCACCGCATGACGTGCGTTCGCAATAACTGTGGTGGCAAAGGCGCCCTGAATGTGGGGCATGGGCATCGCTGAGCCGTAAAACTGCATATTCAGGCAGTGCATCGGCAAGCCGCGCAGGCAGTACTCGCATGTGCCACAGGGCCGGGACGGAGACAGCGCCACAAGATCGCCTGGGCTAAGGTCAGTCACACCTGTGCCGCAGGCGGTGACATGGCCTGCGACCTCGTGCCCTAAAACCATAGGCTCACGCAGGCGCACCGTACCAAAGCCCCCGTGTAGGTAATAATGCAGATCTGATCCGCAAATGCCGCCGCGTGCCATCTGTACTTGGATCTGACCCGGACCGGGTGCTGCGATAGTTTTTGTTTCCAGTCTCAGATCACGAGGGCCGTGGGCCACAAGAGCGCGGACATTTATTGCTGGCGGCATTGGAACCTCAGGTCTTTTGGTTGCGTGGTGTCTGAATTGGTATACCATTTTGCCAGCCGTGCAACGGCACAATAGAAAGAGAGACAGGCATGCAAATTTTCGACCTGACGGGGCGTCGGGCCCTGATTACGGGCAGTTCGATGGGAATCGGATTGACCTTGGCGCGCGGACTGGCGCGTGCGGGGGCCAGCGTCGTGCTGAATGCGCGCAATTCAGAACGGTTAGAGGCTGCCGCACAGGGACTACGGGGGGAAGGTTATGACGCAGTTGCGTCTGTGTTCGACGTCACCGACCCCGATGCAGTCTCTGCTGGTGTGGCCGCTATCGAAAATGACGGTGCAATTGATATTCTAGTCAACAACGCCGGCATGCAGTTTCGAACACCACTGCAAGATTTTCCGCCCGAAATGTTTGCCAAATTGATGACAACCAACGTGACCTCGGCTTTCCTTGTAGGGCAGGCGGTGGCACGTGGCATGATCACGCGCGGACGCGGCAAAATGATCAATATTGCCAGTGTGCAGACCGCAATGGCACGTCCCGGCATTGCCCCATACACAGCCTCCAAGGGCGCGGTCGCCAATTTGACAAAAGGGATGGCAACGGACTGGGCCCCTTTGGGCCTGAACATTAACGCGATTGCTCCGGGATACTTTGACACGCCGCTGAATGCCGCTCTTGTTGCAGATCCGGATTTTTCAGCGTGGTTGGAAAAGCGCACACCGGCGGGCCGCTGGGGACAGTTAGAAGAACTGGTCGGTGCTGCGGTATTTTTGTCATCAGATGCGGCAAGTTTTGTGAACGGACACACGCTGTTCGTCGATGGTGGTGTGACCGCCTGTTTGTGAAAGGAGCATCGCATGACCGCGATCGGATTTATCGGACTTGGGTACATGGGCCATGGAATGGCAGCCAACCTGCTGGCAAATGGCTACACGCTTTATGTAAAAGGCAATCGCAATCGCACGCCTGTTGATGCCCTTGTTGCGCGTGGCGCAATTGAGTGTGTGACACCGGCCGAGATGGTCGCAAAATGCGATATCATACATCTGTGTCTGTCAAATAGTCCGCAGGTCGAGGCGGTTATTCGTGGTCGTGAGGGTATTTTGCAGGGGGCGCGGGCAGGGGTGACAGTGATTGATACATCTACGTCCGACCCCACATCGACCCTGTCTCTTGCGGCCGAGCTGGCGGATCATGGTATGACGATGGTTGATGCGCCGCTCGGGCGTACCCCGAAAGAGGCCGAAGCCGGAACACTGGACACTATGGTAGGGGCCAGCGATGCTGATTTTGCGCGTCTGAAACCGGTGCTGGAATGTTGGGCCGGCAATATCAATCATGTCGGACCAACGGGGGCCGGTCACCAGATGAAGCTGGTCATGAACTTTGTCTCGATGGGGTATGCCGCGCTTTTTGCCGAAGCGTTGGTGACTGGTGTAAAATCTGGATTAAGCCCGCATGCCATTCACAAGGTCTTGGGATCGTCCCGATTGGCCAACGGGTTTTATGACACCTTTATGGCGGGAGCCATCGGCCGAGATCTGGAGGTCCACAAATTCACTTTTGCCAATGCAGGCAAAGATTTGAATTACATGGCGGCCATGGCCACAGCGTCAAATATGGCGAATCCGATTGGTGCCGCATTTCGAAACAGTTTTGCGCAGGCTCTGGCCATGGGACGTGAGGATTGGTTTGTTCCGCAACTTGCGGATCACATCGCCGAGCTGAACGGTTTGGATCTGGCCGCCGCGGTTGAAACAGGAGGAAAAGATGCTGACGACTGATGAAAAATCCTTTTATGAAAAAGAAGGTTATCTAAAGGTAGAAAACGCAGTGACCCCCGAGGAGTTGCACACGCTGCAAGAAGTCACTCAAAGCTTTATAGACGCAGCCCGGGGGATCACAGGATCCAACGACGTGTATGACGTCGACGCAGGACATACCGCAGAGACCCCGCGATTGACACGGATAAAACTGCCGCACAAACAGCACCCCCTGTATGATACGATCCTGAAAAAATCCGGGGTAACAGAGGTCATAACCGACCTGCTGGGCCCCGATACCGTGCTTTTGACAGCCAAATTAAACACCAAGGCACCTGGTGGAGGCGCGGCAGTTGAATGGCATCAGGACTGGGCTTTCTATCCACATACCAATGATAATTTGCTGGCGGTGGGGCTTTTCCTAAAAGATGTGACCGAAGAAAATGGCCCCCTTATGGTCCAACCTCGCACCCACAAAGGTCCTTTGCTGAGCCATCATGCCAATGGCGTTTTTGCCGGTGCGATTGATCCTGACGATCCGTTATTTGATCCGGCATCCTGTGTCACGCTCACGGGCAAAGCCGGAGATATGACCGTGCATCATGCGCGAACCCTGCATGGATCCGCTCCCAACCGGTCACAGGACATGCGGCAGATACTCTTTTTCGAATGTGCGGCTGCCGATGCATGGCCGCTTTTGGGATCAAGCAGCTATTTTCATGCTTTGGGCCAACGGTTGTTCTGGGATGATTTGCAAGACCGTATGATCACCGGTGTGCCCTGCCTGACCCCACGGCTCGAACCCGTGCCTGTTACAATGCCGGTTCCGCCCGCTCCTGATACCAGTTCTATTTTCAAGATACAGACCTCCGGTCAGGCGAAGTCGGCCTTCGAGGGATCTCATTAGCGTGAAATTTTTTGACGTTGAAACACGCGCAAAAGGGGGCTAGGTCGATTCCATGTCACTCTGGGAATACGCAAATCCTGTTAAGTTCATGCGCATGGCGGATCGCATCCTGCCGGTGCTTTGGCCCCTTTCGGCCATATTACTGGTCGGTGGTCTGATCTGGGGGTTCTTCTTTACTCCGGATGACTTTCGTCAGGGATCTTCGGTCAAAATCATATATTTGCACGTGCCATCTGCTTTGATGGCCATCAACGGTTGGTTGATGATGTTGGTGGCCTCTTTGATTTGGATCATCCGGCGTCATCACGTCAGTGCTTTGGCCGCGCGTGCGGCGGCTCCGGTTGGGGCAACGATGACCGTCATTGCCTTGGCGACTGGTGCGCTTTGGGGGCAGCCGATGTGGGGAACATGGTGGGTTTGGGACCCGCGTTTGACCTCGTTTCTGATCCTGTTTTTGTTTTATCTGGGATACATGGCTCTTTGGGTGGCCATTGAAAACGACGATACAGCTGCGGATCTGACATCCATCCTCTGTCTTGTTGGATCAGTTTTTGCGCTTTTGAGCCGTTATGCGGTAAACTTGTGGAACCAGGGCTTGCATCAAGGGGCGACCTTTTCTGTGGATGCCGAAACAAATATCGCCCCCGTCTTCTGGTATCCGGCTCTTGCCGCGATGGGGGGCTTTATCCTGTTATTCATTGCGCTGGTTTTGTTGCGTACCCAGACCGAGATCCGTCTGCGCAGAGCACGCGCCCTTATCGCACGTGAGGTGGTCGAATAATGCCCGATCTCGGTAAATATGCCTTTTATGTATTGTCGGCCTATGGGGTATCCTTGGTTTGTTTAGCTGCTTTGATCTGGGAGAGTTTCAGACGGGCTGCCAAGGCACGCGCGCAATTAGCCGAGATCGAGGCGCGCACCAAGCATGGCTAAAATCTCACCTTTTGTGATCCTGCCACCTGTTCTGTTTGCCGCGTTTGCGGCGATCGCGTACTTTGGCATGTTTCGCGACGACGGGGATGGTCTTCCGTCCACGCGCATCGGCCAGCCCGCACCCGAAGTGACCGATGTTGCCTTGCCCGGATATGCTGCAATTGATCGTGACGTGTTCACAGGTGGTGAGGTCGTTGTAGTAAACTTTTGGGCCAGTTGGTGCCCGCCTTGCCGGGCAGAACATCCAACACTTCTGGCTTTGCAAAGCCAGGGTGTAAGCATTGTCGGGGTGAACTTTAAAGATAACGCCCAAGATGCGGCCTCTTATCTGGCCGAGTCGGGGAATCCGTTTGTCGCGGTCCCGTTGGATCCGACTGGCCGCACAGCCATTGAATGGGGCGTCACCGCGCCACCTGAGACATTTATCGTAGGTCGAGACGGCCGTGTACGTCATCGGTTTGCTGGGCCATTGGTAGGCAGTGATTACGAACAACGGTTTTTACCAGAGCTTGAGAAAGCCCTCGGGCCGTAAGTTATGTATTTTGGGTCTACAGGCGGTGCAATTGGTCTGATGGCCGGTCTTGCCAGGATCTAGTGTCGCCTGCTCGATTTAAGGAAGCAACGCGCCAGCACTTTGCAAGGGTCCGGCAACAGTGCCCACCACAGCAATAAGAACCAAAGCCACAGCCTGAAGGACACTAATCATTTTCATGCGACTCACCTAATCATCTACCAAGCCTCTAAGGTGGGCATATCGACGCCATTTGTTAAGAGGGCGAAAGGCGCACCCTGGCAAGTCAGCATGCCAAGACGCCGGTTTTTCGCATGTAAAAATACTTTTTTCATTTTGTTTTATAAGCATAGAGGGCGTTTTGGGAATTTCGCGGCAAGCTGTCGCAGTATCTATTGTTTGAACAAAAACAGAGCAAGCGACGATTAATTTACGAAGCGCAGTGGTGTCTGGCTCCCCCAGTTGATCGCTCTTGGACAAGATGCAGACCAGTCTGGCGAACCCGATAACGGCGATCCTTGACCATGTATCTTTGTAGAATTTCGAGATCAAGAAACGCGGTTGACAAAACCTGCGTCACCGAAGCCTTCCCTTAATGCCCCCCGACCGTCTTAGGCCATTGAATGCTGTTTTTGGATTTTTTAGGCAGTTCTCGTTGATCAGCAGGGTGCAGAACTGGAGTGTGTAACAATAGATCACAACCTTATTACTTTTGAAATTAGGCTGATTAGAATTTAAAAACTCAAACCAGTCAGTTCGAAATTCGCTATTGGTGCGTGCTTTGAGCATTGGTTCAAAGTCCAAGGTAAATTATGCTATTCCAAGTTGGCCCTTATCGGGTTGTGAAAAAGACAATAATTTACAATGTGTTACGAATTTTTTTTGAAATAAAATCGACGCGTCGTTCTGAAATGTGCAGCTTAAGGGGCATCAACGATGCCTCAAGTTTTCGCAAACATTCCGTCCGTCGAAGCATTTTTTCGACTATTATTCTTTACTAAACTTCCAACTTTTTCCGTTGTGTTCACAACTCGTCTCGCAAAACCTTGATTGGCCATTTGAACGCACTGTCTATATCCCGTACTTAGACACTCTGGGGAAACATTTGATTCATTATGCGCGCGTTGTGGTGTAAAATTCTAATAGCTTGGATTGCTTTGGCCGGGTGGGCTCAAGCCCAGTCACCGGTCGTGATCGAGCTTTTCACCTCGCAAGGCTGCGCGTCATGCCCTGCCGCCGATACGCTTCTGGCGCAGCTTGGGATGCGCGATGATGTTATTCCCTTAGCTCTACATGTCGACTACTGGGATTACATCGGCTGGAAGGACACCTACGCACAACACACCTTTACCCGTCGGCAAAAAGCCTATGCCCGGGTCAGTCAGCGAAATGTGATTTTTACCCCCCAAATGATCGTAAATGGTACAAAGGCAGGTGCTGGAAACCGTCCATTGGAAATGGCAGAGATGTTGATTGCTGCCAAGTTTGAGGCTCCCAAAGCAACGATCCAGATCTCGCGAGACGCAGAGACCTTGACTGTATCCGCCGAGGCTCTGGTTGACCTAGGTGCGGCTGAAATTCACGTCATTCGGTATATTCCCGAGCAAATTCAAAAGATCACGCATGGTGAAAATGCGGGGCTTGACCAAAAATACACCCACATTGTCACCGAGTGGACAACACCGGGCGCATGGGACGGGGTGGGACAATATCAGGAAAATTTTGAGATTACGGGCGACGGCCCCATTGTTGTTTTGCTTCAAGGAGAGCGGTTTGGGCCCATTTTTGCGGCGGCGCGCATAAAGTAGCGGCCGCAAGGATTTTGATATCTGCTGTCATTCCATGGACGTTTTTTTCTGACGTTCTGGTTTCCAACGGCGATGTATCCAGAACCATTGTTCTGGCTGCGCCTCTATTCGTGCTTCCAAACGCGTGGTCACCTCGCGCATCATGTCTTCGGGATCACTATGCGCGACTGGTTTTTCAAAAACGATATCAAAGGTCTGCCCATCGGTGCGTCTGATTGCAAAAAAGGGTATCAGCAAAGCATTGGTGCGCAAAGCGATCTCGGCTGCCGATAACATAGTCGGCGCCGGTTTTCCCAAAAAGGGCAGGGGGACGCCCTTGGATGAATAGATGTCAAAGAGCAGTACCGCCATTCCTCCGTCTCGGATATGGCGTACAAGGCCGGCAGTGCCGCGACGTCCTTGTGCAAACACAGGCCCTGACATGCTGTGCATATTGGCTGCGTAATGGCTGTTGAAATAGGGATTGCGCATTGGCCGGTAAAGTCCGCCAATCTGATAACCGCGAGCGACCAAAGCGGCTCTTGCAGCCTCAAAATTCCCGTAATGCCCCGTAACCAGAACAACTGGGGTTCCATCGCGCTGCGCTGACTTGAGAGCCTCTACACCTTGGCCCTGAAGTGGCACGTGCGCCATACGCTGCTTTAGGCCATCCATATCGTAGTTTTCAATAATAGTCCGCCCTGCTTGATGAGCCACTGCTCGCGCAATCCGGCGACGTTCCGCGGAACTGAGATGCGGCCAGACATAGAGCAGGTTATCTTCAGCTCGTTTCTGATATCCCACGATTGGTGCAATTATTCGCGATACGGTGGCGCCAAATAAAGCAAGCCGCATACGCAGTGGAAGAGCAAGGGCACATCGTATCATGGCCCGCAGGAACCGGTCAGACAGCCACTGCCCATACGTGCCATGCGTAACGTCGGATGGACCGGGATGCTTTGGTTGTTGTGGCACCGACCACCTCTTTATTATGTCCTTCGCAAGGTGATACGCCGCCATCGTGCCTGCGTGCAAGGGCTGCGCCGTCCAATCGGCCGATACAATTTATAAGGCGTGGGGTTCTATTCGTCTTCGTCAACGACGCGTAGTTTGATTTCCCCGGTTGCGATCAGATCCCGGATTGCCGAAATTACTGTACTTTGCGCAGCTTCAACTTCTTTTCGACCAACAGGGGGAAGATCATTCATCTCGTCTCGTAATGTCTGGGCCATCCGTTTTGACATATTGGAAAGAATAAACTCAACAGAGTTCTGTTCTGCACCTTCTGTGGCCCCCGCCATCGCGACGACCAGATCGGCCTGGTCGACATCCCGAGCAAGTTTCGGGACATCCAGGGGTTGGACACGTTCGGGGATATCTGCGAAGGTGAAGATCGCTTTGCGGACGGCTTCGGCAAAGTCTGCGTCAGCTTCGTCCAAACCTGTCAAAACATCCTCGCGCGTGTTGGTAGCCGAATAGTTCAGGATTGCTCCCACACGTTCAACGGGTGTCGTCGAAAAAGCGCGTTCCGGTTCCTGATCCAATTGCGCGACGATCGAATGCCCGATGCGAGCGACGGCTTCTGGGGTCACATTTTCGGTCATAGAGACGGAAAATGTAATACGGCGCGCACGGTCGCCGGGTAGTTTTCCAAGTAACGCTGCCGCCTTGTCGACGTTGAGTTTTGAGATCAAAACCGCCGCGACCTCAATGCTTTCGGCCATAACGATGTCGCGCAGCTTATCTGCTTCCAAGGCCTCAATCCGTTGCCAGGGGTCGTTAGATCGGGGCGCGCCGGTTTCCCGTCTCAATCGCCGCGCAAGAGAGGGGGCTATTTTTCCCTCCAACTGGTTCAAGGCCCCTGCAATGCCTCCGGGGAAACGCAATCCCACTGCATCCAGCTCGCTGGCGAATTCCTCAACCACACTCAGCAACGTTTCCCGGTCTACCAGTTTTAGAGAACCAATCTGTAAGGCCAGCTGCTCTTGTACAGGTATGGGGAGTTTGTGCAGTGGAATATCTATGCCTTCACGCAATAGAAACTGCACGACGATTGCCGCCTTTGCCGGCCTGTTCAACGGTCCGTTTGACGTTGCTTCACCGGACACGGAAGGAAGGGGCATTC
>JAYQEA010000111.1:0-8460 GCA_038138625.1 Roseivivax sp.
ATCGCAATGCATGATCTGGCTCGGGATGGGGGCAACTCCGTCACTGGCTCTGTATACGTGGTCAAGCCAAAGATGCACGGCCCCGAAGAGGTTGCCTTTGCTGATCAAATTTTCAGTTTTGTGGAAAATGTGCTCGGCTTGCCGCAGTATACTGTCAAATTGGGTATTATGGATGAAGAGCGACGGACATCTGCAAATTTGCGTGAATGCATTCGGGCTGCGAAAAACCGAGTGGCCTTTATCAATACAGGCTTTCTGGACCGCACCGGCGACGAGATGCATACATCCATGGAAGCAGGTCCAATGCTGCCAAAAGGCGAGATCAAGTCGACGCCTTGGATTGCCGCTTATGAGGACAGAAATGTAGACATCGGACTGTCATGTGGTCTGCAAGGGCGTGCTCAAATCGGCAAGGGTATGTGGGCCATGCCGGACCAAATGGCCGATATGATCGAGGTTAAGATCGGCCACCCGCTGGCCGGTGCTAACTGTGCTTGGGTGCCATCGCCGACGGCTGCCACACTCCACGCGATGCATTATCATAGCGTAGACGTTCTGGCGCGTCAGAGACAAATCCTTGCGGGGGGACCGCGGGCCACACTTGAGGATCTGTTGACGTTCCCGGTTATGCATGGCCGCAATTTGTCCAAAGAGGAAATCCAGCGCGAGATTGACAACAATGCTCAGGGTATTCTTGGGTATGTGGTGCGCTGGGTTGATCAGGGGATTGGGTGCTCAAAAGTGCCTGATATTCATAATATCGGATTGATGGAAGATCGTGCGACATGCCGGATCTCTGCGCAGCATATAGCGAATTGGTTGCATCATGGGGTGGTGACGCGCGACGATGTAATGGCGACCCTCAAACGCATGGCCGCGGTCGTCGATGGTCAGAATTCACAAGATCAGGTGTACAAACCGATGGCACCAGAGTTTGATGGGATTGCGTTTCATGCGGCCTGTGACCTTGTTTTTCAGGGCCGCGAACAACCATCCGGCTATACAGAACCAGTTCTTCATCGTCGTCGCCTAGAATTAAAGGCTCGGTGACAAAAAGTCTGACTGATCTGTAATGTTTCAGTATCAAGCGGATGCGCTTAGTGCGGCGCAGCATGCACACAAATTTAGGAAAGAAGGCTCTCATGGCTAACATACCACTGCGCAAGGCGCGCGCGCTCATTCGTCAGTGCATGTTGAAAGGTGCAGAAATGGACCTTAAGCCTCTTTCTGTGATCGTTTTGGATGATGGCGGCAATATTCTTGCATTCGAACGGGCGGATGGGGCCGCGCCTGGGCGGTTCCAGATTGCCCACGGGAAAGCCTATGGAGCCGTGATGCTGGGAATGGCGGGGCAGGCCCAAATGGCGCGTGCCGAGGCTCAGGCTTATTTTATGCAAGCCGTAAACGGAGCCTTCGGTGGTGCGGTGGTTCCTGTTCCGGGTGGCATCCTTGTGCGCAATCAACGTGGACAGGTCGTTGGTGCGGTAGGGGTAACGGGCGATACCTCTGATAATGACGCGATTGTGGGCTTGGCTGGAATTGAGGCAGTGGGTTTGACCGGAGAACCCTGATTTTTATGACCCCGGCTTTGTAGCTTGCTGGATTTCGACAATTTTGTAAGAAGTATGTGATGTTCGGCTGGCGGATCTATTTGAAGCTCCGCGTAAGGTCGTCTACATCCGCTTCGAGCACTGATCGAAAAGGCATAGCATATGAAAAGGCCCGTCATTGGTATAATCGGCAATCATTACCTGATTAATGATCAGTATCCTGCGCAGGCGGCCGGAGAAATGAACATCGAGGCAGTGGCCGGGGCTATGGATGCGATTCCACTTATCCTGCCGTCTATGCCTGGACTGATAAATATCGCCGAATTACTTGAAATATGCGATGGATTTCTTTTGACCGGTGGGCGTCCCAACGTTCATCCGGAGGAATACGGTGAACCGGAAACCGAAGCGCATGGCACTTTTGATCGCGCTCGAGATGGCGTTGCCCTACCCCTGGTCAGAGCCTGCGTGGAGCGGGGGCAACCCTTTTTGGGGATATGCCGCGGGTTTCAAGAGGTGAACGTGGCAATGGGTGGTTCCCTCTATCCAGAAATTCGGGATCTTCCGGGGCGCATGAACCATCGGATGCCCCCCGATGGCACCCTCGAAGAAAAGTTTGCCCTCCGCCATGCGGTGACGTTTCAAAAAGACGGCGTCTTTCACAAAGTGATCGGGGCTCAGGAGGTGATGACCAATACATTGCACGGTCAAGGTATAAAAGAACCCGGTCCGCGCATTGTAATTGATGGCTATGCACCCGATGGCACGCCCGAGGCGATCTACGTCAAAGGGGCGGCGGGCTTTGCGTTATCTGTTCAGTGGCACGCGGAATATCAGGCCAGCAAAGATCCTGTATCCCGGCCTTTGTTTGACGCCTTCAGCAATGCCGCCCGCGAATGGAAAACCAGCAGGTAACCGCCAGTCCCTTGGGGCGCGAGAGTATGTCTGTGCAAATCAAATCAGTTGGGGCTAAATATTGCGCACTTTTGCAACACCCGAGACGTAAACGCTGGTTCTGCGCAGCACCTTGGCTTTGTGGATCTTTCACAAATGCTTTTGCGAATAAATCTGTACCCGGGCGATTCGCCTTAACCTGTCAAAATTTTGTCGTCGGGTATTGTGTTGTTACCGCTATCGGTTCGTAGGTAAACAAATCAGCGACGTTTTGTCCCGCCCAAGAGATTGGCCGTTCAGCGGCAAATGAGCGCGAAATATGCCTAATATGGGGGCAAATAGCTATAATGGTTGTACGAATGCATCACATCCGCGCTCTTTGACGCTAAGTGCGCATTGCTCGATTCCCATCACATGGCTAGACCCTAGTTACTTTGGCACCCCTCATGTGCCGTTTCGCGATTAAGAAGAGGGACAGTAGACGTGAAAATCGGAACACCAAAAGAGGTGATCGACGGCGAAGCCCGGGTCGCGATGACCCCGGACAGCGCGCGCCAACTCCAAAAGTTGGGACATGACTGCGCCATCGAGGCCGGTGCCGGCGCTGGCGCGGGATTTACAGATCAAAGCTACCTCGATGCCGGGGTAGATGTTTTGCCAAGCGCCGAGGCGCTTTGGGATGCCGCAGACGTTATTGCGAAAGTGCGCGAGCCGCTTGATGACGAGCTGGCGCGCCTTGACAGCGACAAAACCCTGATCAGCTTTTTCAATCCCGGTGGGAACGCCGAGGGTCTTGAAAAAGCCAAAGCAACGGGTGGAACAGTCATTGCCATGGAAATGGTGCCCCGCATCAGCCGCGCGCAAAAAATGGACGCTCTCAGTTCCATGGCAAATATCGCGGGTTACCGCGCGGTTATTGAAGCGGGCAACAACTTTGGTCGATTTTTTACCGGTCAGGTGACCGCAGCGGGCAAGGTGCCTCCGGCCAAAGTGCTGGTAGTTGGCGCGGGTGTTGCTGGTCTGGCTGCCATTGGGACATCGACGTCGTTGGGTGCAATCACTTACGCGTTTGACGTGCGTCCCGAGGTTGCCGAACAGGTTGAAAGCATGGGCGCAGAGTTCGTCTACCTTGACTTCGAAGACCAGGCGCAGGACGGAGCTGCAACAGGTGGATATGCCTCTGTGCAGTCCGAAGAGTTTCGAAATGCACAACTGAGCAAATTCCGCGAGATCGCGGGGGATATTGATATCGTCATCACAACGGCATTGATCCCCAATCGGCCAGCGCCAAAACTTTGGCTGGCGGATATGATTGCCATGATGAAGCCGGGTTCTGTCATTGTGGACCTTGCTGCTGCACAGGGCGGAAATGCAGAAGGCACCGTTGCTGATGAAAAGATTGTGACCGAAAACGGCGTTACAATCGTTGGCTACACTGACTTTGCCAGCCGGATGGCGTCGCAGTCATCGTCACTGTATTCCACAAACATCCGGCATATGTTGGCAGATCTCACGCCTGACAAAGACGGCGTTGTAGTGCACAATATGGAGGACGACGTGATCCGCGGTGCAACAGTGGCTCACGCGGGCGAGATCACGTTTCCGCCACCGCCACCAAAGGTCAAAGCGATCGCTGCCAAGAGTCAGGAAAAGCCCAAGGAACTGACTGCCGAAGAGCTTCGCGCAAACGAGATCGCCGCCTTCAAGGCGCAGACCCGCAATCAGGTGACAATGCTTACAGTGGGCGGGTTGTTGATGTTGCTTGTGGGGCTTGTGGCACCGGCGAGCTTTATACAGCACTTCATTGTTTTTGTTCTGTCGGTCTTTATCGGCTTTCAGGTGATCTGGAATGTCAGCCATTCTTTGCATACGCCGTTGATGGCTGTGACCAATGCGATCTCTTCGATCATCATTCTGGGGGCTGTGATGCAGATTGGGACCGGATCAGGCCTGGTCATCATCCTAGCTGCACTGTCGGTCTTTATGGCGGGAATAAACATTTTTGGTGGGTTCCTTGTCACACGTCGCATGCTCGCCATGTTCCAGAAATCGTAAGGAGAGGTCGGACAAATGATCGGATTTACGTCAGCGGCCTATGTGGTTGCAGCCATCCTTTTTATCCTTTCGCTTGGCGGACTGTCAGGACAGGAAAGTGCAAAGCGCGCAGTATGGTATGGAATTGTTGGCATGGGCCTTGCGGTTTTTGCCACGTTAATCGGCCCCGGATCTGGGATGTGGTGGCTTTCGATTGTCTTGGTCGCCTTGGGCGGTCTGATAGGCATGCAACTCGCCCAAAGGGTTCAGATGACCCAGATGCCAGAGCTGGTAGCAGCCATGCACTCTTTGGTTGGTTTGGCTGCGGTTTTTGTCGGATTTAATGCGGATTTGACCATTGGCTTGGTTGAGGCTGCGAAGGCAGCTGAATCTGAGGTTGACGGGCAGTTTGCTTTGCTGGTTGCGAAAAAGAGTGCCGCGGAAATCAATATCCTCAAGATCGAGGCCGCACTTGGCATATGGATTGGTGCGGTCACCTTCACCGGGTCTGTGGTTGCCTATGGCAAGCTTGCCGGTAAAGTCACTTCGGCCGCCACCAAGTTGCTCGGTGGACATATTCTGAACGCAGCGGCCGTTGCGATTTCGGTGGTGGCATTGGTCTGGTACATGGCGTCGGGCGCGATGCTGCCGCTGATCGTACTGACAGCGATGGCGCTGTTTATTGGATACCATCTAATTATGGGTATCGGTGGTGCGGATATGCCAGTCGTCGTGTCCATGCTGAACAGCTATTCGGGATGGGCTGCAGCGGCGATTGGATTTAGTCTTGGTAATGATCTCTTGATCGTTGTCGGTGCGCTTGTTGGATCGTCAGGGGCAATCCTTTCTTATATTATGTGCAAGGCAATGAACCGATCATTTGTCAGCGTGATATTGGGCGGCTTTGGCGGCCCTGCCGGAGAACAGGCAGAGATTGAAGGCGAACAGATTGCCATTGATGCAGACGGTGTAGCCTCTGCACTTGATGACGCCGATAGCGTTGTAATCGTTCCGGGATACGGTATGGCAGTAGCCCAAGCACAGCAAAACGTGGCTGAATTGACCCGCCGTTTACGCGGCAAGGGTAAGAATGTGCGTTTTGCAATTCACCCGGTCGCGGGACGTTTGCCGGGCCACATGAACGTGTTGTTGGCCGAGGCCAAGGTGCCTTACGATATTGTGCTCGAGATGGACGAAATCAACGAGGATTTCCCGGATACGGATGTTGTGATCGTCATTGGATCGAACGATATCGTGAACCCGGCTGCTCAGGAGGATCCAAACAGTCCAATTGCAGGTATGCCTGTGCTGGAAGTTTGGAAAGCCAAGCAGGTCTTTGTATCCAAGCGTGGTCAAGGCACTGGATATTCGGGGATCGAAAATCCGTTGTTCTACAAAGAAAACACTCGCATGTTTTATGGTGATGCGAAGAAAAGCCTCGACGATTTGCTGACGCGTATTCAGTAGTCTATTTTCAAAGACATCGTTCGCGCTTGTTCCTACTGCGTTTGAGACGTTTCATGGTTGGCCATTTTGTGGCCAACCTTTTTTTTGGGCATGGTGTATAGCGAGTCGTTTTGCGTTATCACGAAAACTTGGGCATTCAGACGGTCGATCACCACCTGTTACTGCCACCTTGGGAGATTATCGGTGGTTTTGGTTTGAATGCCTAAGAATCACCGTTTTCGCCGACTGGTTTGTTCGGTCTCGGTTTTTTTAACGCATTATACTATTCACAGCGAGCTACCTGCCGCAGGTGACGATGCTCATAAGGTTTTTTTGTAGTAGCCTTCAGGATCGGCGGGCTTGCACCCTGTTTGGAGATAAAGATCATACTCTTGCGAATAAGGTGCTGAAAATATTACTTTAGTTATTGTTTAACAGATCGATCCAGATGCTGTGCAGGGGGTGTTATCGGTAAACTGCATTGGTTTTGAACTTTGCTGAATAAACATCCAGACAGAGGTTGCCGTTTTGTAGAGGGGATCTGATATGGGTGGAATTTATACGGTGACTGGAGCCAAATTACAGTCTTATCAACGTATATGAACAGTAATTGTCGGAACGTCCCAGCCTCACGAAACCGCTCACATTTATGTCAAGATTTAGGCAGGCTTCGTGAATCGCAAGTGAACAAATAATTTGAGACAGTAGGTACAGCAACATGAACTGACACCCAATCAACAGAAGTGATTAAAACCATGAACACACGTTTCCTGAACTCTGTCATTGCCACATCCAAGACGACATCCGTAAAAATGCCTTGGACAGGTCGTAATACGATTCAATCGCGGACCCGGTCTGCGAACAAGATTGTGGATTTCAAAGCGTACAGCGTGCGATTGCCTCGGGTTGCCTGAATATTTTTGTGAACCTGAATATTTTAACAAACCATTCACATCATCGATTTACCAAATTGAACTGCACAGGCACCGCGTCTTAATTAGCGAGATTAGGCATCTGGGGCGGGTTGACGGCAGACATTGGAATTTGAACCGAGAAAGTTGTGCCGTCTCCGGGGTCGGATATGACCTCGATTTGCCCCCCCATCAGATCAACCATATTTTTCACAATTGCCAGTCCAAGACCCGCACCGCCGTACTGGCGTGTAATTGACGGATCAGCCTGTTGAAAGGCTTCGAAAACCCGATTTAAATCTGCATCGTCGATTCCGATGCCGCTATCTTGAACAGTCAATTCCAAAGGCCCACCATCAGGCTCAAGAACGATGCGCACAAGGACATGACCCTTCGATGTGAACTTGATCGCATTGGATACAAGATTGTGCATAACTTGTGTTAATTTTAACTTGTCGGCTGTCCGGAACTCTTTCAAGTCGCCCTGTGTTCTAACTTCAAATTTTAGATTTTTGGCTCTGGCTTGTGCTGAAAACAAGGCATTTACACTATTTGCGAGATCCAAAGGGCGCATAGGATCAAGCCTTAGTCCAAGCTGTCCGGCTTCCATTTTCGCCATATCCAACACATTGTTGAAAATGCCAAGCAACAGGTCTCCTGATGCTTGAATTGCAGAAACAAGATGTTTTTGTTCTGGTGTGAGGTCGCTGAAAGACAGGATCTCGGCCATGCCCAACACACCATTAAGCGGGGTTCGAATTTCATGACTCATATTTGCCAGAAACTGGGATTTGGCATTGTTCGCAGCTTCGGCGCGCTGCGCGGCGTCTCTTAGGGCCTCAGAGGCCAATTCTTGTGCCGTAATATCATAGGCGCTTACGACGACACGTCCGTGATCATCAAGGGGCGCGGCGGTCACTGTCATTATACGAATTTGTCCGTCTGACCTTGTGATTTCAATTTTGGCCCCTTCAACATTACGCTTGTATTTTCTCACATAGGCACTTGGGCGCATGCCCAGCGTCAGGTCCGGGTTGCGCACCCGCAGTTTCCAGGTGTTTTCGCTGAAATTAGTGTTCAGAATGTCGCGGATCTCGCACCCTAAAACACTGGCAAGCACCGCGTTCGCGTAACTGACCCGACTATTTTTGTCGATCACGCAAATACCTGCTGCGTTGTGTTTCATAATCGTTTGCAGCCGTTGGCTTTCGCCTTGTAGATCAGCCGTCAGGGACAAGAGATCTGTGGTATCTCGCAAAGATAAGATCCACCCCATGATCGGGTCACCGCGATGTAGCGGACGTTCCAGTGGTATAAGGCGTATATCAAAATGTCGGTTGTCGATTTGGATACTTCCAGGTGCCGGTGGGTTTGCGGCGTTCAGATGCTTGTTCGCATAACTCCAGATAGGGCCATCCTCTGGAATCTTATGTCCTTTTGTGGGCAGGCTTTCTTGTAATTGCACCTGTGCAGCTAGGTTACTGCCTGCAATACGCCCCTGGCGATCATATGCTAAGATGGCATCAGAGGTGTTCAAGAACGAAGCTTCCTTCGCAATACTATCGAGCTCTAGTGTTCGTATAACAAAGATAAGCCACGTCACAAGTGCAAGGGAAAATGTGAAT
>JAYQEA010000111.1:8470-12856 GCA_038138625.1 Roseivivax sp.
ATAGGAAGGGCGTTGGGTCAAAGTCGAAAACTGTAAAATCAAACAGCAGATACCCAATATTGCCGGCGACGGGTATCAACGCCACCAACAGCAGAACCCGAAAAATTGGGCGATAGAGTTGAGCGGCAAACAGCGCTGCATAGGTTGTGACAGCAACAGATCCCGACAAAGCAATATAAATTACGCTGGCAAAAACGAGGATCATGGGACCGTGATCGTAGATGACAAACGGGTGCCCTTGGTCCGCAATGAGTTGTGTGTCTTGTCCATAGAATAATAAATGATGGCTGTTTGTCAGGGATCCAAGCATTATGGCAACCATGATCCCGACAATCAGCCCATATCGCCTGCGGTTATTCGCAGGAGCGTTGCCAAACGAATAATCATATAAAAAAAACGTCCAAGATAATGGCACGGAACATACGGAGATGTACGCAAGTTTTGACCAAAAGACTTTGTTGTCTAACCCAACGCTGCTCAGTTCCATAATGGTTACAAACAGCCACCAAAGTGTGCCCACGATGGCGATCATAAAAAAAGTTTTTCCTGCAAAAATTGATCGACGTGCGATAACGACAAAGATGATGGCAATCCCCAACAGATTTGCCAGTGCAAAAACAACAGCTGGGTTTTCCAAATCCGGGAACAATTGCCACCCTTTTCCCTCGAAAACCCGAAGGTTGATCTCGCATGAATGAATATTATCCCGATATGGGGGATTTTATTCTACACAGAACGTATCAGGGTTGTAGTGGCAACGCTAGGGCAACAACGACAGCCATACCCATGCGGTAATCACGCTCGCTGCCGTTGCGGCAAGGATTGCAGAGGCAACAACACGTCGCGCAACGCCGTACATATTGGCAAATACATAGCCATTTATGCCCGGAGCCATGGCAGCGGTGACAACAGCGCTTCGCAACGGACTTGTTTCCAGAGCGAAAACGGATCCTAGAGAATATGTAATCGTCGGATGCAGGACCAGCGAGATCACGCAAATAAACGCGATGGTGCGTAGATCGCCTTCAGGTTTGTAGCGAAACAGGATGCCGCCCATCCCAAACAGAGCGACCGGCAGTGCAGACCGCGCCAGCATGTCCACAGCATCTGTCATCATGACTGGTACTGCTATGTCGAGAAGATTGAACGCAAAACCCAGTCCAATTGCAACAATAAGCGCGTTGCTGAACATAGCCTTTAAGACTTTGCCCATAACATCCCGGGCGGGCCCTCCGCGCGCTCTTGAAATTTCCATTGCGGTTATGCCAATGCCGTAACAAAATGGGGAATGCAGGGCGACAATCGCATAATTTGGACCAAGAGCCGTCGTACCATAGGCCCGTTCTGTCAAGGCAAGTCCTATCATGACAGAGTTTGCAAAAAGGCAGCAAAATCCTATGGCGATGCTATCTTCCCACGGGCGTTGGAAAAGAAAGCGCGCCCCCAAAAGCCCGATTGTGAAACCTGTTATAGAACCGGTGTAGAATGCTGCCAGTAGCCAAGGATCGAAGATGATCCCCAAGTCTAACATCCGCAGCGCACTGAAGAGCATACATGGTATGGCGACGCTTTGAGCAAAGCGCATGAGTGCATCAAAGCCGTGTTCATTTACAATACTGCGCCAGGCGGCCAGATAGCCCGCGCCGATGACCAAGAACACCGGCCCAATAACATCGAAAAGCGCCTGCATAACGCGCGGTCAGTAATCGGTTTGCAGCACCATGCCATCATAGGCGGGCTGAACATGGTTTGGGGTTTCGGCCATGACCGTGTCGTGATCAAGGTCGATATGCATATTGGTTAGTATTGCCCTGCGTGGCTTTGCTTTGGCGATCCACTCCAGCGACTTTTCCATATGGGCATGCGTCGGATGGGGGGTGCGCCGCAGACAATCCAATATCCAGATATCCAGATCTGTGACCGCAGCCCATGCTTCATCCGTCATTTCAGAGACATCAGGCAGATAAGCCAGATCACCGATACGAAACCCTAAAGAGGGTGCCGCGCCATGTTCAACCGTGAATGGTGTCAGGGTGATTGAACCGCCGGGGCCATCCACTGTCACAGGACCGGATATGGCGTGCAAATCCAGAATGGGCGGATAGGGACTGCCCTCGGGTTGTACAAAAGCGTAGGAGAAACGTGAGAGCAGAGACTCTGTGGTTGGAGTATCCGCCCAAACTTTAACCCTTTCGCGCATGTTAAAGACAACCATACGCAGGTCGTCCAACCCATTGGTGTGATCGGCATGACCATGCGTATAAACGACGCCATCCAGTCTGGAAGTCCCCGTTGTCAGCAGCTGTTCACGCATATCCGGAGAGCTGTCGATCAGCACGGTCGTGGTGCCGTCCGGCCCTTTGCGCTCGACAAGCATGGAACATCTGCGGCGTCGATTACGGGGGTTGTTAGGATCGCAATCGCCCCAATGTCCCCCTATCCGCGGGACACCGCCCGAACTGCCACACCCTAGAATTGTACAGCGGAGTTGGCTCATAATGGTGCCTCAAAAGCTGCAGCCTTCGTAAACAGCCTATCAAAGTTTGCTTCTGTTTGTGCTGCAAAGCTGTCCAAGTCCACCTCTAGGGCATTGGCTAGAATCTCTGCAGTCAGGGCAACATAAGCCGGCTCGTTGCGTTTGCCACGATGAGGTGGGGGTGCAAGATACGGGCTGTCTGTTTCTATCAGAAGCCTGTCTTTTGGCGCGCTTGCAAAAATACTGCGAAGTGCGTGTGATTTCGGAAAGGCAGCGATGCCCGATGCAGATAAATAAAACCCCAAATCCAAAGCTGTCTGTGCAAGCTCTGGCGATGACGAAAAGCAATGCATGACACATGTATAAGGCCGGATACGGTAGGTTTCTGCCAGTATTCGGGCCATGTCGTCATCTGCGGACCTGGCATGAATGATCAGTGGTAGCCCGGTTTCCTGTGCAGCCTCGATATGAATGGATAAGGATTTGCGCTGAATCTCGGCGCTGTCAGCTGTGTAATGATAGTCCAGACCAGTTTCACCGATGGCTACAAACTTTGGATGTTGGGCAAGACTTACCAGTTCATCAACACTGGCCAGGGGTTCTTCTGCAGCGCTCATTGGGTGCGTGCCCGCAGCATAAAAGATATTTGTGTGCCCCTCGGCAAGTACGCGAACTTTGGGTTCGTTCCTTAACCGCGTGCAAATTGTGACCATTCGATGCACGCCCGCACGCGCGGCGCGCGCGACAATATCTGGAATGATGCCGTCAAAGTCCGGAAAATCGAGGTGGCAGTGGCTATCGGTAAATCTGGTCATATTGTGGGTATCACGGAAGCTGCGGAGGTATGCAAGCGTGGATATTATTGCTACCATATTTACAGGATTGAAGTGTCAGATATCCAATTGTTTTTAGCGGTTACAGGCCTACCTGCTCTCAATAACATTCGCTGGTGCGCAGCCGCGTTTTCTAGGGGCATATTTTAAGCTGCTCCTGTTTTGACTGCAAAAGTGTTTGAAGCCGTCGCGTCTATGCGCCCCGATGACAGATGTGCAGATTATTTTTTGGGGAGTGCAAAGTGGTGCCGGTTTTGAGCAAAACAGCAGGATATCCAAATTAGAACGAGGCGATATTGGGTGCTGATTATTGCGCAGAATGCATGCAAAATTTTTGGGGTATAAAGATACCTATTTTATAAGTATCTGATTTCATGTTATAAAAATGAATAGTACTGCCTTGACCATGCAGAACATGCTTGTATAACGCATCAATGATTGGCAGAGGCATTATGTGTCGTCTGTCTGGCACAAGACATAGGTAGCCTTTTCCGATGAAAACTTTTTCTGCGACCCCGGCAGACATCGATAAAAAATGGATCGTGATCGACGCCGAAGGTGTTGTTCTGGGCCGTTTAGCATCGATCGTGGCCACGCGTCTGCGTGGCAAGCACAAGCCCTCGTTCACACCTCATATGGACACAGGCGACAATGTCATTGTCGTTAATGCCGACAAGGTGCAACTCACGGGTAAAAAGCGCCAAGAGCGTCACTACTGGCATACCGGCCATCCCGGCGGTATCAAATCGCGCACAAAGCAACAAATTCTGGAAGGGGCGCACCCCGAGCGTGTAGTCACCCTTGCGGTCAAGCGCATGCTGCCAGGCAACCGTCTGTCACGTCAGCTTATGACAAACTTGCGCGTTTATGCTGGTGCAGAGCATCCGCATGAAGCGCAGACGCCCGAAGTATTGGACGTCAAGGCAATGAATCCCAAGAACACCCGGGTGGCGAACTAATGTCTGATCAAATCACTTCGTTGGAAGACCTCGGCGCAGTCGCCGGTATCGAATCCGCCCCTGAGGTTGTAGCGGCCCCGCGCGAACCGGTGCGTGATGAACTGGGTCGGTCCTATGC
>JAYQEA010000112.1:0-12720 GCA_038138625.1 Roseivivax sp.
TTTAGCGGCTTTTTCTGCGTCGTAGTTGTGCGGGACAACTCCTGCCAGACCCAATATTGTCGCCCGATCTGTCGCGTGGCCAATTCCAGGATGCGCAAGAGATCCATGCAATCGTGCGGTCACGCCTGCCACCTCAAAAGGTAAGTTGCGCAGATGGTCGAGAAACCTCGCACCGGCCAGCATAGGCCCCATTGTATGAGATGATGATGGGCCGATGCCGATCTTGAACATATCGAATACCGAAAGAAACATTCCTGCCTCGCATCCATGTTGCGCACCGTGAAATAGCCGAACTGACAAAACATTAGTGTCGCAGAAACGACGGAATGAGCGAAAAAATGCTAATTAACGAAAAAATTCATACCTTGCTCATATTAACAGTAAAGTGCATCTTTGATGCGTTTGGTGTGGACGTTTGATCTGTATTGTGGCCTTGTAAGGGGCAGAAAATATACTTCGGCGATGCGCTGGTTTGGAGCTTGGGAAATGACCAATAAATTGTCGCCTTCCGATTGGTCGAAATACGCGGCAGCTCGGCGGGCTGCGGCCTTGGTAGAGGACGGAATGCGGGTTGGCTTGGGTACGGGGTCAACGGCGGCTTGGTTTGTCCGTGTGTTGGGTGATCGGATTCGGGACGAGAATTTGCGGGTGAAATGTGTTCCGACATCCACCCGGACCCGCGAACTGGCTGCGCAGGTGGGCATTTCCACAATTTCGTTGGATGAGGCACGCTGGCTGGATTTAACGATTGATGGTGCTGATGAATTTGACCCGGAGCTCAACCTAATAAAAGGGGGGGGTGGCGCGCTTTTGCAAGAAAAAATCGTCGCCACTGCCAGTGATGAGATGGTGGTTATAACCGATGCCACGAAAGAAGTCGAAACTCTCGGCGCTTTTCCCTTGCCGTGCGAGGTAATTCCGTTCGGATGGCGTACGACCCAAGCCTTGATCGAAGAAACCCTTATTTCTATGGAAGTCATGGGGCGATCGTCTGCTTTGCGAATGAGCGGTGACACGCCTTTTGTGACCGATGAAGGGAATTTTATTATCGATCTGCACCTCAACAGGATCGGAAACGCGCGGCAGTTGGCGATGGTTTTGAACCAGATGCCGGGTGTGGTCGAAAACGGACTGTTCGTCGACATTTGCGATCTTGTGATTATCGGCAATCCTGATGGGCGCGTGGAATTGCGCGACATCAAGGAAGGTACGATCACCGAAGAGCAGATTAGTCTGGGAAACGATGGTAATATTTTTTCTGACTTGACCTAAGGCCCCGTGACGTCGCCCGAACCGTCGGACTGGATGGGCGAAGGGCAGTGCTCATCACCAAGATTTTCTTAGATAAATTGGTTTTGGCCTTGGTTAAGGACAAGCCGTTCAGCGTGGTCGTACGGCGCGGTTTTTACAGGTACCCTTGGTCGCACCCGAAAAGTTCCTTGCCGTCCCGTGCCCGATGCTACGCCGGGCTTGCAGACCCGGATTCTGGCAAGACGTACTCTGCTGCGTTTGGTATGCTCTGCATGTCTTTCCATCCGGCCTATCCTGTGTGATATGTCGCGGTGTAAATATTCTGAAAGGACCTTTGGGTCATGAGCGACTTTGACTTTGATCTGTTTGTCATTGGTGGTGGATCCGGCGGTGTGCGTGCAGCGCGTGTGGCGTCAGGGGAGCTGGGGGTTAAGGTCGGGTTGGCGGAAGAAAGCCGTTATGGCGGGACATGTGTCATCCGAGGGTGCGTTCCCAAAAAGCTCATGGTGTTTGCAAGCGAATACGCAGACACTGTGCAAACCGCGCAGGCCTATGGATGGAACTTTGGTGAAAGTGACTTTGATTGGATCGGGTTTCAAACGCATATGCGCGCCGAGCTAGACAGGCTGGAACGCATTTACCGCTCTCTTCTGGCCAATTCGGGTGTCACGACCTTCGATCAACGGGCAACGGTTTCCGGCCCGCATGAGGTCACGCTGGCCGATGGGACCACCAAAACGGCCAAACATATTCTTGTGGCGACAGGTGGACGTCCAGTACGCCCTGAAATTCCGGGTGCCGAGCTTGGCATGGTGTCGGATGATGTGTTCGATATAGCCGCGATACCTCGACGGTTGCTCATTATCGGTGGCGGCTACATTGCCTGTGAATTTGCAGGCATCCTGAATGGCCTCGGCGCAAGGGTGACACAAATGTATCGGGGTGCGCAGATATTGCGCGGGTTTGACGATGATGCACGCAACGTGATTGCAGATGGGATGCGCGAGCGTGGCATAGACCTCAGGGTCAACCGCAACGTCGTCAGTCTTCAGCGCGATGGAACAGCTATCTTGGCCACGGACACACAGGGCAATACCAGCACCTACGACGCAGTCCTGTTTGCGACCGGGCGTAGTCCCAACACGGATGGGCTGGGGCTTGATCTTTTGGGCGTGGCGCTTGACCAGTCCGGTGCAGTAGCGGTTGATGATTTCAGCCAGACAGCCGTTCCATCAATTTATGCGATTGGAGATGTCACCAATCGTGTCAATCTGACGCCGGTCGCGATCCGCGAAGGGATGGCCTTTGTCGAGACTGTGTTCAAAGGAAATCCCACACCGGTGGATCACGCTCTTATTCCATCGGCGGTTTTTACGCAGCCTGAAATGGGAACGGTGGGCCTGAGCGAACAGGACGCGCGTGTACAAGAAGACATCGAGATATATCGCACAACATTCAAGCCTATGCAGACCAGTTTTGCCGGACGACCGGATCGGGTTATGATGAAGCTGGTTGTGTCGAAAGCGTCGCGTCGTGTCCTGGGCTGTCATATTGTCGCGCCACACGCCGGCGAGATGATCCAGCTTGCAGGCATTGCGGTCAAAATGGGCGCAACCAAAGAAGATTTCGACCGCACTGTCGCTGTTCACCCTACTATGTCCGAGGAAATCGTCACGATGCGCACGCCCCAAGGAACATCTTGATTTTGCGGCGCGCAATCACAACTTACTGAATAAGCCGGGCGTTGCCCCGGTCCGGTGCCGGTCCCATGCGGCCGGCGCAGAATGCAAAAAGGAGCATGCACCTTATGGCAGGAAATAATGGCGGCCCCTGGGGAGGGGGCGGCGGCAATGGCGGCAACCGCGGTGGCCCGAACGGCAGTGGTAACAACGGCGGTGGCCGGGGGCCCGGCCAAGATCCGAACCAGATCCCCGAAATCGACGAATTGGTTAAAAAAGGCCAGGAACGTCTGAAAGGTATCATCGGCGGCCGCGGTGGTCCGGGTGGCCCCGGCGGCACTGGTGGCACCGGCCCGGGACTGCCGAACCGTTTGATCGTTTTGATTGCGGTCGCTGCGGTGGTCTTAACATGGCTGTTTGGCAGTTTTTACAGAGTGCAGAACTTTGAGCAATCCGTTGAATTGTTTCTTGGTCGGTATGTTGGCACACGTGACGAGGGCTTGAGATTTGCACCTTGGCCATTGGAGACGCGTGAAATCGTGGCTGTTACAAGCGAGCGCACGGTCGATATCGGGGTCGCCAATTCCGCAAGCCGGCGATCAGAACAGGGTCTGATGCTGACCGGTGATGACAACATTGTTGATATTGATTTTCAGGTTGTCTGGAACATCAATGATCCCGCGAAGTACCTGTTCAACCTTGCCGAACCCGAGCTGACAATTTCGGCGGTATCGGAATCGGCGATGCGCGAAATCATTGCGCAGTCTGAACTGGCGCCCATTTTGAACCGGGATCGCGAATCCATCGCGACGCGCCTGAAAGAATTGATCCAGACCACGCTCGATAGTTACGATAGTGGTGTCAACATTGTACGTGTGAACTTTACCCGTGCAGATCCACCCGATCAGGTCATTGACGAATTCCTCGCGGTTCAGTCTGCTGAACAGCAACGCGACCGACTTGAAAAAGAGGCTGACGCCTACGCCAATCGTGTGGTTGCTGCTGCACGTGGTGAAGGCGCTCAGGTGCTCGAGGAGGCAGAGGCCTATCGTGCACGGGTGGTCAACGAAGCTGAGGGTGAGGCCGCGCGCTTTACATCTGTTTTGGAAGAATACTCCAAAGCGCCCGATGTGACCCGCACACGCTTGTATCTTGAAACAATGGAAATGGTGCTGGGTCGTGTTGATAAGGTCATCATCGAAAACGGTGTTGGCGGAGACGGCGGTATTGTGCCGTATCTTCCGCTAAATGAATTGCGCAAGGGGTCGAACTAATGGTCATGCGTAGCAACTTTCTCATTGTGCTGTTGATCGCAATCGTCGGTGGGCTTTATCTGTCCGTCTATATTGTCGATGAACGGCAAAAAGCGATGAAACTTCGCTTTGGACGCGTCACGGCTGTCAAAGAAGATCCGGGTTTGTACTTTAAAATTCCGTTCGTCGAAGAGGTCGCTCTTTACGATGACCGTATTCTCAGCCGCGATGTCCAGCCGCTGGAAGTGACACCTCTGGATGACCGGCGTTTGGTTGTGGATGCCTTTGCGCGGTATCGCATCGTCGACGTTGAACAGTTCCGCGAGGCAACCGGTGCGTCGGGTGTGATGTCCGAAGATATCGCAGGACGTCGGTTGGATTCGATCCTAAATGCGCGGACGCGGGAAATCCTAGGTTCTGTGACATCCGGGGAAATCCTTAGTTCTGATCGTGCGGCGCTTATGGCACGGATCCGGGATTCGGCGCGGTCCGATGCAGAAGGCCTCGGTTTGCAGATCATCGACGTGCGCCTAAAGCGGACAGACCTGCCCGATGGCAACCTACAGGCGACGTATGACAGGATGGCTGCGGAACGTCAGCGTGAGGCGGCCGATGAAATCGCGCGCGGGAACGAAGCGGCGCAGCGTGTGCGAGCACAGGCTGACAGAACGCAGGTCGAGATCGTGTCTGACGCGCGGCGACAGTCCGAAATTATCCGCGGTGAGGCGGACGCCACACGAAACAGCATTTTCGCAAAAGCCTTTGGCGCTGATGTCGAGTTTTTTGAGTTCTATCGATCGCTGAGCGCGTATGAGCGTGCTTTGAAAGAGGGTAACTCGACAATGGTAATCTCGCCGGATAGTCCGTTCTTTGATTACTTGCAGGACCCAGAAGGGTCATCACGGTAATGGACCTCGTCCGGGCGATTGCCTATGTATTGATTGCTGAGGGGCTGGTCTACGCGCTGGCCCCTTCGCTTGTGGAACACATGTTGCAAGCGTTGCGTGCAACAACATTAGAAAAGCGGCGCATGATTGGTTTGGGCTGTACCGCCTTGGGTGTTGTGCTTTTGTGGCTTGCTGGCGTCTAAATCTGCGCGGTTTTGGCGGGCGCAGTACGGGTCCGGGCCGTGGAAGAGTGCGACGGTTTTCTGTGGTCATAAATCGTAACAATCAAACCAAAGCACTCAGACCGTGCACTCCATAGTTTTAATTCGGTACTGCGGGCCCGCCGCAATCGCCATTCTTGATCCTGGCAATGATCATTGCACTGGGATCGCTGGGTTGCCTGGTGCCAATGACAAAGCTGGGATCTGATCGAGGATCGACCGGTTGGATGGTCTTTTTTGTGCAAGACATAGTCGCATAGCGTTGCGGATTTCTTACGGATTTAGGCTCTGGTGCGTTTGCCGTGCCTCAATTTCAGGCGTCATTGTCCGTATATACTTTCATTTGCCAAAGGGATTCGTCCCCTTTCCTTCGAGTTAAGGATTGCATGGCTCCCGGTTACGATTTTGGGACTGACCGAATTTGGTCCATGGCCGGCGGAACATCGGGAAATCTGTCGGTTTTCCATGTGTCCTAAAGGGCTTCAAAAGCCTGTATTGTCGGACTTTTCATATGACTGTGGCAATGCAGGTATGTTTTCGTTTCGGTCGTTTGATTTGTTTGCAGGCCACGGTTCTGTGGCGCGGATTATCTGTCATCAAGTGAAACTTGACGGTTGGAATTTGGTATGCCAAATATCGTTTAGGCGAGCCGAGATATGGCTTGCTACACATAAGGGAGGATACCATGAAATTCCGTATTATGGGCGCAGCTGTTGCGGCTGTTGCTCTTTTAGCGGGTGCGGCTGGCGCCCAAGAATATCCAGAAAAGACCATCGAGGTGATCACGCATGCCGGTAACGGTGGCGGGACTGACGTCACTACCAGAATGATGATGCTGCGCGCCCGTCGTGAACTGGGTACAGATATGGTTGTGGTCAACAAGCGTGGCGGTGGCGGCGCGGTCGCGATGGACCATTATCTCAGCGTGCCAGCAGACGGGTACAGCATTTTGACGTTCACCATTGGCCATGCAGCCACCTTGGCAAAAGGCGAAACGGACATGACGCTGGACGATATCCGTCCAATCGCGCGTGGCACAGATGATCCGCAGATCCTGATGGTGCGCTGTGGTGCCTATGACAGTGCCGCCGATTTCGTTGCAAAACAGAAAGAAGCTCCGATCACGTATGGCACAACCCATCTTGGGAATATTGATGACGTGTCAGCATTTATGTTCACCACCAAAGGTGGCATGTTGACGCCAAAAATTCTGCCCTTTGATGGTGGTGGCGAGCTGGCCACGCAGCTTGTTGCGGGTGCTGTTGATGCGGCAGTTCTGAACCTCGCCGAAGCAGGCAGCCAGATCGAGTCCGGCGATGTATGCCCGATCGTCGTGCTTGCGCCAGAGCGGATGTCGGCATTGCCGGATGTCTCCACAGCGGAAGAGATGGGAATTCCTGTCAGCTTCTCGACTGTTCGCGGATTTGTGGTACATGCCGACACACCAGATGACATTGCAGAAAAAATCGAAGCGTCGCTGATGAAGGCCATGGGACACGGCGTCTACCAGGGTTTTCTGACATCCGTTGGACTGGACAGCACGTCAGTTGTTGGATCTGACGAATGGGGTAGCCAGCTTTCCGTAATGGTCAACGACATGCAGACAGCTCTGAAAGAGCTGGGCTTCATCGAATAAAACCATTTCCTATGCGGAGCCGCGCATCGTGGCTCCGCACACACTTGGGTAGATCATGAACCTTTCCTCTGAAAAATCCGAACGTCTGGTCCGCTGGCTGGTCCCTGTCGCACTGATCTTGTTTGCGGTTGTGGCGATCTATATCTCGACCACCTTCAAGAAGATGCCACCGATTTTGAAAAGAGGCATCCAGCCCTCGGACTTTCCGCGGCTAATTTGTGGTCTGATCATCTTTTTGTCATTGCTGATGGCATGGTTTGATCCGGTCAAAATTCAGGAACGCGTGTCGCGGCAGACCTTTTTAACAGTCGCTTTGGTTGGGATGTTTGTACTAATCGTCCAGATTGATTTGTTCCTTGCGCTTGGTGTGTTTGCTGCTGCGCTGTCATTTGCATGGGGCGAGCGTCGAATTTTTGCCTTGGGCTTGGTGGGGTTGGTCATGCCTGTTGTCATCTTTTTCATTTTTGATCTGGGCTTCAAGGTGCGGTTTCCGCGCGGTCTTTTGACAAACATGTGGTACGGCTGATGGAACCGTTTTGGGCAGGATTGATGGCACTTGGGGATCTGAACCTGATCCTTTTACTGCTGTGTGCGACGCTTGGGGGCGTTGTGATCGGCGCTTTGCCGGGGCTGAACGCGACGACCGGCGCCGCGCTGTTATTGCCGTTTACACTGACGATGGAACCCGTCGCCGCAATTTCGATCCTGACGGCGATTTATTGCTCGGCAACCTTTGCCGGTGCGATAACAGCAATCTTGATCAACACGCCGGGAACATCGGCAAGTGCAACGACGTGCCTTGACGGGTATCCCATGGCCATTCGCGGAGAAGCGGGCAGGGCGCTTGGCCTCGCCGTGGTCTCTTCGACCATTGGTGGTGTTCTGAGCGTTTTCGTCCTGATGTTATCGGCACCCTTATTGGCGCGGGCGGCCTATAGTTTTGCACCGCCAGAGTATTTTGCACTTACAGTTTTCGGACTGTCCATGCTGGTCAGTATTGGCGGTGGATCCCCTATCCGAAACCTCATTGCAGGCGCGGTGGGTATTTTTTTGGCGACCGTGGGCACCGATTTGTTGACCTCGGTAAAACGCTACACCTTTGACGTGCCACATTTGTACGAGGGCATCGGATTTGTGCCTGTCATGATCGGTGTCTTCGGAATATCCGAGCTGATTGCGCAAGCCACGCGGATCAATGACAAGCGCGAAACAATCACGATGAAAGCGATCAAGCTGCCCAGTCGCGAAGATTACAAGCGGGTTTGGAAAACGATCCTGCGGTCGTCTGGTATCGGTACGTTCATCGGGATTTTGCCGGCCGAGGGCGCGACGGTCGCGTCAATGATCGGATATAACGAGGCCAAGCGCTGGTCAAAGACCCCTGAAGAGTTTGGAAAGGGCGCCCCCGAAGGGATTGCCGGATCCGAGGCGGCAAACAACTCTGCAACAGGTGGGGCGATGGTGCCGACACTGGCCCTTGGCATTCCCGGGTCTCCAACCGCCGCTGTTATTCTTGCCGGGCTTTTGGTGCATGGATTGCGCCCCGGGCCGACCATGTTTACCGAGCAGGCGAATTTTGCCTTTGCTATTTTTTGGTCGATGCTGTTTGTGAACCTGCTGTTTTTGGTCATTGGTCTGTATGGAGCAAAGCTGTTTGCGCGGGTTACCCTCATTCCGACCCAGATTCTGTGGCCGAGCGTGTTTATGTTTTCGGTCGTTGGGGCCTATGCATTGGACCAGTCGATGTTCGATGTCTGGGTCGCCCTGATTGCCGGCGTGCTTGGCTATCTGATGCGTCTTTTCGGATTTTCTGTTGTTCCGCTTGCCATCGGCCTGATTCTGGGGGGAATGCTGGAACAACGTCTTGGTCAATCCATGGTGATGCTTGACGAACAATGGTGGCTAATGATCACCCGGCCGATCTGTGCTGCGTTCTTTGCGGCCACAGCGCTCGCGTTGTTTGGTCCGCTGTGTGTTGGCTACCTTAAACGAAACCGCCCTGAGTCAAACGAGGCGTCGTCATGACAAAAATAAAATCAATCCGTACCCGTGTTTGGAATTGGAAGGGGCCGACAGTGCCCCCCACAGGAAATTTTTGTACCAATGCCAGTGACGCGTTGTACGAACGGGGTGATGCGATGTCATCGTTTCGGTTTCACCAGTGGCTGACCTGCGAGATTGAAACAGAAGACGGTACCGTTGGGATCGGCAATGCGGCCTTGGCGCCAACTGTTGTCAAAAAGGCAATCGATGACTGGTATGCGCCATTGGTGATCGGCCATGACCCTTTTGACTATGCCTATCTTTGGGAGAAAATGTACCGGCGCACGCATGCTTGGGGGCGTAAGGGCATCGGCATGACGGCGATTTCGGCCATTGATATTGCCATCTGGGACTTGATGGGGAAATTGTCTGGCAAGCCGGTGTTCAAGCTTTTGGGCGGACGCACCAAGGACAAGATACCGGTCTATTATTCAAAGCTTTATGCCGGTCCGATCGAGGTTATGCAGGCCGAAGCCGAAGAGGCTATGAAGAACGGTTATCAGGCTTTTAAATCCCGCTTTGGATATGGTCCCAAAGACGGCATGGCCGGAATGCGCGAGAATCTGAAACGCGTCGAGGCCGTGCGTGAGGTCATCGGATACGACAAGGATCTGATGCTTGAGGCCTACATGGGATGGAACCTTGACTATACGCGCCGTATGCTTCCCAAACTGGAAAAGTTTGAACCGCGGTGGCTGGAAGAGCCCGTGATCGCCGAGGATGTGCATGGATACGCCGAACTCAACAAGGGGCCTATTCCGATTTCTGGTGGCGAGCACGAATTTGGTCTGATTGGCTGTGCGGACCTTCTTCGAAAAGGGGCGGTCAGCGTGTTGCAATACGACACCAATCGTGTCGGCGGCATCACCGCTGCGCAGAAAATCAATGCCGTCGCCGAAGCGTTTCAGATTCCGGTAATCCCGCATGCGGGCCAGATGCATAACTACCACCTGACCATGGCAAACGTGAATTGTCCGATCAGCGAATACTTCCCCGTTTTCGATGTAGAAGTCGGCAATGAGCTTTTTTACTACATCTTCAAAGGCGACCCTGATGCCGTAGATGGCTACCTGCAGTTGGACGATAATCTGCCGGGCCTCGGTATCGAGATCACCAACGAACATGTGCATAACTTTGAGATCATAGAATGAGACCTTATAGTGGAATTTGGCCGGTGGCACCAACGCCGTTTAAGGATGACGGAACGCTGGATCTTGACGGTATGAAACGGGTTCTTGATCTGATGATTGATCAAGGGGTCGATGGCATTTGTATTCTGGCCAACTTCTCGGAACAGTTCCTGATCTCGGATGCGGAACGTGACACCCTGACCAGGTTATGCCTTGCACATGTTGATGGCAGGGTGCCTGTCATCGTCACGGTCAGTCATTTTGCAACCGAAATCGTTGTAGAGCGGGCAGTCCAAGCCAAAGATCTCGGGGCGTCTGTCGTCATGATGATGGCTCCCTATCACGGGGCTTTGTTAAAGGGGACGCCCGAGCAAACCTTTGAACAATTCGCGCGCGTGGGCGAGGTCGGTATCCCGATCATGTTGCAGGATGCGCCTCTTTCAGGGGTGGATCTGTCCGTTCCCTTGCTTGTGCGTATGGCGCGCGAGATCGAAATGCTGAAGTTATTTAAGATTGAATGCCCGGGCACGGCCTCCAAACTCAGAGGATTGATCGCGCAGGGCGGCGATACCATCGAAGGTCCCTTTGACGGGGAAGAGGCGATCACATTGCTTGCGGATCTGGATGCCGGGGCCACCGGTTCCATGACATCGGCCTTGATCCCCGATCTCATCAAGCCCATCATTTATGACCATTTGAACGGGGACCGCGTTTCTGCCAAGACCGCCTATGGGAGGGTCCTACCAGTGATAAACCACGAAAACCGTCAATGCGGGTTCCGTGCAACAAAAGAGGCGCTGGTTGAAGGCCACGTGATACACTCTGCTTTCTGCCGGCATCCCATTGCACCGTTACCTGCGCCAACACGCAGCGAGCTTATCGACCATTTACGCCCTCTGGACCCCCTGATCCTAAGGTGGGCAAAATGAGCAAACCGCATCAAAGCCTCGTCTCTATTGTCAGCAAGGGGGCTTCGGTACCCGAGCGCCGCTCATTGAGTGCAGAGGCTGCGGACACCCTGCGTGAACTGATTTTGCTTGAAAAACTTGCCCCTGGCACGCCAGTTCCCGAGCGTGATCTGGCGGAGGGCTTGGGGATTAGCAGGACACCCCTGAAAGATGCGCTGCGTATTCTCGAAACCGAAGGCTTGATTGAATATGGTCCCACGCGCCGTCCGCGGATTGCCGATCCATCTTTAGAAGAGATCACCCAGAACATTGAGGTGCTAAGCGCTTTGGAAGGATTGGCAGGGGACCTGGCCTGCAAGGCTGCGGATGAGGCAGATCTTGACGAAATTCGTGCGCTCAGCCTATCGATGCACACTCTGCAGGATGACGCAACGCCGCTTGCCTTTTTTCATCTCGACATGGCGTTTCATGCGAGGATCGTGGAGGCTGCGAAAAATGCGCCGCTGGCCGCGACTCATAAGCAGTATAACGCGCGTTTGTGGCGGTCACGCTTTATGTCTTCCAGACAGCAGGATCGGCGTGAAAACACGCTGGCAGAGCATGACGCGATCACCAAATCTCTCATCGCACGAAATGGTCCGCGCACATCCCATGAAATGCGACAGCACCTCGAAAGCACAATCCGTAACCTTCATCACATCAGGGCCTCAAGCGATGAAACCTAAAATCGGTATTATCCCTGGCGATCCAAGCGGTATCGGGCCGGAATTGATTGCCAAACTTCTTGCTGACGACGCAGTGGATGCAATGGCAGATATTTTGCTCATTGGGGACGCACATATTTTTGAGGCAGGTGCGACGATCGCTGGAACCACAATCACAATGACGCCAGTGGATGCGCGCGCTGAAGATTGGGTGTCAAAGCCGCGTCGCGCCTTGCATGCGATGCAGACCGTGGATCCTGACGATATTCGCCCGGCAGAGGTTACCAAAGAGGGGGGGATCTCGGCCCTTCGAACGCTGGATGCGGCCATGGCCTTGACGCAAGACGGGGTGATCGACGGATTTTTGTTTGCGCCTTTCAACAAGGCGTCTTTGCACCTTGGTGGTTTGGGCCATGATGATGAACTGCATTACATGGCCGAGAAGTTGGGCGTTACAACTTACATTTCCGAACTGAATACACTGGACGGAATGTGGACCAGCCGCGTGACAAGCCACATTCCGCTTCGCGACGTTGCGGATGTGATTTCGGAAGAGCGCGTGCATGAGGCTGTCTACCTGATTGATACTGTATTGCGTCGATCCGGGCTGGCGCGGCCTCGGATCTCTGTTGCAGCATTAAATCCGCATGCCGGTGACAATGGAAATTTCGGTTCAGAGGAAATCGACATTCTGATACCGGCCGTGCAAAAACTGGCCGAAACTCAAATGGCCGTCGACGGACCTTGGCCGTCCGACACGGTGTTTCTCAAGGCGGTTGCGAAAGAGATCGACGCTGTTGTGACGATGTATCACGATCAAGGCCAGATTGCGTTAAAGCTGTTAGGTTTTGATCGGGGTGTCACCGTGCAGGGTGGGCTGCCCATTCCTGTGGCTACGCCCGCACATGGCACGGCTTTCGATATCGCCGGCAGAGGCGTCGCTGACGTTGGCGCAACGCGAGCTGCTTTTGATATTCTATGTGACATGGTCACGAACTGGGAAAAGGG